>JBBIJV010000226.1:0-5084 GCA_037445815.1 Rhodospirillaceae bacterium
ATCGCGAGCGAGCGCGCCGCGGGCCAGCGCTGCTTCAGCAGGCGCAAGGCGGCGGCGCCGGCGCGGCACATGAGATCGTAGTCGGTGACGCCGCAACGCTCGATCGCGAGCCGCTCGAGGTCTCGCACCTGCTCCGAGCTGAACACACGCTCGGGGAGACGTTCTGCGGGGGCGCTCATTGGCGGCGATTATACTGACCGTTGCCCTACGGCTCGTTTCATCGTGCCCAATTTGGATGCTGCACAACTCGCGCGGCTCAAGAGCGACATCAAGAAGCTCGGCCGCGAGCTCGGCTTTTCGAAGCTCGGCATCGCCGCGCCGAATCTCGAGGCCGACGAAGCGCGCCTCGAGCGCTGGCTCGCCCTCCGCCGCCACGGCTCGATGGGCTACATGGAGCGCCACGGCCGCAAGCGCTCGCGCCCGGGCGAGCTCGTGCCGGGCACGGTCAGCGTCATCGCCGCGCGCATGAGCTATTGGCCCGCGCAAGCACGCCCCGCAGGCGAGGTGCTCGCGGACGGGTCAGCCGGCTACGTGGCCCGTTACGCGCTCGGCCGCGATTATCACAAGGTCATGCGCCGCAGGCTCAAGCGGCTCGCCGGCGCGATCGAGGCGCGCATCGGCGCTTTCGGCTATCGGGTATTCGTCGACAGCGCGCCCGTGCTCGAGAAAGCGCTCGCGCGCGAAGCGGGCTTGGGCTGGATCGGCAAGCACACGAACGTGCTCGACCGCGACGGCTCGTGGTTCTTGCTCGGCGAGCTCTACACCGATCTGCCGCTGCCTCCCGACGCTCCGGTCGCGGAGCACTGCGGCACCTGTACCGCCTGCATCGAAGTGTGTCCGACCCGCGCCATCGTCGCGCCGTACGAGCTCGACGCGCGCCGCTGCATCTCGTACTTGACGATCGAGCAGCGCGGCGCGATCCCCGAGGAGCTGCGGCCCGCCATCGGCAACCGCATTTTCGGCTGCGACGACTGCCAGCTCTTTTGCCCGTGGAACAAGTTCGCGCAACCCACTTCCGTCGGGGACTTCGCCGTGCGCCACGGGCTCGACGGCACCGCCCTCGTCGAGCTGTTCGCGTGGCCCGAGGAGGAATGGCGGCGCCGCACCGAGGGCTCCGCGCTGCGCCGCGCCGGTTACGAGGGCTGGCTCCGCAACGTCGCCGTCGCGCTCGGCAACGCACCCGCCGACGAGCGAATCGTCGCGGCGCTCGAATCGCGCGCCGATCATCCGTCGGCGCTCGTACGCGAGCACGTGCAGTGGGCGCTCGCGCAACAACTTGCAGCACGGCGGCGCACCTAGGAGTGCCAACTGCGTCACTCCGGCGCCCGCGGTGCGCGCCTTAGGATCGCAGCGAATCGGGCAGCGGATCGCGCGGATGGGCATCGTCAACCTGGAGTCGCTCGCGTACGGCATCGACACGGATTTTCGCCGCTCGTTGCTGCAGGGCATCGCGCTCTTTCGCGGCATCGACGCCGAGAGCATGAGCGATCTCTTGCCGCAGTGCGGCCGCATCGACGTCAAGGCCGGCCAAGTATTGCTCTCGCCGGACCGCAAGAACCATTGCGTCTACGTGGTACTGAGCGGCCGGCTCACTGTGCACCTGGGCTCGCTCGACGCGCCGAAGATCGCTGACTTGGGCCCCGGCTCGTGCGCCGGCGAGATGTCGTTGATCGAGGAAAAGGACCCGTCGGCGTTCGTCGTCGCGACCGAGGACTCGCACCTCATGGTCGTCAGCCACACGCTGCTCTGGCGCATGGTCGATCGCTCGCACACATTCTGCAAGAACCTGCTCGTCGTGCTTTCCGAGCGCGTGCGCTCCGACAACGAGTACATCGCGAGCAGCCTGGGCGTGCTGCGACAGGCCGAGCGCAACGCGCACACCGACGCGCTGACGGGCCTCGGCAATCGCCACTGGATGCGCACGATGTTCGAGCGCGAGGTCATGCGCACGCTGCACGAAAATCGAGCGCTGTGCCTCATGATGATCGACGTAGACAGCTTCAAGGCCTTCAACGACCAGTACGGGCACATCGCAGGCGACCGAGTGCTCGTGGCCGTCGCCGAGACTCTGCGCGAGTACTTGCGCCCGACGGACTTGGTCGCGCGCTTCGGCGGCGACGAGTTTGCCGTGCTGCTGCCCGACCTGAAGCTGAATCAGGCCCGGCAAATCGCCGAGCGTCTGCGGCAGCAGATCGCAAAGCTGTCGCCGCCGAGCTTGTCGACGGTCATCACGGTATCGATCGGTATCGCGGACCGCACCGAAAAGGACGACGTCGCAACGCTCGTGCAGCGGGCCGATGCGGCGATGTACGAGGCCAAGGAAGCGGGCCGCAACCGCGTGGCGGTGGCGGCATCAGACGAATAGATTGTCGATGAGCCGCGCGCGGCCGAGCCAGGCAGCGCCGAGCACGATGCGATCCTCGCACGCCTGCGGATCCGCCGGCTTGAGATCCCTCTGCCGCCTGATCTCGACGTAGTCGGGCCGAAAGCCCGCTCGCTCCAGCTCGGAGCGCGCTTCGGCAGACAGGCGAGAAAAATCGCGCGCGCCGCCGCGCAGCTCGTCGCGCACCCGCGCGAGCGCCCGATGGAGCACCGGCGCCCGCCCGCGCTCGGCGGGGCTCAGATAGCGGTTGCGCGAAGACAGCGCGAGGCCGTCGGGCTCGCGCACGGTCGGCCCCATGCGGAGCTCGACGGGCATCTGCAAGTCGGCTGCCATGCGCTCGAGCAGCACGAATTGCTGATAGTCCTTTTGGCCCAAGATCAACAAATCCGGCATCACGACGTTCAAGAGGCGGCAGACGACCGTCGCGACGCCGTCGAAGTGGCCAGGCCGGCTCGCACCGCAAAGCTCGCGCGCGAGCGGCGGCAATTGAATGCGCACGGCTTGCTCGAGCCCGAATGGATAGATCTCGGGCACGCCCGGCACGAACAGGAGATCGACGTTGCCGGCGGCGGTGATGAGCTCTTCGTCGGCGGCGAGCGTGCGCGGGTACGCCGCGAAGTCCTCGCTCGGCCCGAACTGCGTGGGATTGACGAAGATGCTCATGACGACGCGCCGCGCGGCCTGCGCGCCGAGCGCCGCGAGGCTCATGTGGCCCGCGTGCAAGTTGCCCATCGTCGGCGCAAAGGCGACGCGCTCGCCGGCCGCGCGCCATTCGGTCACGGCCGCACGGACGGCGCTCGCCGTACGAACGACCCGCACCGTGCTCGTCGTCATTTCTGCGTTCCTAATGGGTCTCCCCGCTCCGGCTTCACTCGGTAAAGCAGTGCTCCGGCGCAGGGTAACTCCGATCCTTGACGCCGCGGACATAGGCGCGCAGAGCCTCGAGCGGCGAGTCGCGGCCTGCCAGGTAGTTCTTCACGAAGCGCGGCATTCGTCCCTGCGTGATGCCGAGCACGTCGTACAGCACGAGGATCTGGCCGTCGACGCCCGGGCCCGCGCCGATGCCGATGACGGGAATCTGCACGGCGTCGCGGATCGCGCTGCCGAGCGCATTCGGCACGCACTCGAGCAACAGCGCATCGGCCCCCGCGCGCTCGAGCGCCCTTGCGTCCTCGAGCATGCGCTCGGCCACCTGCTTCTCGCGCCCCTGCACCCTGAAGCCGCCTAGCTTGTGCACGGACTGCGGTTTCAAGCCGAGATGCGCGCACAGCGGGATGTCCTGGCTAGCGAGATACTCGACGATGCCGACCTGCCCGCGCCCCGTCTCGAGCTTGACCATCATGGCGCCGCCCTCTTGCATGAGCCGCACGGCGTTGTCGAGCGCCTGCTCCGCCGTCGTGTAGCTCATGAACGGCATGTCGACCATCAGAAACGCCCGTTGCAGACCGCGCGCGACGCACCGGCTGTGGTAGACCATGTCGTCGACCGTCACGGGAACAGTCGTGTCGCGCCCTTGGATGACCATCCCCAAGCTGTCGCCGACGAGCACGACGTCGGTGCCGGCGGCATCGACGAGCCGAGCGAAGCTCGCATCGTAGGCCGTGAGACACGCGATCGGCTCGCGCATCTCCTTCATCTCGCGCAGCGTGCTCACGTTGACCGGCGGCGACTCCATGCCGCGCTGCTGAAGTTGCTTGTACATCCTCGACCTCCGCGGGCCCGGCTCAGGCGAGCGGCGCGCCGGCCGGATTGAAGAAGTGTCGGCCGTGCTTCACGCGCAGAATCGTCTGCAACAGCTCTTGATAGTCCGACTCGCGATGCACGGGGTCAATGGCAGCTGCGTTCACGATCAGCAGCGGCGCGGCATCGAAGTCGTAGAAAAACCGTGCGTAGGCGTCGCCCAAGCGCTCGAGGTACTCGGGCTCGATGAGCTGCTCGTAGGGGATGCCGCGTGTCGCGACGCGCTTCATCAAGACCGACGCCGGCGCCTGCAAGTACACGACGAGATCGGGCGTCGGAGGGTCGAGCTCGAGCGTATCGGCCACTTGCCGATAGAGACCGAGCTCGTGCGGGTCCAAGTTCAGCTCGGCGAACAGGCGATCCTTCTCGAGCAGGAAGTCCGCGACGCGCACCGGAGAAAACATGTCGCTCTGGCGGATCTGCTCGATCTGCCGCGCGCGCTGGAATAGAAAGAACAATTGCGTCGGCAGAGCCGATTGCCGGCGGTTGCGATAGAACCGCTCGAGAAACGGGTTCTCCTCGGCCTGCTCGAGGATCAGCTCGCTCGCGAAGCTCCTCGCGAGCCGCTTTGCGAGGCTCGTCTTGCCTACGCCGATCGGGCCTTCGACTACGATGTAGCGCGGCCCCTCGAGCCGAATGACGTCGCCCGCCGTATCGCTCGAGCTCGTGCCCGCGGTGCGGCCCACGGCGTCGGGGGCGGCTCGGCGCCGCTTCTTGAGCGTCGCAGCGTCAAACGACAACGTCGTTGATCTCGGGCTGACGGCCGCCGTGCCGGCGCCGGCCTCCGCGGCGGCGGCGCCGGCCGCGATTCACGTTGAGCAGCTTGCTCTGCTCCTCGGGAGGCAGTCCCTGCAACTCGGTCCACCAATCGACTGTGGCTTGCTCCTCGTCGCCGGCGCTCGCGCGCAGGACCAGGAAATCGTACGCAGCGCGGAACCGCTTGTGCTCGAGGAGCCGCGCG
>JBBIJV010000227.1:0-5074 GCA_037445815.1 Rhodospirillaceae bacterium
GAGCAGCGCATCGGCCGTCTCGAGCGCCTCGAGCGCGGTGCGGAATTTCCCTCGCGTGTCGATCGAGCTCGCGCCCGCGCCGACGGCCGCCATCAGCGGCGTGATTCCGTCGCGCTGCGGCAGGTCGACGAGCGCGCCGGCCGCCACGAGCCGCTCGATCGCCGGAATGTCGGCCGCACGCGCGGCGCGCAGCAGCGGCGTGGTGCCGATGTCGAGGATCGAGTCCGCGCCGCGATCCATGCGCAGGCTCCGATACGGCGGGAACAGCTTGAGCTGCGCGTTCGGATTGGCGCCGGCCGCGAGCAGGATGTCGATCATCTCGAGCGGCGTCGTGTCGTCGAGCGACGGCCGATCCGGCCGGCCGCCGTGGGGCAGCGTGTTGTAGTCGACGGCGGCGTAGAGCGGCGTGCGGCCCCAGAAGTCCCACTTATTGACCATCGCGCCGGCCGCGAGCAGGTACCTCGCCGTGTCGAAGTGCGCGTTCAGGAGCGCCGACAAGAGCGGCGTGACGCCGTCGGGGTCCGTGAGATTCACGTCGGCTCCGGCGCCGATCAGCGCCTTCGCGCACTCGAGGCAACCCTGCCGCGCTGCATAGAGCAGCGGCGTGAAGCCGCCCGGCATCAAGTTCTTCTGGCGCGGCTCGGCCGTGACCATGCGCTCCCATTCGTTCACCGTCGAGCGCGCGTCGACTCGGGCGCCGCGCTCGATCAGGAGCTTCACCATCTCGGGGTGACTCTGCGCAACGGCCCACATCAGCGCCGTTTGTCCCTTGCGCTGCTCGCGCGCATTGACGTCGGCGCCGCGGTCGAGCAGGAGCTTTGCGGCGGCCGTGTTGCCGCCGCGCGCGACGACCATCAACGCCGTCTGCCCGTCCTCGTTAGGCGAGTCTACGTCGGCGCCCGCGTCGAGCAGCGCTTCAAGCACTTCGACGTTCGCCACGACGGCCGCCTCCGACATCGGCGTCGCGCCATAATCGTTCGCGGCGGCCACGTTCGCGCCGGCCGCGAGCAGGCGCTTCACGAGCTCGGCGTCGTCGTGATGGACGGCCCAGTGCAGCGGCGTCGTGCCGTCGGACTCGGTTTGATTCGGGTCGGCGCGCTCCGCGAGCAGCGCAACGGCCGCGGCATGATCGTCGTTACGGGCCGCATCGACGAGCGTGCTTTGCGCGGCCGTGCTGCCGGCCCCGGCAGCGACCGCGAACGCGAGCCCGAGCGCGCGCGCGTTCACGTCAAATCTCCGCGATCGTGCCGGTGCTGTCGCCGAGCGATTCTACGGGCACGCCGGCGCGTTGCAGCACGGTGAGCAGCATGTTCGAGACCGGCGTGCGGTCCGGATACTTCAGGTGCTGGCCGCCTTTCACCTTGCCGCAGCCGCCGCCCACGAGCGCCATCGGCAGCGGGAAGTGGTCGTGCGCGTTGCTGTCGCTCATGTTGCTGCCGTAGACGAGCAGCGAGTGATCGAGCATCGAACCGTCGCCGTCCGGCGTGTCCTTGAGCTTCTGCACGAAGCGCGCAAAGGCGCGGTTGTGATAGAGCTGCACGCGCGCTAGGCGCTCGAGCTTTGCGGCGTTGTTCTGGTGATGCGACAGCGCGTGGAACGCGTCGGGCACGTCGACGTGATTGTAGGTCATGTTGCTGACCTCGGCCGCCATCATGAACGACGTGATGCGCGTCAGGTTCGCAGCCCAAGCGAGCGCGACGGTGTCGAACATCAGGTTCATCTGCTCGTCGAAGCTCGACGGGATGCCGACGGGCGCATCCGGCAACTCGATGTGCGAAAGGTCGTTCGCCTCGAGCTTCTGCACGCGCCGCTCGATCTCGCGCACGCTCTCGAGATAGTCGTCGAGCATGCGCCGGTCGGCCGGGCCCACCACTTTCTTGAGCGCCGCGGCCTTGTCGGCGACCACGTCGAGGATGCTCGCGTACTGCGCCGCGAGCAGCTCGCGCTCTTCGGGCGTGTCGCCCTGGCCGAACAGGCGCTGGAACAGCTTGCGCGGATTGAACTCCATCGGCAGCGGCGTGGTCGGCGTGCGGAACGAGATCGTCGCGCCGTAGCTGCAGCCGTAGTTGCGGTCGCAAGCGCCGCCGCCGACGGCCTCCTCCGTCGAGACCTCGAGCGACGGCAGCGGCGTGTCCTGGCCGATGTGCTGCGCGGCGATCTGATCGGCCGTCACGCCGCCGTACGGGTCGTGGCTGATACGCGGGCTCACGCCCGAAAGCCAGGTGCCCGGCGTGATCGCGTGCGTGGGCCCCGCCGCGTGCTTGTTCTCGAGCCCGCTGACGATCGTGAGCTGAGCCCTGAAGGGCGCGAGCGGCTCGAGCAGCGGCGAGAGCTCGAAGCTCGTGCCTTCGCCGGAGGGCGTCCACTGCTTCATGATGGCGCCGTGCGGGAAATAGATGAAGCCGAGCTTCGGCGTGGGCGCGCCGGCCGTGTGCGCGAGCGCCGTGCGCGCGGGGATCATCGCGTCGAGGAGCGGCAGCGCGATCGTGGCACCGAGCCCGCGAAGGACCGTGCGACGCGACAGGTGCTTCTTCGTCACGAACATCGGCGTTCTCCTAATCCTCCACGGCCTGCGCCGTGATCGCTTCGGCGTCGGCGCCGTCCGCGCCGGGCGCGCGGCTGAACCTGAACGGCTCGCTCAGCGCGATGCCGGTGAGGATCGCCGAGAAGCGGTAATCCTCGCGCGCCGCGTCGCGCACGATGCGGCGCACGGACGGCATGTCGTAGTACTCGACGCTGCGCCCCAACGCATAAATCATGAGCTTCTCGGTCAGCGTTTGCACGAACTGCGTCGGATCTTCGAGCAGCGCGTTACGTAAATCGACGGGACCGTTCACGACCCTGCCGTCGGCGAGCTGCCCGGAGGAGTCGATGGCCTCGCCGGCCTCGCGGTCCTTCACGCGCCACGCGCCGATCGCGTCGAAATTCTCGAGCGCGAAGCCGAGCGGGTCCATGACGCCGTGGCAGCCGTTGCAGGTGGGGTTCGAGCGGTGCATCTCGAGCCGCTCGCGAACCGTCCTCGGCTGCTCGCCTTCCTGCGTCTCGGGGAACGCCTCCACGTTCGGCGGCGGCGCGGCCGGCGGCGTGCCCGTGATCGCCTCGAGAATCCAGGCGCCGCGCAGCACGGGCGCCGTGCGGTTCGGGTACGACGTGGCGAGCAGAATGCCGCCCTTGCCGAACAATCCCCGGCGATTCGCGTCGGCGAGCTCGACGCGGCGGAACGTGTCGCCGCGCACGCCCGGCACGCCGTAGTGCAGCGCGAGGCGCTCGTTCAAGTACGTGTGCTTCGCGTTCAGGAGCTCGAGCACGCTCCTGTCCTCGAGCATCACGCTGCCCAAGAACAGCGTGAGCTCCTCGGCGAACGCCTCGCCCAAGTCCGGGTTGTACTCGGGGAACAGCACGGGGTCCGGCACGATCTCGCGGATGCCGCGCACGTCGAGCCACTGCTGCGCGAAGTTCGTGACGAGCGCGGCCGCGCGCGGGTCGGCGAGCATGCGCTTCACTTGCCGCTCGACGACGCGCGCGTCGTCGAGCTCGCCGCGCTCGGCGAGCGCGAGAAGCTCCTCGTCGGGCAGGCTGCTCCAGAGGAAGAACGATAGCCGCGACGCGAGCGCGTACTGATCGACGGCGTAGACGGAGCCGGGCGCAGCGTCTTCGGGCGGCGCCGTGAAGCGATACAGGAACTCCGGCGACGCGAGGACGATCGTGAGCGCGCTGCGCACGCCGGCCTCGAAGTCGCCCGTCGCGCGAGCCTGCTCGTAGAACTTCATCGGCGCGGCGAGATCGGCGTCCGTGACAGGGCGGCGGAACGCCTGACGCGTGAGCCGCGTGAGGATCTCGCGCGCGCACGGCAGCTCGTCGTCGGGCGCGCGCGGGCGGCAACTGAAGATGCGCTCGCGGCTCGGCGTGTTGCTCAGGCCCGAGACCGTGAACGGCCCGTTGATCTCGAGCCGCTGGATCTTGAGCGGACTCTCCTCGCCTTCGATGATGCCGACCTCGCCGCCGCCGGGAATGAACGGCTCGAGCACGGCGTCGGACTCCGACATCGTGCGCGCGACGAACGTGGCCGCGATCTTGTGCGGCCCGGCCGTCATCGGCACACGGATGTTCTCGAACCGCCCGTTGATCTCGGCGACGGCCGCGGCCTGGCGGAGGTCGACGGCTTCGACGTCCTCGGGCCCGCCGATCTCGTCCTCGAACACCTTCTTTCCGTCGATGACGAGCACGAGCCGGTGCCGGTACTCGAGCCCTTCGACGTACCGCGCGCGCGCGAGACCGCCGATGTTGAACTCGTACTCGCCGTCGGCCGGGAAGAAGTGCTCGACGAGCATGCCGCCGCGCGTACCGAGCGGCATGCCCTCGACGTGATAGTTCTGGTTCGCGTTGGCCGGGGCGTAGTAGACGCGGCTGTCGCGCTTCGCGTTCGGCAGGCCGACGGCGAGCTCGCTGATGACGCGCGCCGCGGCGATGTACTGCTCGAGGAACGACGGCGACACCTTGAGCACGTTCGCGACGTTGTCGAAGCCGTCGCTCTCGTCGTCCTTCGGCAGCAGCGCCTTCACGTCGACCTCGAGCGCGAGCAAGTCCGCGATCGCGTTCTTGTACTCCGTGCGGTTCAGGCGGTGCAGCGCCACCTGGCCCGGATTCGGCCGCGCAACGGCCGCCTCGTCGAGCGCGTGCTCGAGGCTCGCGATCCACGTGCGCCGCACGTCGTTGTCGGGCTTCGGCTCGCCGGGCGGCGGCATCTGCGCGCCGCGCAGCTTGCGCACGACGGTCTCGAAGATCTCGGGCTCGTGGGCGATGGACTCCGGCGACATCCGGTCGAACGCGATGTCGGCCGTGAGCTCGGCCGCGTTGTGGCACTCGACGCAGTAGCGGTCGAACAGCGGCCACTGGTCCTCGGCGCTCGGCGTCGCGTCGTGCACGGCGAGCCACGCGACGCCGGCGCCGGCCGCGGCCACGGCGGCCACACCGCTGATCGTGACGGCGCGGCTCATCGCGTACCGCCCTGTTTCGCTTCGCTCGCAACCAGTGGCATCAAATGACTCCGCCGAGCTCGCGCAGATGCGCGAAC
>JBBIJV010000228.1:0-5053 GCA_037445815.1 Rhodospirillaceae bacterium
CGTTGCCGGCCGGCCCGGGCGGCCCGCCCGGCGGCGGTGGGCCGCCGACGCCTCCGCCCGTCACCGTCGAGCAGCTCGCGCCGGGCGTGCATCTGATCACGGGCGGCTACGTGTCGCTCGTCGCCGAATTCTCGGACCACGTGCTGGTGTTCGAAGCGGGGCAGTCGGAGGCGCGCGGCCAGCGGATCCTCGACGAGGTGAAGCAGCTCGTGCCGGGCAAGCCGATTCGCTACATCGTCAACTCGCACCCGCACTCGGATCACACGGCCGGGCTCGTGCCGTTCATTCGCGAGGGCGCGACGCTCGTCACGCACGCGAACAACGTCGACTTCCTGCGCATGGCGTTGAGCACGCCTCGCACGCTGCTCGGCGAGCCGACGCTGAACCCGCAGCTGCGCGGCGTAGACGGCGTCACGGTGTTCGAGGACGCGGCGATGCGCGTCGAGCTGCACTCCGTGCCGAACGGCCACACGGACGGCATGCTCGTCGCCGTCGTGCCGTCGGCGCGCACGCTGTTCCAGGCCGACTTCACGCTGCCGCAGCCGGGCGCAAACGCGAATCCGTTCGTCGTGACGCTCGCGAACTACGTCGACGCGAACAACGTGCAGTTCGACCGATATCTCGCCGTGCACGCGGCGCCGACGCCGCAGACGCGCGCGCAGCTCCTGGCCACGATCGGGAAGTAACGCCTCAGCGGTCGAGGGCGTAGCGCACGACGACGGGCGCCGCAGCGGCGATCTTGCCGTCGACGACGCGCGGCCGGAAGCTGGTGCCCTCGATCCGGCGAATCACGTCGCGCTCCTCGGCGCGAGTCGCACCGCGGCTCGTGGCGAGGAGCTCGATTCGCTCGGCCCTGCCGTACTGCGTGACGGCGAACGAAACGTCGAGGTAGCGCGACGATTCTTCGTTCGCAGGGGAAGAGAACCGATTCGGCCGGTACGTCGGTAGAGTCACCGGCACCTCCGGCGAAAACACTTCCGTCGCCCGCCCGTTCGCGTCCGCCTGGAGCTCGCGAATGGCGCGCTCGTAGATTTCGAGCGCCCTATCGGTGCCCGCCTCGAGGTGCCGACGTTCGAGGGATGTGGAGAGCAGGTGCCAATCCGCCAGCTCGACGAGCGCGTTGGCGCGCGCGGCGGCCGGTGCACCGCTTCGGATCTCGTAGGCCACCGAACGAACGAGGCTTACCCAGCTACCCACGTTCGCGACGACGTGCCCTTCCCAGTGGATCACAGGATCCAGACAGCCGTCGAGCAGATCCGACGCGAGAAGCGCATCGAGCGTCGCGTCCGGGCACTCGAGCCGTACGCCGGTGAAGCGCGCGGCTCCCGACGTTGCATTGCCCATGCTTGGCAGCACCCAATATGGCGCGAAGTACTCGATGCCGAGAGCTTGCCTTTCGAGCTCGCGGAGCTCTCCGCTCGCGTAGTCGCCGTGCTCGAGCATGACTTCGATCGCATCGGCCAAGTACAGCAGGATTTCTTCGCGAAGCCTCGCGACGACGACGTCGCGCCGGCCGAATCGGCAACTGCTGTCGCCGTCTGCGGCGGGCCGCGGCTCGCCGCGTGGATCTTCATAGCGCGGGCGCGGCCCGGCGAGGTAGCACCCCAGGCGGATTTCCGTGGGAAGCGATCCGGCGCGCACCTCGCTCAAAACAGCGGAGCGGTCGTCCGCCAGCGCCCGAAAGATCGGGACTACGCGGACGTCGTCGAGGTGCTTCCGCGCGATCGCCAGCATGTCCTGCCCGAGATTCCACGCGCGCTCGTAATTGCGGAGCGCTTTCTCGCTCCGAATTTGTTGCTCGAGCAAAAGGGCCTCGTCGACCGAAAACAATCCTCGATGGACACGCGTGACGTATCTCGCTTCCTCGAAGGCAGCGCTCGCGAGAACGTGATCCTCCGCCTCTTGGTAAACGAGGGCGAGGATGTGTAGCGGCCCGATCAGTCCGGCCGCGGCGGGACCCTCGGTGGCGCGCAACGCGGCGATCTGCTCGCGGAGCTGCTCCCCGGGGGCGCGTTGGGCGTACTCGGTCGCCGTCTGCGCCGAGACGGCGGCGGATACGACGGCCGCCACGGTGGCAAAGACAAGCCTATTTCGGCGCGTGCTCATCGGCTGAAGAAAGGTGACAGCTCCGAGGCGGAGCCGCAAGCGTATTCGGCCTGGGTACCGACACCGGCCATGGAGTTGTATAAGTGTCATACTACCATTAACATCACAGTATGAGCATGCGAAAGGAACGCCTCACCGTCACGGTCGACCCGGATCTCATCGAAGCGGGCAATGACGCCGTCGCGGAGGGGCGAGCGGAATCGTTGAGCGCCTGGGTCAATGCCGCTTTGGCCGAGCGAGTTGCCAGGGAGCGCCGGCTCGCCGCCCTGGCGCAAGCCGTCGCCGCCTACGAAGAACGATTCGGCGTCATCTCCGCGCAGGAGCTGGCCGACCAAGCTCGCGCCGATCGTGAATCGGCCATCGTCTTGCGCGGCACGCGAGCCGCACGAGCGAAGAGCAAGACCCGGCGACGCGCAACGACGTGAGTCTAGTGCTCGACAGTGGAGCGCTGATCGCGCTCGAGAAGCACGATCGCGCGATGTGGTGCCGGCTCAAGGCCGCGCTCATTGCGAAAAGCGTGCCGGTCACACACGGCGGCATCGTCGGGCAAGCTTGGCGCGGCGGCGGTCCGCGGCAGGCGCTCCTTGCGTCCGCGCTCGAGGGTATCGACGTTCGCCCCCTCGACGAGAACCTCGGTCGCGCGGCCGGAAGCTTGCTCGCACGAGACGGCGGTAAGGACGTGATCGACGCCGCGCTGGTGCTGCTGGCCGACGACGGTGACGATATCGTGACCTCCGATCCCGACGACATCGAGCCGCTCGCAACGAGCTTGGGCCGGCACATCGAGGTACTGCGCGTTTGAGCCTGCGAGGCCTACCGTGAAAGAGGAGCGAACCTCGACGGCTGGCGCATCCCGAAGGAAGGGCTGCTGCGCGACAAGGGCTTCATCCTCGAGCTCGCGCGCTCGGGCTCGTGTTCTTCACGGTGCTCGGCATGGGGCTCTTCATCCACTGGATGATCCCCGCCATGCCGTACGCCGTGGCGTTTGCACTCGCCGCCATCGTCAGGCCGACGGATCCCGTCGCCGTGTCGGCCATCACGGCGCGCATACCGATGCCGAAGCGCATCATGCACGTGCTCGAAGGCGAGTCGCTAGCTGAACGACGCGTAGGGCCTCGTGTGTTTTCGCTTTGCCCTGGCCGCGGCGCTGACGGGCGCGTTGTCTCCGCCGGGCGCGGTGCTGACCTTCGTGCAGCTCGCGGCAGTCGGCGTCGCCGCCGGCGTGGGCCTCACGTACGGCGTCACGTGGTTCAAAGGCTGGGTCGGCGGCCGGCTCGGCGAGGAGTCGGGCTCGCAGGTGCTCGTGAGCTTGCTCGTGCCGTTCGGCGCTTACGAGCTCGCCGAGCATCTCGGCGGCTCCGGAATTCTCGCGAGCCGTGGCCGCCGGCATCACGATGAGCTACGCCGAGCTCAAGGGCTTTCGACCGCCCCGCCTTGTGACGCGAACGGGCGGCGCGCCATACTCCCCGCAGGCCTTGGGGGAGAGCCATGAACAAGCGTTGCATGCTCGCGGGTCTTTTGGCAGCGGCGGTGAGCTTGCCGAGCTTCGCGCAGGTCACGGCCGAGCAGCTTGCGGCGGCCGAGATCCGCACCGAGAAAGTCGGCGACCGGCTTTGGGTGCTGTTCGGCCTCGGCGGCAACATCGCCGTGTCGGTCGGCACGGACGGCGTGCTCGCCGTCGACACGCAATTCCCCGAGCTCGTGCCGCGGTATCTCGCGGCCATTCGTGAGCTCGGCGGCAGTGAGGTGGACTTCGCGATCAACACGCACTGGCACTACGATCACGCCGACGGCAACCTCGTGCTCGGGCCGACGGGCACATGGATCGTCGCGCACGCGAGCTCGCGCGCGATGCTCCAGAAGGACAACGTCGTCAACACCGTCGTGCGCCCGCCGTTCCCGCAGAAAGCGTATCCGGCGGGGGCGCTGCCGGTGGCGACGTTCACGGACCGCATGCAGCTCCACTTCAACGGCGAGACGATCGACCTGATCCATACCGGGCCCGCGCACACGACGGGTGACGCCGCCGTGATCTTTCGCGAGCACAACGCCGTGCACATGGGCGACGTGTTCAACGCCGCAGGCTACCCGTTCATCGATACCGACAACGGCGGCGACCTGGACGGCACGATCGCGTTCTGCGAGGCCGTGCTGAGGGAACTGCGGCCAGGCGCCACCGTGATTCCGGGTCACGGGCCCGTCTCGAAATACGAAGACCTCGAGGCGTACATCGCGATGCTGAAGGGCGTGCGCGCGAAGCTCTCGGAGCTGCTCCGCAGCGGCGCGACGCTCGAGCAGGCGATCGCCGCGAAGCCGACGGCCGAATGGGACGCGCGCTACGGCGATCCCACTCGGATGATCGATCGAGGCTACGCGGCGCTCCAGCGGCAGGCGCCGAGCCAACGGCGCCGCTGACGCGCCGATGAGCCTCATACCTCCCGTCCTGGCGCTGATCGGCTGGACGTTCGTCATGTGGGTCTGGCTCTACGCGACGCGGATTCCGGCGTTGCGCGCGGCGCGAGTCGACCTCGTCGCCGTCTCGCGGACGGGCGCGAAGCTCGATCTTCCCCCCGAAGTCTCGCGCGTCGCCGACAACTACAACCACCTGCACGAGCAGCCGACGCTGTTCTATGCGTTGGCGCTCGCGGCACAGCTCGCGAACGCCGTCGACGCCATCAGCGTCGCGCTCGCTTGGGGGTACGTAGGCTTGCGCGTGATCCACTCGTTCGTGCAGGCCACGCGCAACGTCATCGTCGTGCGGTTCTGGGTGTTCGCAACCGCGTCGCTCGTTCTGTTGCTGCTTTTGTTGCGGACGGTCTGGTTGCTGGCGGACGCATGACGAGCGAAGGCGCTCGAATCCGTCGCGAAGCGCGAGGCGTGAGCCGGCGAGCGCTGCTTCGCGGCTGCGCGGCAGCCGGCGCCGCGCTCGCGCTGCCGCGCGCGCTTC
>JBBIJV010000229.1:0-5048 GCA_037445815.1 Rhodospirillaceae bacterium
GACCGCTTCGTCGGCACGGGCCAGGTCACGCTCGAGCTCGCGCGGCAGCTCGGCCTCGTCGGGCTCGCCGCACGCGCGAGCGGGAGCAACCGCGACCTGAGGGCCGATTTGCCTTGCGAGCCGTACAACCGGCTCGCCGTGCGCAAAGCCACGCACACCGACGGCGACGTGGCCGCCCGCGTCGCCGTACGCTTCGACGAGCTCGCCGAGTCGATCCGCCTCGTCGGCGCCATCGCTGCCGAGCTGCCGGCCGGCGACCTCAAAGCCGGCGGCTCCGTGCCGCAGGCCGGGGCGACGGCCGTCGGCGCTATCGAAGGTTGGCGCGGCCCGGTGTTCGTGGCGCTGACGGCCGGCGAGGACGGCACGATCCGCCGCTGCCATCCACACGATCCGTCATGGCAGAACTGGCCCGCGCTCGAGCACGCGATCATCGGCAACATCGTTCCGGACTTCCCGCTCATCAACAAGTCGTTCAACTTGTCGTA
Organism: Rhodospirillaceae bacterium; assembly: GCA_037445815.1. Classification (GTDB taxonomy): domain Bacteria; phylum Pseudomonadota; class Gammaproteobacteria; order Steroidobacterales; family Rariloculaceae; genus FEN-1219. Next base: position 486 of record JBBIJV010000229.1, read on the forward strand.
CAGCGGCCACGACCTCTAGAGCGCGCCATGTGGAAGACTTTCAAACAGATCGGCACGATCGGCGTCGTCACCGAGCCACCGCCGCGGAGCGACGACGACCTGCGCGTCGGCGAGCACCTGCACGAGCGAATCCTTGCCACGCTCGGCCGCGCGCTGTGCATTCGGCAAGTCGACGCGGGCTCGTGCAACGGCTGCGAGCTCGAAATCCACGCGCTGAACAATCCCTTCTACAACATCGAGGGCCTCGGCATCCGCTTCGTCGCGAGCCCGCGCCACGCCGACCTGCTGCTCGTGACGGGCCCCGTCTCGCGCCACATGGAGCTCGCGCTGCGCCGCGTCTATGAGGCAACACCAGACCCGAAGCTCGTTGTCGCCGTCGGCGATTGCGGTGCGACGGGCGGCATCTTCGGCTGCAGCTACGCGAGCGCCGGCGCCGTCTCGAACGTCATCCCGGTCAACGTGGCTGTGCCGGGCTGCCCGCCGAGCCCGAACCGAATCCTCGCCGGGATCCTTACCGCAATCACGCCCCGTCAATCGACACAGCGCTGAGCGACCTATGGCCTCCGGTGGCCGCCCTGCTCGAGGTGGAAAACCGAAATGAGTCGAGACGTTTGGCCGCGGCGGCTTGTTCGGTGTGGGGCGCTTGTGCGACGCTTTTTCCGATGAGTGCAGCACTCGCTTCCGCCGCCGAGCACGATTCCGCCGGCCGCTACGAAGATGCGGTCAACGCGCTTGCGCGGGCCGCGCAAGCGGGCGACCTCGATGCGATGACGGAGCTCGGGAAACGGCTCGTGATCGGCGACAAGGGCCCGCTGCTGCCGAGAGACGGCGCCGGCTTGCTGATCGATGCCGCGAAGGGCGGGCACGCCGAGGCGGCGCTGAAACTTGCGACGTTGACGGCGCTCGGCGCGCACGTCGAGCAGAGCTGGCCTGGCGCTCTGAGCTTGCTCGTTTTCGCGGCCGAGCGAGGGTCGGAGTCGGCGCGTGGACAGCTGCGCGTGCTCGCTGGGCGGCGGGCGAACGACGCGACCGGCGGCGAGGACTGGCGGGGGCTCGCGCAACGGATCGACTTGAAGTACTGGCTGACGGCGCCGCCTGGGCAGTCGCTCTGCGCGAGTCCCGTCGTGAGGGTGTATCCGCAGTTCGTGACGGACGCCGTCTGTCACTGGCTGATCGAGCAGGCGCGGCCGAATTTGCGGCGCGCGTTGATCTACGATCCGGTGGGCGGGAAGGACATCGCCGATCACATGCGCACGAATAGCGCGGCCGGGTTCGACCTCATGCACGCCGACGTCGTGCAGGCCGCCGTGCAGACGCGCATGAGCGCGGCCGTCGGCATCTCCGTGCACCAGATGGAAGGGCCGACAGTGCTGCACTACGCCGTCGGCGAGCAGATCACGAACCACTACGACTTCGTGAACCCGCGCATCCCGAACTATGCGGCGGAAATCTCGCAGCGCGGGCAGCGCATCATCACGTTTCTCGTTTATTTGAACGACGACTACGAAGGCGGCGAGACGGACTTCCCCGAGCTCGGCCTTCGCTACCACGGCGCCAAGGGCAACGGCTTGTTCTTCACGAACGCGCTGCCGAACGGCGAGCCGGATTTGCGCATGGTGCACGCGGGCTTGCCGCCGAAGGACAACGAGAAATGGCTGATGTCGCAGTTCATTCGCAATCGCGTCGTTCTCGGCGCGCGCGCAGAGGTTCAGGCGAGCTCATGACGCGCGTTGCGGCTCGGCTGCGACACGCGAGCCTCGCGGCGCTCGCGCTGGCCGTAACCGCCGGCGGGCACACACAGCAGACGGTGCCGTTCGCGAACGGCATTCCCGTGGCGCCCGAGATGCCGATCCCGCCGATGCCGGATCATCCCGTCGAGTATCCGACGGCCGAGGGAATGCGGATCCGCGTCTCCGTCGTCACACGCGGCATCTCGCATCCGTGGAGCATCGCGTTCTTGCCGAACGACGTCTGGCTCGTGACGCAGACACACGGCGGCTTGCGCGTCGTGCGCGGCGGCGTGCTCGATCCCGAGCCGGTGGCCGGCGTGCCGGAGGTGAAGCCGTTGCGCCGCTCGGGATTGCTCGAGGTGACGCTGCACCCGAAGTTCGCCGAGAACCAGCTCGTCTATCTCACCTATCACAAGGGTCTGCCCGACGACAAGGGCGCGCTGGCGCTCGCGCGCGGCCGCTGGGACGGGCGGGCGCTGCGCGACGTGCGCGACTTGTTCGTGACGCAGCCCGACTCCGGCACCGTGTCGCGCATGATCTTCGGCCCCGACGGCAAGATCTACATGTCGACGGCCGGCGGCGACGCGCAAGATCCGAGCACGCACGCGGGAAAGATCTTGCGGCTCAACGACGACGGCACGGTGCCGAACGACAATCCGTTCGTCGGCCGCGAGGGGTTTCTTCCCGAGATCTTCACGCTCGGGCATCGGACGACGCTCGGCCTCGCCGTGCATCCCGGCACCGGCGCGATCTGGCAGAGCGAGAACGGGCCGAACGGCGGCGACGAGATCAACGTGCTCGTGCCCGGCGGGAATTACGGTTGGCCGATCGTGAGCTTGGGACGCACGTACCAAGGCCCGTGGCACGCACAAAAATTCCAAGGCGAAGGTTTCATCGACGCGATCGTGTACTGGGTGCCGTCGATCGCGGTTTCGGGGCTTGCGTTCTACACGGGCGACCGTCTGCCGAAGTGGAAAGGCGACGCATTCGTCGGCGGACTGCGTCAAGGAGAAATCATCGGCACGGGTCAGATTCAGCGAATCTTGTTCAACGAAAGCATGGAAGAGTTGCGGCGCGAGGCGCTGCTCACGGACTGGCGGCATCGCATGCGCGACGTCCGCCAAGGGCCCGACGGCCTGCTGTACGTGCTGGTCGACGACGAGGACGGAGCCATCCTGAGGATCGAGCCGGCGGGATAACTCCTATCTAAGCCCATGAAAATTAGCGACAAATTTCCTGCTATGGCGTATCACATCGCGACTACGTATTATTTTGGCCGTCCGTCGATCGCTTCCAATGAGTCTGCTTGGCATGGTGCCTGGCGCTGTTGAGCGAGCGCTACCTCGGAGGGTAACCATGGGCAGAAAACTCTACGTCGGCAATTTGCCGTACTCCGCCACCGAACAAAGTGTCCGCGATGCGTTCAGCAAATGCGGCACCGTGTCGTCGGTGGCCATCATCAGCGACCGTGACACGGGCCAAAGCAAAGGGTTTGGCTTCGTCGAGATGTCGAGCGACGCCGAAGCGCAAGCCGCGATTCAGCAGCTGAACGGTACTTCGCTCGAGGGCCGTCAAATCAAGGTCAACGAAGCGAAGCCGAAAGCTCCGGGCGGCGGCGGCGGTGGTGGCCGCGGCGGCTACGGCGGTGGCGGCGGCGGTCGTGATCGCTGGTGAACGCATCACGATTCGCCTTCGAGCGAATCCAAAAAAGACGCCGCAGCGATGCGGCGTTTTTTTTGCCGGCCAGGGATGGCCGGCATGCCGCAAATGCAGGAGCGTTTTGCGGCTGACCGCCAGGGACGGCGGGCATGCCGCAAGTGCAGGAGTGTTTGCGGCTGCCCGCCAGGGATGGCGGGCATTATTGTCAACGACCATCGCGGCCGTAACTGACGCGCCTCGTCAGCTGCACTGAACATAACTTCCGCCGTGCTCGCGGCGACGCCCGTATTTCCGTGCGTGGCATGTGTCTTGCTCGGAGTTGCTCGTAAAAGTCCGCGTTCGAAGCGGAGGACGTCGCAATGGAAGTTCGCGTGCTGGCTGCCCCGCCCTCACAGGCATACCCCGAGCAGGACTACATCTGCGTCCATACCGACACGGATCCGCTCGACGACACGGTCGTACTGGCCACGATCCAGCGCGTAACGGATCGCTCGAAGGGCAAGGTCAAGCGCGTCAAGACGTTGCTCGCGCGCGTGCGCATGACCGTCGACGCGGCACTCGGCCTCGCGACGAGCTACGCTCAGTGGAAGCAGGTTCCCGTCGTCTATTCCGACTCGCTGCCGCGGCAAGGGCAGTAGCGTCGGCGTAAGCGCTTCTCGCCGAATCCCGGCCGCGGCGGGTCTGGGCCGCCCTTCCCGCTTCGTTCGTCAGCGCGTCCGGACTGCCGGCAGTTGCGAGCCGCGGGTGAGCGGCGCGACACTTCGACCATGCTCGCCGAGCTCCGTAAGGGAGATTGACGCCGATGCGGCCGCCGCCGGTCATGCAGCGAAGCCGCGCGGCGCTCTGGTCCGTTGCCGGCCACGGGGTGCTGATCGCCGGGCTTGCCGCCGTCGGAACGCGAACCGAGCTCACTCCGTTTCTTTCCGAGTCCCCGCTGATCCTCGCGGAGCTCGTTACAGCGAGGGCTCCCGCAGCCGACACCACGACGAACGGCGGCGTTCCTTCGCGAGAGATCGAAGGCGAGGCGCCGGCCGAAGAGGCCGCTCCGCAGGCAGCGGAGCCGTTGGAGCCGGCGACCGTTGCACCGGCGCCGCCGCGGCCCGCCAAGCGCGAGGTCGACCCGTCGGAGCCGCCCGCTCCTTCACGCGATCCGCCCGTGGAGCCGCCGGCGGAG
>JBBIJV010000230.1:0-5017 GCA_037445815.1 Rhodospirillaceae bacterium
GGCCGGCGTCGCCGACGATCCGGCCGGCGAGCACGCGGGCCACGCCGCGCCGGCACCGGCCGCGGCGGAGACCCACACCGATCACGCGGGTCACGCGGCTGCGGCTTCTGCGGTGCCGGCGACGATGGACGAGCACGCTCAGCACGCGGCTCACGCGGCGATGCAGACGCACCCCGCGAGCGAGAGCGGCAACCCGGGCGTCGACATGCAAGCCTCGGCGCCCGCGCCGCGGCTCGACGATCCGGGCGTCGGGCTGCGCGACAACGGCCGCCGCGTGTTGACGTATGCGGACTTGAGGTCCGCGTCTCCGGACCCGGATGGGCGCGCTCCGCAACGAACCATCGAGCTGCACCTGACGGGGCACATGGAACGATTCGTGTGGTCGTTCGACGGCATCCCGTTTTCGGGTTCCGAGCCGATCGAGCTGCGCTACGGCGAACGCGTCCGCATCGTGCTCGTCAACGATACGATGATGGAGCACCCGATCCACCTGCACGGCATGTGGAGCGATCTCGAGAACGAGGCCGGCGAGTTTCAAGCTCGCAAGCACACGATCTCGATGCCGCCGGGCACCAAGCGCTCGTTCCGAGTGACGGCCGATGCCCCGGGGCCGTGGGCGTTCCATTGCCATCTGCTCTACCACATGGAGGCCGGCATGTTCCGGGTCGTGCGCGTGTCGAGCCGCGAGGAGGGCGCACATGAGCACCAACACCAGGCGTAGCGGGCGACGCTCCCCGCTGCTCTATCTTGCCGCGGGCGGCGTGCTGCTCGGGTTCGCCGGCGCCGCGCCTGCGCAGGCACCCGACGCGGAACCGGTGGGCCTGGCCGCGCACTCGACGCTCGAGGATCCGTTCAACCGCTCGCTGTTGTTCGACGAGCTCGAGCTCGGCGAGCAAGACGGCGAGCGCGATCTCGCTTGGGACGCGACGTTTTGGGCTGGCAAAGCGTTCGACAAGCTCGCCATACGCACAGAAGGCGAGAAGCTCGGCGGCACCACCGAGAATGCCGAGCTCGAGCTTCTCTGGTCGCACGCCGTGGCGCGATGGTGGGACGTTCTGGCCGGCACGCGCAGCGATTTCGAGCCGGGAGGGACGCGGTCTTGGGCCGCGTTCGGCGTGCAGGGGCTCGCACCGTATCGCTTCGATATCGAGGCGACGGCCTACGTAAGCGAGGGCGGCCACTCGGCCGCTCGATTCGAAGCCGAGTACGAGCTGCTCGTCACTCCGCGGCTGATCTTGCAGCCGCAGATCGAGCTCAACTGGTACGGGCAAACCGATGCGCTCCGAAATCGCGGGCCCGGCCTTGCAAGCGCCGAGGCGGCGCTGCGGCTGCGCTACGAGTTGAGGCGCGAGGTGGCGCCGTACGTTGGGCTCGTGCGAGAACGAAAGTTCGGCGCCACGGCCGATCGCGCACGCGCCGTCGGCGAGCAGGCCGACGACACGCGGATGGTCGCGGGCGTGCGTCTGCGTTTTTGAGATCAACAACCGAAGGAGTCATGCCATGAAGAAGGCGATCGTTTCCATCGTCCTGCTCGGCTCATTGCCGGTACTCGCCTATGCGCACGCGCAGCTGTCGTCGTCGCTGCCCGCCGATCGTGCGTCGCTGCAGGCGCCGCCGAAGGAGGTAGCGCTCCATTTCAGCGAGCCGGTTCGCCTGACGGCGCTCACCATCGCGCGCGACGGCGAGCGACCGCAACAGCTCGGCTCGCTTCCGGCAAGCTCGATGAAAGATTTCGCGCTTGCAGCCCCCGCGCTCGGAGCCGGTAGCTACAGAGTGAGCTGGCGCGCGCTCGCGGCGGATTCGCACGTGATGTCGGGAACGTTCGCGTTCACCGTCGCCGCCGCGGCAGAGCCTCCAACGAGCGCGGCTCAGGACCACGCGGGCCATTCGCAGCACTGATCGCCGGCGGCGCGAACGGAAGAGGGGGAAGCCCCGTGACGGTGAACGAGCTGGCGCGGCGCGTCGGTATCCCGGCGCACGTCGGCCGGTATTCCACGCAGTGCGGGCTGCTGAGCCCGGCGCGCAACGCGTATCGAGAGTACGGAGACGAGGATGTGCACCGGCTAAAGCGGGTCCGAGCGCGCCAACTGCGGCGACTCATCGATGCCGTCGCGTTACAAGAGGACGACGGCCTCACGCTCGGGAGGCGGGATACTCGCCGGCGACTTCGCGTGTGTTCGGCCATGTTTCTTCAGCCCAACGAGAACATCGTGTAAGCCATCGCTCGCCCCATCACGATGACGCCGGCCCAGATCAGTAGCGACAGCGCTCCTGCGAGTCGAGCCGCCGCGGGCGGCGGTCCCAGGCTGCCGCTTGTATCGGCGGACCTGGCCGCGACGCGGTGAAACACGAGCGCATTCGCGCCGGCCAGCAGCAACAGCAGCAGCTTGATGCGGAAGAACTGGTTTCCGTACGCCGCGGTCGCAAACGCCGCGAACAACGCGGCACCGCTCAAAAGCATGGTCGCAAAGCCGGCAGCAAACCATGGCGCGAGGCCCCGATAGACCTCGTCGAGAGGCGTGCGTATGAGCGCGACGCCCAACAAGCGCAGATCCACCCAAAGCAGAATACCCACCGACGCCGCAATGCCCAGAATGTGAACGCCCACTGCGATCGCGAATCCGTAGGACGATTCTCTTATCGACACTGCGACGGCCGTCGTCTCGAGCCATCCGAAAAGCTCGACTAAAGTCATCCGCCGCTCCGGTACTTCCGGCCGTTCATTCGAGCAAGATGAAGGCGCAAGCCGCCACCGCCAGGCCGAGCCACAGCGCGAGTCCCACGAAGCCGAGCGCACGCGCGGCTCGAGGCGACAAGGTCGCCGTGCGCGCGAGTCGCCGATGGAGTGCCAGCTGCCACGCGACGGCGATGACGAGCAGCAGCATCTTGGTCTGGAAGATTTCGTTCGCTGCGATCGAGCTCGCGCGGCCGGCGAACAACACAACGCCCGTCATGACGCTCAGCGCCAGGCCGAGGGCAACGACACGGCCGGCCGGCCGGGCGACGTCGAGCAGCTCCGTTCTCCGCAGCATCGCCCCGGCGAGCCGCAAGTGAACGACGGATGCTCCGCCGGAGACGAGCGTGAACCCAAGAAGATGAACGGCGCTCAGAGCGGCCGTGAGGAGAAGCGAGCCGCTGACGGTTCTCGCCATGCCCGTCGACTCGAGCCAATCGAACGCCGTCATACTCGCAGGGAACGTGTCGGCTGACGATGCACTCGAGCGACAGGGTTGCAGCGACGGATCAGCACGTGCGCAAGAATGCACGCGTCGAACCCGTTCCGCAAACTGTGCGTGCGGGGAGTCGTGCGATCGGAGAACCTCTACGTTGCTTTCACGTGCGACTCGAAGAGGCTGGATCGACAGGTTGTAGATTGGCCGGCGAAATCTGCGCGGCGGTTTCCGGCAGTCCGCCGGCGCGCGCCGGTTTCCGGGAGGGGGCGACGTCCTCAGCCTGCCGACGTTGAGGCCGCAACGCGGCGACGGCCGCCGTGCGCGAGCCGGTACAGCGCGGGTAGCACGAGCAGCGTCAGCAGCGTCGACGACGCGATTCCGCCGATTACGACGCTCGCGAGCGGCCGCTGCACCTCGGCGCCGACGCCCGTGTTGAACGCCATCGGCACGAATCCGAGCGACGCGACGAGCGCCGTCATCAGCACGGGGCGAAGGCGCGTCAGCGCGCCGGCGACGATCGCCTCTTCGAGCGGGCGGCCCTCGTGCAGGAGGTTCCGGATGAACGACACGAGCACGATGCCGTTCAGCACGGCGACACCGGACAACGAGATGAATCCGACGCCGGCCGAGATCGACAGCGGGATGTCGCGCACCCAGAGCATCAACACGCCGCCCGTCAGCGCGAGCGGCACGCCGCTGAAGATCAGCAGCGAGTCGACGAACGAGCGGAACGAGAGGTACAGCAACACGAAGATCATGAACAGCGTCACTGGAACGACGAGCCGCAGCCGCTCCGCGCCCGAGATCAGGTGCTCGAACGTGCCGCCGTACCCGAGCCAGTAGCCGGCGGGCAGCTCGACGTCGCGCTCGATGCGCGATCGCGCCTCGGCGACGAACGAGCCCAAGTCTCGCCCCCGCACGTTCGCCGTGACGACGGCGCGTCGCTTGCCGTTCTCGCGGTTGATCGCGTTCGGCCCTTCGACGATCTCGACGGCCGCGATCTCGCGCAGCGGCACGTAGCCGCCGCCCGGCAACGGCACGGGCAGCGCGTCGAGCGTCTCGAGATCGTTGCGCAGCGGCTCCGGCAACCGGATCACGAGATCGAAGCGCTGGTCCCCGTCGAAGACCTGGCCGACGGCCTTGCCGCCGATCGCGGTTGCGACCACGTCCTGCACGTCGGCGACGTCGAGGCCGTAGCGCGCGAGCACGGCGCGGCGCGGCTGAACCGTCAGCATCGGCAGGCCCGTCATCTGCTCGAGCGCGACGTCGGCGCCGCCTCGGATCGTCCCGAGCGTCGCCTCGATTTGCTCGCCGAGCGCGAGCAGCGTGGGTAGGTCGTCGCCGTACACTTTCACGGCCACGTCAGAGCGCACGCCGGAGATCAGCTCGTTGAAGCGCATCTCGATAGGCTGCGTGAACTCGTAATTGTTGCCGGGCACTTTAGCCGCGAGCGCCTCGATCTCGCGCACGAGCTCGTCCTTCGGCTTGCGCGGGTCCGGCCACTCCTCGCGCTCTTTGAGGATCACGTAAGTGTCGGCGACCGACGGCGGCATCGGGTCCGTCGCGACGTCCGCGGTGCCGAGCTTCGCGAAGACGCGCTCGACCTCGGGCACGGCGGCGAGCCGCGCGTCGAGCTGGAGCTGCATGCCGATCGCCTGCTCGATGCCGGTGCCGGGAATGCGCAGCGCGTGCAGGGCGATGTCGCCTTCGTCCAGGCTCGGAATGAACTCGCTGCCCATTCGAGAGGCGAGCGCGGCTCCGAGCGCGACGACGAGCGCGGCCGCGGCCACGGCCGCGATGCGGAAGCGCAGGGCGGCGCGCAGCAGCGGCTCGTAGAGGCGCCG
>JBBIJV010000231.1:0-4947 GCA_037445815.1 Rhodospirillaceae bacterium
CGGTGCATGCGTGCCGTCCTCTTGCGCGGTGCGTCAATCGTTGGCGCCGGCCAGGTAGCCGCGGATGCGCTCGGCGTCCGCGGCGTTCGGCTCGAGCGCAAGATATTGCTCGTACGCCGCGATCGCCGCCGCGCGTTCACCCTGCCGCTCGTGCAGCAGCCCCAAGTAGTAATGCGGCTCCGCATCGGCGACGCCGTCGCCGGCCGCCTTCGTGAACATCGCGGTCGCGGCCTCGAAGCGCTGGTTCTCGTAGTCGAGCTTGCCCATCGCCACGACGATGCCGTGAGTCAAGCGCTGGAACTCCTCGGTGTTCACGGTGAGGGCCGGGCCCTCGAGCCGCTCGGCGTTGGCCTTCGCCCACTCTTCGGCCCGCGCCATGCGCTCCTCGTTGCGCGGATGGCTCGAGTAGAAGAACGCCTCCATCCGCGACGCGTCGCCGTACTCCTTCAGCAGCGCCTCGAACGTGCCGCTCGCTTCGCGTGCGTCGTAGCCGGCTTTCACCATGTACTCGAGCCCGAGCTCGTCGGCCTCGGACTCCTGCCGCCGGCCGTGGCCGTTCAGGGCCGCGTTCATGGTGTACTGGTACGTCTTCGCGAGCACCTCGGGATCGAGCCGGGCGGCCGCAGCCTGTCCCGCGAGCTGACCCAGTAGGTTGATCGTCGCGTCGGCCTTCATGCCCTCCGTGACGTGCGACTCGGCCGCGTGCGCGATCTCGTGGCCGAGCACCATCGCGAGCTGCGCTTCGTTCTCCATGCGCGCGAGCAGGCCCGCGTTCACGTAGAGAAAGCCGCCGCCAAACGTGAACGCGTTGATGTTCGGATCGCTGACGACCTTCAAGCCGTACTCGAACGGCCGCGGATCGGCGTGCACCGCGAGCCGCTGCACGATGCCGTTCAGATAGTCGTGCAGTTGCGCATCGTCGACGAACGAGGCCTGCCCTTCGAACTGCGCGGAGTTGCGGCGCGCGATCTCGATCTCTTCTTCTTCCGTGAAGCCCGTGAACGCCGCGCGGTTCTCGATCGCGCTTTCGACGACGCCCGCGGCGGGGCCCAGGCGTTCCTTGAGCCGGTTCAGCACGCCCTGCGCGTCGACCTGCGCGGCGAGCAGCGTGCCGAAAAGAATCCAGCCGACCTCGATCCGCCGTGCGACGTTCATGGCCACCCCCCTTTTCGGCCGAGCTTGGAAGCCGCGGTGCCCCTTATTGGTATTGGCGCCGCTCGGTAGTGTAGCGACGCGCGGCGCGCAGAAAATCATTCGTTTGGATGAGGCTTCGCCGAGCGCTGCGCGCCGAAGCGGCACGCTGAGCTCGGAACCAGCCGAGTAGCACGCGCAAGACTTGCGGCCACGCCAGCGCAGCGCGCGCTCGACTCGCTCGAGCGGCATCTCCACGAGGTTGCGCTGCGTCTTCTCAGCCGCGCGCCGCGAGAAACGCCTCGGGGGTTCTCGAGCGGAAAGTACATGAGCCCCGTGAGCGGGCCGTAGGCGCCCGCGGGGTAGTTCTTGCCGCCGCGCGTCGCGGGGCAGATCAGCTTCTCCTGGCCCGGCGCCGTGAACAGCATGTCGCGGCTGATCGTGGCGGAGCCGGATTCGACGTTGAGATTCTCGATGGCGTTTTGCTCGGTCGTCTCGCGCGCCCAGAGGAACTGCCCCGTTTCGCGGTCGAGCGTGTAGACGAGGCCTGTCTTGCCCGGGATGCCAGTGATGACGTTGCGCGTCTGCCCGCGCGCGCCGGCGACGTGACCGGGGTGCCGAGGTAGAGGCGCTTGAGCTGCCGGTCGTAGCTCGGCACCATCCGCGAGCCGACGTGCCAGCGCTTTTCATACGGCGCGTCGCCCCACGTCTCGTCGCCGGGCTTCGGAATCGTGCGCGTGCGCCAAGTTTCTTTACCCGTCCTCGCATCGAACGCCGTGATGACGCAAGCCTCGGGGCCGGTCGTAGATCGCGAGATTGCGATTCGTCGGGGTACGCAGGCAGATACTGGCCGACGCCCTCGGGCACGCGCCGCCGATACTCCCATAGCAAGTCGCGGTCGACGCGTCGAGCGCCTGCGTGATGGCGTTCGGGTTCGGAAAGAACATGACGCCGTCGTGCACGAGCGGCGTGCCTTCCTGATCGCCCGGAGCGAGCGCTCGGCTCCAGACGAGCCGTAGCTGCCCGACATTGCGCGCGGTGATTTGCTCGAGCGGGCTATGGCCCCAGCTATCGAACGTCCCTCGCCACATGAGCCAATCCGCCGGCGGCGGCTTCGCGAGCATGGCGTCCGTGACGGGGGTTGGGCGCGTCGTCGGTTGCGCCGCGGCAGAGAGAGTCTCGCCGCGAAGCCAAGGCAGCCGATCGCGATCGTTCGGTTGAGGATCGGCACGCATTTCCCCGAGGTTTGTCGGGCTGAATGGTCAACGAAAGACTCGTCCGGCATCCGCTCGCGTGCTCGCGCCCCAGCGCTGAAGCCGCCAGGCCGCGACGTGAGACGCTCAGCCGAGTAGACGGCGCAGGTCGACCGTCACGCCGGGGAGCGCCGTGAGCTCGAGCGCGGTTCCGACGTTCGGTTCGTCGACGACGGTGTACCGGCCTTGCTCCGGCGCGCGGTGGCGAACGAGGCGCCTACCGCTCACGTCGACAAGCCAAAACTCCGGGACTCCATGTGCCGCGTAGAGGCGGCCTTTCGTGTAGCGATCGTAGCGCAGCGACGTCACGGCCACCTCGATCACGAGCAGCACTTCCGGCGCGTTCGGAAGGCGTTCGTCGTAGAAGTCCTCGCGGTACCGAAGGAGCGCGACGTCGGGTTGCGGCGCCGAATACCTGCCGAGACGCACCGGGTTCTGGACGCGCACGATGGCGCGGTCACCCATGGCCGTCACGAGAATCTTGGTGAGCCGGTCGACGACGGCGGCGTGCGAGCTTCCGGGCGGGACCATGTCGATGATCTCGCCGTCGATCAGCTCGACGCGCGCGTCGGGCGCGAGGATGCCGACTTCCGCCATGCGGTAGTAGTCCTCGACCGAGAGACGGTGACGACGGGGCTCGTCGGTGACGGCGTGCGACATGGATTCACTATAGGCCCGCGGGGCGTGCGAGTGAACGGGGAATCGACCGTAACGCCACTCGAGCCGGGGTCGCGAGACGGGAAAATGAGCCGTTCGCCCGGAAAAGCGTTTGGCTGTCGTGCGGACGGAACCCGTTACAGCGCCACGGAGGCGGGCACGACGCCAGCGGCGGACAGCTTCGCGCGAGCGGAGGCGCTCGTCAGAAATGCGATGAGCTCGCGCGCGACGTCGGCATTGGCGCTGCCGGCGAGGACGCCCGCAGCGTGGAGCTGTACGCCGCCCTCACCTCGTCGCGCTCCTTGTGCGCGCGCTGTAGCCGATGATGTCCCTCGGAAACCCGATCTCACCGATCGGCCGGCTGCCGATGTGCGGAAACACGAATGTCGTGAGCATCCACTCGGCCTTGGTAAACGTCGCAGGCGAGAGCTCAGCGGCAGGGCGCTCCGCGCTCGGATCGATGAACGGCCGCGAGCCGGCGCCGAGCTTCATTGCGTTTCCCCCGGGCGAAGCCTCAACGACGTGTCGGGGCAAGTGCCGAGCGAAATGAGCTTCTCGCGTCGCTCACGCGGTAGCGAAGCGCCACCAGCGCGCCGTCCGTATTGACGAGGACGCAAAGGCCACGGGCGTCAGAGCGCTTGTAGCGATGGTGCCGGCGGAGGGACTTGAACCCCCGACCCCCCGCTTACGAAGCGGATGCTCTACCAACTGAGCTACGCCGGCAAAAAATGAAGGCGCGTATTGTGCCTGAGCCCGGCACTCGGCGCTAACCGAAAAGAGTGCGGCCTCGAGCTAGTCGGCCCGGCGGCCGCGGACGCGCACGACGACGTCGACGCCGGCTTGCTCCGTGCCCGGCGGCAGCGCCGCGGCCACGTTCAGCATGACCGATTCGAGCGGAATATCCGTGAGCTCGCCCGTGTCGACGTTGTAGAAATGGTGATGCGCCGTCGTCGACGAGTCGTAGAACTGCCGCGTCGGATCGACATCAACGGTGCGCAGTAAGCCCTTCTCGCGGAACAAGTTCAGCGTGTTGTAGACGGTCGCCTTCGAGATGTTCAGGCCGTTTGCGCGGATGGCGCCGATGATCTGCTCGGCAGAAAGATGCTGCGGGCGCGCCAAAGTGAGCAGCGCAATGTCGACGCGCTGCGCGGTCGCCAGTACGCCGCGCTCCGTGAGCAAGCCGGCTGCCTCATCGCGTGTCATAGCTGGATCCCATAAGAATCAGCGGCTTGTGGAGTATACCCGCGGCGGAGCGTCGATATCAAAGTCGATATTGAAAACGATCGGGCGAATCTCCACGATCCGCCGAGTTTTCGGGCTCGCGGGGCCGCCGGCCGGTCCGCTACCGTCGCGGCTCGGCACGGCCAGCCACGGAGGGCTCATGCGACGCGCGCGCGGATTCACGCTTTGGGAGCTCGTTTGGACGCTCGGCATCGCCGGCGTGACGCTCGGAGCCGGCGTGCCGGCGCTGCGAACCTTCTTGCTCGACGCCCGGCTCACCGCCGACGTCAACGCTTGGGTCCTGGCGGTTCAGCTCGCGAGGAGCGAAGCCTTCAAGCGCGGGCGCTCCGTCGTGCTCTGCAAGAGCGACGATACGCTGCGCTGCGGCGACGGCGTGCCGGCCGACGCCGGCTGGATGGTCTACGTCAATCTCGACGGCGAGCGCCCGCCGCGGCGCTCGCCGCCCGAGCCGCTGATCTTCGTGCACCACCTTGCGATCGCGGGCACGGTCGTCAGCAATCGTCCGTACTACGAATTCCGCGTCGGGCGGCGCAGCACGAACGGCACGGCCGTGTTCTGCGACGCGCGTGGTGCCGCGGCGGCCCGCGCCGTCATCGTGAGCTACACGGGCCGCCCGCGAGTGGCGAGCCGCGACGCCGACGGCCGGCCGTTGCGATGCGCGGCG
>JBBIJV010000232.1:0-4932 GCA_037445815.1 Rhodospirillaceae bacterium
CGAAGTAGACGGGTTCGTCGCGACGTTCGTGACGGGGCCGGCCACGCCGTTCACGGTGCCTACGAGCACGCGTGCCCGCGCGCCGGGGCCGAGCTCGACCTCGGGAATCCGGTCTGCCTGAATGTCCTGATAGCGCGGCGCCGTCATCTTGTCCTTGCGCGGCAGGTTCACCCACAGCTGAAAGCCCCACATGAGGCCTTCCTGCTGCTCGGGAAACTCCGAATGCACGATGCCGCGCCCGGCCGTCATCCACTGCACGGCGCCGGGCCCCAAGAGCCCCGTATTCCCCTGGTTGTCGCCGTGGCGCATGCGGCCCGCCAGCATGTAGGTGACGGTCTCGAAGCCGCGGTGCGGATGATCCGGGAAGCCCGCGAGATAGTCGTCGGGGTTGTCCGAACGAAACTCGTCGAGCAGCAGGAACGGGTCGAACGAGTCGAGCTCAAGCGTGCCGATGACGCGCGTCATGCGCACCCCGGCGCCGTCGCTCGTCGGCTGACCGCGCACTTTCCGGGCGACCTCGCGAACCTTGACCGCGCTCACTGTCTCGGGCGTCGACATGGGCCTCCCTCGAATTCCGGCTCGCCGGGGACGACGCTGGTGCCCCGCGGCGCCGCAGCGATATGATGCCGCTTCGCGAGAAAACCAAGGGGGGTGGCGGCGTGCTCAGAAAGTTGGCGCTCGGTTCCGCGGCGGTGCTGTTCATAACGCCCGCCCTTGCGCAAGAGCAGGACTTCTCGGCCGTTCGAATCGAGACGCAGCGGCTCACGCCGAATCTCTTCATGCTGGTCGGCTCCGGCGGCAACATCGCGCTGTCGACGGGCGCGGACGGCTCGGTGCTCGTCGACACGCAATACGCGCCGTTGAACGCGAAGATCCTCGCGGCCGTACGCGCCGCCGGCGGCAGCGACGTCAAATACGTGATCAACACGCACTGGCATGGCGACCACACGGGCGGCAACGAGCCGCTCGGCCGCGCCGGCGCGCTGATCATCGCGCACGACAACGTGCTCACGCGCATGAGCACGGAGCAGTTCATGGCGGCGTTCAACAACCGCGTGCCGCCTTCGCCCGTCGAGGCGCGCCCTGCCGTAACGTTCCCGACGCGCACGACGTTCCACTTGAACGGCGACGTCGTCCAGATCATCCACGTCGCGAACGCGCACACGGACGGCGACTCGATCGTGCATTTCACGAACGCGAACGTCATTCATACCGGCGACACGTACATGAAAGACGTGTATCCGTTCATCGACGTGAGCAGCCGCGGCTCGATCGACGGCTTCATCGCGGCGGCCGATGCCGTGCTGTCGCGCAGCGACGCGAGCACGAAGATCATCCCGGGCCACGGCGCGCTTGCGAATCGCGCCGATCTACAGCGCTTCCACGACATGCTCGTGACGGTGCGCGGCAGAATCCAGGCGCTGATCGAGCGCGGCATGAGCGAGGACGAGGTCGTGGCCGCGCAGCCGACCGCCGAGTTCGACGCCACCTGGGGCCAAGGCTTCATGAACCCCGAGAGCTTCACGCGCTATTCGTACCAAAGCCTGAAGCGGTGACGCGGGGGCCGCGCGGGCACCGCCGGGAGATCGAGAAATGCCGAACGAGTCGAGGACGTTTCTCACGTTGGCTTGCCTGTTCGTCGCAGTCGCGGCGGCACCCGGCGCGGCGCAATCTCCGGCGGAGGCCTCGCCCGTCGTCTCGCCGGAGATCGCCGCGAACCGCGACGTGACGTTGCGCCTGCGGGCGCCCTACGCCGAGCGCGTCGAGCTCGTCAGCGGCGGCGACATCCCCGGCGTACCCATGCAAGGCGGCCTGCCGCTCGTGAAAGGGAGCGACGGCGTCTTCGCCGTGAAGCTGCCGGCGCTCGCGGCCGGCGCCTACCGCTACCGCTTCGCCGTCGACGGTGTGCCGACGAACGATCCGAGCAACCCGGCCACGAGCGAGTCGAACGGCAACGCCTGGAGCTTGTTCTACGTGCCCGGCGCGCCGTTCATGGACACGCAGCGCGTTGCGCACGGCGCCGTGGCCGAGGTGTACTACTACTCCACGGCGCTCGGCCGCACGCGGCGCATGCACGTGTATACGCCGCCGGGCTACGAGCGAAGCCGCGACGCGTATCCCGTGCTCTACTTGCTGCACGGCGCCTTCGACAGCGACGACTCCTGGTCGACTGTCGGGCGCGCCGGTTTCATCGTCGACAACCTCATCGCCGCCGGCGACGCGCGAGCGATGATCGTCGTGATGCCGGACGGCCACACGACGCGCTTCGGCGGCGGCGTGGGCGGCCTGAACATGGCGGACTTTGTCCGCGACTTCGACGTCGACATCAAGCCTTACGTCGAGCGCACGTATCGCGTTCGCACGGACCGTGCCTCCACGGCGATAGCGGGGCTTTCGATGGGCGGCGCCCAAACGCTCGACATCGCCTTCGGCGACCTCGCGAGCTATGCCTACATCGGCGTGTTCAGCTCCGGCGTGTTCGGCATCGGCGCCAACGCCGACTGGGAGAACGCGCATCGCGCCGCGCTCGACGACGCGGCCTCAAAGCGCGGGCTTAAGCTCGTCTGGTTCTCGACCGGCAAAGACGACTTCCTGCTCGACACGACGAGAGCGACGGTCGCGATGCTCGAGAAGCACGGCTTCGAGGTTGTCTACGAGGAGTCGGCCGGCGGCCACACCTGGATCAACTGGCGCGAGTATCTCGCGAAGCTCGCGCCGCAACTGTTCCGCTGAGTGGTTGCCGCCGCCGGGGCGGACGGCCGCCGAGCAAGACGGCGCCGGCTTTCACGAACGGCACGATCAGGTTGTACCACGGCGTCGGCACGCGGCCGCCGTCCGGGTAGCGCTCGACGTACGAGCAGCACTTCGAGCGAGACGGCGCTGGCGGTCCCCGCTCCACGATAATTAACCGCCGAATTCGCCACGCCTGAGCCCTCGTTCGAAAGAGTGCCGGCGTAGCACTGTCGTGTGCCACGAAAACGCGACGGCTTCTTGCTCGAACGCGACAACGATGCGCAGCGCGCGCGCCGCATCGGGCGCGGCTTTTCGGGCCGCTTTCCAGCATGTCCTTGCTTGCGGCGGCGGCGCGGGCGCGCCTAAGCTGGTTCGGTGCCTCGCACGATCGATCCGCTCCGCCATGAACGCAACTGCTTTCCCCGTCGAACAGCGAGCCGGAGATGCAGCAAAGAACGGCCGCCTATCTCGCGGCAGGCGCAGCCGAGGTCTGGCTCGTCAACGAGGATGCGACAGTCGAGCTGCGGAACCAGCACGGCCGCCTCGACTTGAGCTCGCTCGGCACCGCGCTCGAAACGCCGCCGGACTGAGTCGATCGGCGCTCGACCATCGAGGCACTTTGCCCGTGCGTCGACCCGCCATGCCCGGCTATCCTCGACGCGCTGCTCGAGCGGAGCCATTCCGTGCATAGAAGGCTCGTCGCGCTAGGCATTGCCGCGTTCTCGTTGCATGGCTGCGCGCCGGCGGATCCGCCGGAAGCGCCGCAGGCGCCCGGGTCGCACGCGTCGTCGGCCGCGGCGCTCGCTCCGATCCGCGTATCCGGCAGCTACTGGATCGAGCTGTCGCCCGTGTTGGTGGCGGCGAATCGCTTCTATCCGGAGCCGATCTCGGTCGGCGAAGGCGGCGTCACGCGCATCACGTCCGGCGAGGCCGACCTCGCCACGAACGCCGAGACGCAGCTGCTGCGCGAGTCGCTGACGAATCCCGACCTGCGCATCATCATGACCGTGACGGAGAGCTTCTATCGGCTCGTCGCGCGGCGTTCCGCCGGCATCGAAACGCTGGCCGATCTGAAAGGCAAGCGCGTCATGCTGCCGCGCAACACGTCGGCCAACTATTTCCTCGTGGCGATGTTGCGCACCGTGGGCTTGACGGAGGACGACGTCGTCATCGTGAGCTTGCCGCCCGCGCAGGGCGATCAGACCGGCATTGCCCAGATGTCGGACGCGCTCGCGCACGGCGACGTGGACGCCATATCCATCTGGGAACCGGAGCCCGAAGATGCGATTCGTGCCTTGGGCAGCGATGCCGTCGTGTTCCAGGACCGCAGCGTATACCGCGAGGTATTCAACCTCCACGCCCGAGCGCCGGACCTTGCGCACCCGGACCAGCGGCGCTCGATCGTGGCTTTCGTCCGCGCAGTCGCGGAGGCGAGCGAAGCGCTGAAGAACGACGCCGAAGCTCACTGGCCGCACGTGTCGAGCGTCACGGGCTTCACCGTCGAGGAAATCTCCTGGGGATGGCCCGAGATGGAATTCCCCGTGCGGATCGTCCCCGACATGCTGGACGTGCTCGAGGAGGAAGAAGTCTGGGTTGCCCGGGAACGCGATCGCGTGCCGCGCAGCCGGGACGAGCTCGCTCGGCTCATCGATCGATCCGTCGTCGAGGAGGCGCTGGCTTCGGACTGACAGGAAATTCAGGGCGCGGCGGCCGGGCACCTCCGGCGAGCTGCCGGCCGCCGCGCCTAGCTTGGGCTTACTGCGAGCTGCCCGGAGCGCAACCCGTCTCGGCGACCTCCGCGGCCTGCCGCTCGGCGCGATTCTCTTGCATGCGCTTCTGGAGGCGGCGGCCGATGAACGCGCCGGCGGCCGCACCGGCGGCCGTCGACAGATCGCTGTCGCCGATCTCCTTGCCGAGCGCGCCGCCGACGACGGCGCCGACCGCGGTGCCGGCGATCGCGTGCTGATCCTTCGGCGCCTCGATGCAGTCCTCGACGCTCGCCGTTACGGGCTCCGCGACGGGCGCAGGCGCCGGGCCGTCGTGCCGCCCTGTCACGGCTGGGTGCACGTCCACATCAACCCGCAGAAGCGCACTCTCGTCCTGAGCCACCGCCAGCGCAGCACCGACGCGCCCCACGTGAAGCCGGTCCCGAAGGCCGTCATCACGATCACCGCGCCGTCGGACACGAGCCCGTCCTGG
>JBBIJV010000233.1:0-4855 GCA_037445815.1 Rhodospirillaceae bacterium
GCCGCGCGCCGTCGACGGGCTTCCGCCGGGGCGCCCGGCGTTCGAGCCCGTGCGCTCGCTGCGCCGGCGCAAGCCGCACAAGCGCAACGTGCGGCCCGACGCCGTCGACCTGCGCGATTGGGAGTATCGGCCGAGCATCGCCGTGGCGCCGCCCGACGTGCTCTGGCAAAAGTCGCCGCGCAAGGCGAAGCAGCAAGGCGACACGAACGCGTGCACGGGATTCGCGCTCGCGGCCGTCGTCGAGAACCTGCTCGTCCGCGCGCCGACGCGGCAGCCCGAGGACATCTCGGGCTTCATGCTCTACAGCATGGCGCGGCGCTACGACGAATGGGCCGAGGACGAGACGGAAGACAGCGGCTCGTCGCTGCGCGGAGCGCTGAAGGGCTGGGCGAAGCACGGCGCGAGCCGCGAGCAGCTCTGGAAGACGCTCGACATGCCGCCGGCGAGCAACGTGCCGTCGAAGGACTGGTGGCTCGACGCCGTGAAGCGGCCGATGGGCGCGTACTACCGCATCGAGCCCAGGAACGTGCGCGACATGCATGTCGCGATTCAGGAAGCCGGCGCCGTGCTCGCGAGCGCGCTCACGCACGAAGGGTGGGATGCGCTCTACGGCGAGAAGCGCACGCGGCCGCCCGCCGACCCGAACCTGCTGCCCGTCATCGCGGCCGCGCGCGGCTCCGCGGATCAAGGCCATGCGTTCGCGATCGTCGGGTACACGCGCAAGGGCTTCATCGTGCAGAACTCGTGGGGCGCGGAATGGGGCCTCGGCGGGTTCGGCGTGCTGCCGTACGAGGACTGGCTGCGCAACGCGATGGACTGCTGGGTCGTGCAGCTCGGCGCCGTCACGGTCGAGCATCAGGAGGTGGCCGATTCGCCGTCGCTGCGCGTAGAGCGGCGCGCGGGCCGCGACGTGGCCGTCGTCTCGACGAACGAGATGCTGGCCGATCACGAGATCTCGCCGTTCGTCGTGAACCTCGAGAACGAAGGCCGGCTGAGCCAGCGCGGGCGCTTCCGCACCACCTTCGACGACTTGAAGGCGCTGCTCACGAATCACCTGCCCGTGGCGCGCGACCGCTGGAAGATCGCCAAGAACGACACGATGGACATCGCGATTTACGCGCACGGCGGCCTCACCGACGAGGACTCCGCAGCCGCGACGGCGCGCGCGTGGATCCCACATCTCTACACGCACAGGATCTTCCCGATCTTCTTGATGTGGGAGACGGGCGCCGTGCAGACGCTGCGCAACATGTTCGAGGACGTCACGCGCGGCGAGGCGGAGATCACCGTGGCCGGCGGCCGGTGGGCGCGATTCAAGGAGCGGTTCAAGGAGTGGAAGGACGAGCGCCTCGAGGGCCTCGCGCGCTTCCCGGGCGGCCGCATGTGGGCCGAAATGAAGCAGAACGCGGCTGCGCTCACGGGCCACGACGAAGCCGGCGTCGTGCAGCTGTTCGATCTGTTCCGCGATCGCGCCGTGCGGTCGGCGCTGCCGAACGTGCGCCTGCACCTGATCGGGCATTCGGCCGGCGCGATCGTGCACAGCCACTTGGGCGCGCGCGCTCTGCGGCACGGGCTCGCCGTGGCGTCGATCTCGCTGATGGCGCCGGCCGTGCGTCTCGACCTGTTCGACGAGCTGCTCGGCCGCTCGATCGAGCAGCGCGGCATTCGCCTCTTCATCGCGAATCTGACGGACGCGGCCGAAAGGGGCGACGACACGTGCAAGCCGTACGGCCATTCGCTGCTGTACCTCGTCTCGCGCTCGTTCGAGGACCACGAGGAGACGCCGCTGCTCGGCATGGAGAAGCACCTCGTGCCCGCGCTCGTGACGCAGCGCTGGAGCGCGAACGTCCGCCAGCTGCGCTGCCCCGGCGGGATGTGGGACGCCTCGTCGGCCGCGACGCGCGCGACGACGCACGGCGGCGTCGACGACGATCAAGCCGTGCGCGACGCCGTTGCGTCGTTCATCCGCTCGGAATAGGAGCGCTTCTCGGCGCGACCAAATGAGCGTATCGTGACGCTCAAATGAGCGGTTCAAAGCGCACCTATGGCCGACGCTTGTCGACCCTGCTCGGCGAGCGGCCGAAGCACGAAATGCGCGAGGCCGGCCGTTGGCATGAGCGGATTCTCGAGGGCCTCGATTTCAGCGCCGTCGACGGCGTCAAGCAGCACGCCGCATTGACGGACGGCGAGCTAGCGCGTCTGCTCGGCATAGGCGAGGCAACGCTGCGGCGGGCGCGCGCCGCGCGCACGAAGCTCGACCCTGCGACGAGCGATCGTCTCTACCGGCTATCGAAGATCGTGGCCGTCGCCGAGGAAGTGCTCGAAGGCGCCGACCATGCGATGCAATGGCTGCGCCGCGCTCAGCCTGCGCTCGGCGGCGCCGTGCCGCTCGACTTGCTGGTGACGCAAGCGGGCGCCGACGAAGTCGAGACGCTGCTGCGCCGAATCGATTTCGGTGTGTATACGTGACGGTCGTCTATCGGCTGGTGCGCCGCGAGCGCGGCGCCGAGGCACTCTCGGGCGAGGGAGCACGCCTGTACGGCGGGCGCTGGAACCCGCCCGGCGTCCCCGTCGTATACGCGTCGGAGTCGCGGTCGCTTGCCGTGCTCGAAGCGTTCGTTCACCTCACGCTCGAGGCGCGGTCGATGCGCCTCGAGCTTTGTTCGATCGAGTTGCCGGCGCGCGTGCGTGTCACGCGGCTCGACGAGGACCGGCCCCCGCGCTCGCTCGACGTCAGCCAAAGCGTCGGCCGCCGGTGGGTGGAGGAGGCCGGCACGCTGGCGCTCGTCGTGCCGTCCGTGCTCGTGCCGCGCGAGTCGAACTACGTGCTGAATGCGGCGCACCCGCAGTTCGGTCGTCTCGCCCTACACCGGGAGCCGTACTCGTTCGACGAGAGACTCTGGCGCCGATAGGCCCCTTGACGACATGGGCGGTCGTCGGCCGCACGGAGACGTGCGTCACGGAACGCCCTGGGCGGCGCGGCCTATACTCACGTGTCGAAATTCCCGAGATTTTTCGACATGTTGCATAATCCGTGTCGACAGCATCGACAGGTCCGATATGTCGAAAAACCGGCCGTTTATCGACATATGCGTGGCTCTCGTCGATTCGATCGACACATCGAAGCCATATGTCGAAATTCGGCGTGATTTTCGACACATAAGGCCTCATGTTGATGGCTTCGACGCATCGACCGCATCTGTCGACGACCGGGGAGATTTCGTACCTATGCCGTTCGACGCGTCGACTCCGCATAACGACCTGCCGCCGCTGCCGCCGCCGCTCGAGCTGATCGAGACGGCGCCGATCCTGAAAAAGTGCATCGGCGCGCGCGTCGCGCTGGCCGAGCTCAAGCAGGCGGCCGAGCTGATCCCGAACGCCTCCGTGCTCGTGAACGCGCTGCCGCTGCTCGAAGCGCAGGCGAGCTCCGAGATCGAGAACATCGTCACGACGACGGACAAGCTGCTCGAGTTCGTCGATGCGCCGGAGAACCGCGCCGCGGACCCCGCTACGAAAGAGGCGCTGCGCTATCGGCGCGCGCTGTTCGAGGGCGTGCGCAAGGTGCAGAGAGGCCGGCTCACCGTGGAAACCGCGATCGACGTGTGCCGCACGATCAAAGGCGAAGCGCTCGAGCTGCGCTCGAAGCCGGGCACGACGCTGCGCAACACGGCGACGGGCGCCGTCATCTACACGCCGCCCGCGGGCAAGGACGTGATCCAAGAGAAGCTCGCGAACTGGGAGCGCTTTCTCGCGGCGCACGACGAGCTCGACCCGCTGATTCGCTGCGCCGTGCAGCACTATCAGTTCGAAGCGATCCACCCGTTCCCGGACGGCAACGGCCGCACGGGGCGCGTGCTGAACATACTCTATCTCGTGCAGCAAGGATTGCTCGACACGCCGATCCTTTATTTGAGCCGCTACATCATCCGCAACAAGGCGGACTACTACCGGCTGTTGCTCGAGGTGACGACGAAGCAAGGCTGGGCGCCTTGGATCATGTTCATGCTCGACAGCATCGAGCATACGTGCGGCTGGACGACGGAGAAGATCAAGGCGATCCGCGATCTGATGCGGCACACAGGCGAGTTCATCCACCGCCGGCTGCCGAAGATCTACACGTGGGAGCTCGTCGAGCTCTTGTTCAAGCAGCCGTATTGCCGCATCGCGAACGTCGTCGATGCCGGGCTCGCGAAACGGCAGACGGCCTCGGTCTACTTGAAGGCGCTCGCGGACATCGGCGTGCTGAAGGAGCTGAATGCCGGCCGCGAATCGCTGTTCGTGCACCCGAAGTACGTCGAGCTGCTCACGGGGGACGAGAACGTTTGGGTGTACTACGCCGGCGTCGAAACGGACACCGCGCTCGAGATCGACGCGTAGCCTGTCACGCCGAGCCGCTCGCCGCGCCGGCAACGGCAGGCGGTGCCGTCTCGCGGAATGTCGCCATGGTGGCGCGCTAATCGTCGTCGTCGATGACGACCTCGATCTCGGCGATGGGCCCGTTTTCGTTGCGGGACTCGCCCGCGACGACGCGCACGTAGAAGATCTCGGGGCCCTCGGCGCTGCGGTCGCCGACGATCGGCACGTAGATGGTTCGGTTCTGCTCGCCACGGGCGAAACGTTCGACGCGCGGCTCGAGCCGCGCGAAATCGCTTCCGGCCGACGCCGTGCCGTCCACGGTCCACCACGTGAACGGCGACACTTCTCTGCGGCCGCCGTCGCGCAGCACGAGCACGGCCGCGCTCGCGTCGGCCTCCGAGACATGCATCACGTTCAAGCCGAAGCCGAGCGTCTCCGGCGCAGGCGGAGCTTCGGGCTCCGGCTCCGGAATCGTCGGCGCCGGACGCGGCTCGCTGAC
>JBBIJV010000234.1:0-4795 GCA_037445815.1 Rhodospirillaceae bacterium
GCCCAGGCGAGGTAAGGATTGCCGTTCTTACGGTTACCCTCGCCCTTCTTCTTGTTGTTGCTGGTCCTTTTGCTGTCGACAGCACGCCGCACCGAGTGCCGAGTCTCGTTCCTTTGTTGTTCATGGCCATTCCTCTTTGAGTGCGGGGATTGAACGCGTCGGTATGGCAAGTCCCACACCGGAGGTTCTGGCGGATTGGATAGGTTCGGCCGAGGCGCGGTGAACCAAAAAAGAGCCCGTGCCGTGCGGCGCCACAGCGGTGTCGGCTCGCGGGCGGCGAAACGAAGCTTGGAAGGCGCGCTTGCCGCGCGTCAGCGCACGAAGCGGTAGTACTCGATGCCTTCGTCGCTGAACTTCGGGTTGGCGCTGCTGCCGATCGACTGAATCACAAACCCTTGCTCGGGGTCGTGCAGGCCTTTGGCCGTGCCGGTGTCGTGCAGGCTCTCGTATTGCGCCTGTGTGAGATCCTGATAAGGCTCGAGCGCGGCCGAGAAACCGATCTTCGCCGCGGCATCGCGCCAGCCGCGCGACACCGTCATCGGTATCGCCTCGGCCGCGTCGCCGCTGCCGTAGCCGACGGCGAGCACCTTGCGCGCGTCCAAGTCCACGCCGCGCTCGTAAGCGTCCTCGAGCCCGGCCGCAATCCAGGCCGGCAGTGCGGCGCAGTAGACGTTGCCGATGTCCTTCATTCGCTCGGAGCCGAGCGACATTTTTGCGGCGACGAGCGCGCCGAACTCTTCGCTGCCGCGAAACTCCTTGAGCAACTGGATGCTGAGCGGATACGCGTCGGCGTCGATGTTGCCGTCCTTCACGAGCTGGAGGATGTTCGGCTGCGAGCGCATTTCCTCGAGCACGCGGTCGACGGACATCTTCGCGCGCTCGCAATGGTGCGCGAGCTCGGCCAAGCCGCGGCTGCCGTCCTGCGCGAGGCCGAACAGGTAGCTCATGGCAAACGACTGCTCGGGCATGCGGTGGTACGGCCGGTGCATGAAAATCGCGGCGAGCTCGCGGTAGTAGGCCGACGGCTCGCAGCCCATGCGCCGCGCCATGTCGTTCAGGGCGTGCAGCGTCTCGTCGAGGTAGCAGGTGGTCGAGTACTTGCCGTTGAACACCGGCAAGTCCTGGAAGTGGCAGTTCAGCTTGCCGCGAATGATGTTGCGCAATACCGGCTTGCGGAAGTCGACCGCGCGGTACGACGAAGCGCTGCCGATGTGCTCGAGGTGCACGGTGAGCAGCTTCGGGTTGCGCTCGACGAGCATCGCGACGGCGCCGGCGCCTTGCGTGGGCTCGCCGGAGCTGCCGCGGGCATATTCGGCGATATCGGCGCTCACGACGATTGCGCACCGGTCTCCTCTCTCGAGCGCCAGATAGCGCAGCGCATGCTTCAGCGCGTAAACGCCGCCCAAGCAGGCGTGCTTGACCTCGGGAACCTCGCAGTGCCGCGACAGCGGCGGCCGGCCGCTCGCCGCGAGCCCTTCGTCGAGCATGCCCTTGACGATGACGGCGCCGGCCGAGTTGTCCGTGCTCGACTCCGTGCCGAGCCCCAGGAAGCCGACGCGGGCCGGGTCGATGCGGTAGCGGTCGATGAGCCGCATGACGGCCGTCGCCGCCATCGTATAAACGCTTTGCGCAGGCCCGCGCATGCGGAAGCTGTGACCGACGACGGCGCGCGTCTTGTCCCAGACATTGTTGGTCCAACGACACCACGACTCGAGGTCGACGCGGTAGGGCGGCACGTATACGGAAAAGCCGCTGATACCCACTTCTTCCGTCATACAACTCCCGGCTCTACCCCTACCGTAAGGCGCCGTTGCTTGGGCGCCACCACGTCACAGCGCGCGATTATATGACAAACCGGAGTCGGTCTGGGCCGGGCGGCCCGCACATCGGCGGTCTCGCGCCGCTTGAGGCAAAGCCGCCGTGCGGACTTCCGCTGCTAAAATGCGCCCTCCTTGCGGGCCAGACTCGAATGAAGCTCAGAATCCGCGGCAATTCCCTTCGCTTGCAACTGTCGAAGACCGAGCTCGCGAAGCTTGCCGAACAGGGCAAGGTCGAGGATACGGTCCGCTTCTCGTCGGAGCAGAGCCTGCGCTACGGCATCGAGGTGCGTCCGACGGGCGCCGTCACGGCTTCGTACGCCGACGGCGCCTTGATCGTGTTTCTGCCGAAGGCGCGGTTGGAGCTCTGGCGGCGGCCCGGCGAGATCTCCGTCGAAGGCAGCCAGCCCGTCGGCGGCGGCAAGGTGCTACAGATCGTCTTGGAAACGGACGAAAGGCCGGCGCTTGAATAGCAGGAGCGAACAATCGATTCGGCGGCTCGACGTGCGCCGCTTCCGCGGCGGCGAGCTCGGCGCGGTCGACGATCCCGATTTCGTCGCCACGGAGGAGCCGTTCGAGATTCGTCTCGGCTACTCGCGCCGCGACGGCAGCCGCGCCGAAGAGCCCGTCTCGATCACGATGCGCACGCCGGGCCACGACGAGGATCTCGCGGTCGGCTTCCTGTTCACCGAAGGCATCATCCGCTCCGGCGCCGACGTGCAGGAAGTGGTCGCGCGCGGGCAGCGCGCCGCCGACGGCTTGATCAACGTAGTGCGCGTCGAGCTCAAGCCCGGTGTTCCCGTCGACTTCAAGCGGCTAGAGCGGAATTTCTACATGACGTCGAGCTGCGGCGTCTGCGGCAAGGCGTCGATCGACGCCGTGGCCGTGCAAGGCCGATACGACGTCGGCGCCGTGGACTTTCGCATGAGCGGAGAGGCACTCGGCCGACTGCCGGCGGCGCTCAAAGGCCAGCAAGCCGTCTTCGAGCAGACGGGCGGGCTGCACGCGTCGGGGCTGTTCGACGCGGAGGGCACGATCGAAGCGCTGCGCGAGGACGTCGGCCGGCACAACGCGCTCGACAAGTTGATCGGCTACGCGCTGAAGCGCGGCGAAGTGCCGCTCAGCCGTAACGGCATCATCGTGAGCGGCCGCGCGAGCTTCGAGCTCATGCAGAAAGCCAAGATGGCGGGCTGCCCCCTCGTCGCGGCCGTCGGCGCGCCGTCGTCGCTCGCCGTGGAGCTTGCGCGCGAGTTCGGCATCACGCTCGTCGGATTCTTGAAGTCGGACCGCTTCAATGTCTACAGCCGGCCCGACCGCATCGTCGGAGTGGCCTGACGATGGCTCAGCTTTCGCCGGACTGCTTCGCGACGGGTGAGAGCGTTCTCTCGATCGAGGATGCCGTTGCGGCCATCGCGGCGCGCTTCAGCGCCGTCGAGGCGATCGAGACGGTGGCGCTCGCCGACGCCGACGGCCGCGTGCTGGCCGAGGACCTGGTCGCCACGTTCCCGCTGCCGCCGTTCACGAACTCGGCCGTCGACGGGTACGCCGTGCGCGGCGACGACGTGCCGTCCGACGCACCGCGGCTCTTTCGCGTCGCCGGCCGATTGCAAGCCGGCGCCGCGGCTGCACTCGCGTCCATTGCGCCCGGCGAAGCCGTTCGCATCTTCACGGGCGCGCCGATGCCGGCCGGCGCAGATACGGTGTTCATGCAGGAAGACGTGCGCGTCGACGCCGCCGGGCTCGCGCTGCTGCCGGTAGGGCTCGAGCGCGGCGCAAACGTGCGGCCCGCCGGAGAGGACGTCGCGCCGGGAGCCATCGTGGTGCCGGCGAAACGCCAGCTGCGGCCGCAGGACGTAGCGGCCGCCGCTGCGCTGGGCCTCACGGAGCTCCGCGTGCGCCGGCGTGTGAAAGTGGCCGTGTTCTCGAACGGCGACGAGATTGCGGAGCCCGGCACGGTGCGGCGCGAAACGCAAGTCTTCGACTCGAACCGCATCATGCTGGTCGCGATGCTGAAGCGGCTCGGCTGCGTGGTCAGCGATCTCGGTATTCGCCGCGACGACAGCACCGAGATCGCAACACTGCTCACGGCGGCTGCAAAGTCGCACGATTTGATCTTGAGCTCCGGCGGCGTGTCGACGGGCGAGGGCGATTACGTCAAGACCGCCATCGAGAAGGCGGGCACGCTCGTGTTCTGGCGAATCGCGATGAAGCCGGGACGGCCCGTCGCGATGGGCGTCATCGACGGCACCCCGTTCGTGGGGCTGCCCGGCAACCCCGTTGCGAGCTTCGTGACGTTCGCGAAGGTCGCGCGCCCTGCGATCTTGGCGCTGGCCGGCGCGCAATGGTCGGCCCCGCCGCCCGTGCCCGTGCGCGCGACGTTCTCGTACCGCAAGAAGCCCGCGCGCCGCGAGTACGTGCGCGTGTACCTGCGCCGAGGCTCGGACGGCGTGCTCGCGGCCGCCAAATTTCCGCGCGAAGGGGCAGGGCTGCTATCCTCGCTCGTCGACACCGACGGCGTGGTCGAGCTCGGCGAGAACGTCACGCGCGTCGAACCTGGACAAATGGTGGACTGTCTGACATATGCCTCGCTGCTCTAACCCCACCGCCGCCTCGAGCAGGGAGAGGGATTTCCGATGAGACCAGAATCGCCGCGCTCGCGCCGCGAGCGCGGCGCCGCGATCTCTTGATCGAACATCTGCACCTGATCCAGGACGAGTACGGCTGCCTCGAAGCGCGGCACTTGCGCGCGCTGGCCGAGGAAATGCGGCTGTCGCAGGCCGAGGTGTACGAAGTGGCGTCGTTCTATGACCATTTCGACGTCGTCAAGGAGGGTGAGCCGAAGCCTGCGCCTCTGACGGTTCGCGTCTGCGAGTCGATCAGCTGCATGATCGCCGGCGCGGACCGCTTGATAGACACGTTGACCGCGAGCGTCGATCCCGCGCAGGTGCGCGTCGTCCGCGCGGCGTGCGTCGGCCGGT
>JBBIJV010000235.1:0-4696 GCA_037445815.1 Rhodospirillaceae bacterium
CTCGGCGTGCGTCGGCCGGTGTGCCGGCGCGCCGGCCGCGCGCGTCGGCGACCGCGAGGTCGAGAACGCCACCGTCGAGAGCTTGCTGCGCGACGTGCGCGAGCGGCGCACGGGCGTCGAGGTGCCGAAGTACGCGGCGCTCGACGAGTACCGCAGGGGCGGCGGCTACACGCTCTACGAGCAGGTGCGCTCGGGCAAGCTCACGCCCGAGGCGATCATCGAGACGCTCCAGGCCTCGGGCCTGCGCGGCTTGGGCGGCGCAGGCTTTCCGCCCGGCAAGAAATGGCAGTTCGTCCGCTCGTATCCCGGGCCGCGCTTGATGTCGATCAACGGCGACGAGGGCGAGCCCGGCACGTTCAAGGATCGCTGGTTTCTCGAGCGCGATCCGCACCGCACGCTCGAAGGCGCGCTGGTCGCGGCGCACTGCGTCGAAGCGCAGCGTATCTATTTCTACATGCGGAACGAGTATCCCGGTGTGCTCGAGATCCTGCGCCGCGAGATCGCGGCGCTCGAAGCGGCCGGCATTGTGCCGGCCGGCTTCATCGAGCTTCGCCGCGGCGCGGGGGCCTACATCTGCGGCGAAGAGAGCGCGATGATCGAGAGCATCGAGGGCAAGCGCGGCTTGCCGCGCAATCGGCCGCCGTACATCGCCGAGGTGGGCATCTTCGGCCGTCCGACGCTGAACCAGAACGTCGAGACGCTCTGGTGGATCCGCGACATCCTGCAACGCGGCCCGGAGTGGTTCGCGAAGCAGGGGCGCGACGGCCATCCTGGACCGCGGTCGTGGTCGGTATCGGGGCGCGTCAAGAAGCCCGGCGTGGTCCAGGCGCCGGCCGGCGTCACGGTGCGCGAGCTCATTGAGCTCTGCGGCGGCATGTTGGACGGCCACACGTTCACGGCCTATCTGCCGGGCGGCGCGTCGGGCGGCATCCTGCCGGCGACGATGGGCGATATTCCACTCGATTTCGGCGGCGAATTGGCCAAATTTGGCGCATTCGTCGGCTCGCACGCCGTCGTGGTGTTCTCCGACAAAGACGACGTCAAAGCCGCCGTCGTCAACCTGCTCAAGTTCTTCCGGCACGAAAGCTGCGGCCAGTGTACGCCTTGCCGCGAAGGGACGGATAAAATGGTGGCGTTGCTCGAGACCAAGGGCGCATTGAACGAGACCGCGCTGCGCGACCTGGAGACGGTCATGCGCGACGCGTCGATTTGCGGCCTCGGCCAAGCCGCGCCGAATCCGGTCAACCATCTCCTGACGCTGTTTCGGAAGGCTTCTCCAAAATGACGGATCGAATCGTTTTCAAGCTCGACGGCAAGGAAGTCGCTGCGCGTCCCGGCGAGACGATCTGGGACGTCGCGAAGCGCGAAGGCACGAAGATTCCGCACCTCTGTCACGTGGACCTGCCCGGCTATCGCGTCGACGGCAATTGCCGCGCCTGCATGGTCGAGGTCAAGGGCGAGCGCGTGCTGACGGCCTCGTGCATCCGCAAGCCGACCAACGGCATGGAGGTGGAGACGCAGTCGCAGCGCGCCGTGAAATCGCGCGCGATGGTGTTCGAGCTGCTGGCAAGCAACATGCGCCCGCGCGACGACGGCCCCGACAACCAGGCGCCGTTCTGGCAATGGGCGTCGTCGATGGGCATCACGGGCAGCACGCGGTATCGCTCGAAGTTCGCCAACGGTCACGAGCCGGCGGAGCTCGACCTCTCGAACCCCGCGATCGCCGTGAACCTCGATGCCTGCATCTCGTGCAACGCGTGTATGCGCGCGTGCCGCGAGGTGCAGGTCAACGACGTCATCGGCATGGGGCTGCGCGCCCATCGCACGGTTCCCGTGTTCGACATCCACGACCCGATGGGGCGCTCTACGTGCGTCACGTGCGGCGAGTGCGTCCAAGCGTGCCCGACCGGCGCGCTGTTCGAGAAGTCGCTCATGGACGCATCGCACACGAAGCGCGCGGTGCAGAAGTTCGACAAGGTCGTGAACACGCTGTGTCCGTTCTGCGGCGTCGGCTGCCAGACGGCCGTGGCCGTCAAGGACAACCGCATCGTGCAGGTCGACGGCCGCAACGGCTACGCAAACCAGAATCGGCTCTGCGTCAAAGGACGCTTTGGTTACGACTACGTGTCTTCGCCGGAGCGCTTGACGAAGCCGCTGATCCGCCGCGACGACGCGCCGCGCGACGTGGATTCCACGAAGCCGTACGCCGAGCGCTTCGACGTGTTCCGCGAGGCGACCTGGGAAGAGGCGCTGACGCGTGCGGCAGCGGGCCTCAAGAAGATCTTGGACGAGCACGGCGGCAAGGCGCTGTCGGGCTTCGGCTCGGCGAAGGGCTCGAACGAGGAGGCGTACCTGTTCCAGAAGCTCGTGCGTACGGGCTTCGAGACGAACAACGTCGATCACTGCACGCGGCTCTGCCACGCGTCGTCGGTCGCGGCGCTCATGGAGGGCATCGGCTCGGGCGCCGTGTCGGCGCCGTTCAACGCGGCCATGGACGCCGAGTGCATCATCGTCATCGGCGCGCGGCCCACGGTGAACCACCCCGTCGCGGCCACGTTCTTCAAGCAGGCCGCGAAGCGCGGCGCGAAGCTGATCGTCATGGACCCGCGCGGGCAAGACCTCATGCGCCACGCGACTCACGCGCTCAAGTTCAAGGCCGGCAGCGACGTCGCGCTCCTGAACTCGCTGCTGCACACGATCATCGAGGAGAAGCTCTACGACGAGGCGTACATTCGCGAGCACGTCACGGGCTTCGAGGCGCTGAAGAAGAAGGTCGAGGAGTTTTCGCCCGAAGCGATGAGCGACGTCGTCGGCATCGCGCCCGAGGTGCTGCGCGACGTCGCGCGGACCTATGCGAAGTCGAAGGCGTCGATCATCTTCTGGGGCATGGGCATCTCGCAGCACACGCACGGCACGGACAATGCGCGCTGCTTGATCGCACTCGCGCTGATCACGGGCCAGATCGGCCGGCCCGGCACGGGGCTGCACCCGCTGCGCGGGCAGAACAACGTGCAGGGCGCCTCCGACGCGGGGCTCATCCCGATGTACTTCCCGGACTACAAGTCCGTCGAGAAGGAGGACATCCGCGGCTGGTACGAGAATTTCTGGGGCCAGACGCTCGATCCGAAGCGCGGCCTCACGGTCGTCGAGATCATGGACGCCGTGCACGCGGGCGAGATCCGCGGCATGTACATCATGGGCGAGAACCCCGCCATGTCGGATCCCGATCAGGACCACGCGCGTGCGGCGCTCGCGAAGCTCGAGCACCTCGTCGTGCAGGACATCTTTCTCACGGAGACGGCGTGGTACGCTGACGTGGTGCTGCCGGCGTCCGCGCACGCCGAGAAGATCGGCACGTACACGAACACGAATCGCCAGATTCAGATGGGCCGTCCCGCGCTCGATCTGCCCGGCGAGGCGCGCCAGGACTGGGAGCTCATCGTGGAGATCGCGAAGCGCATCGGCCTCGACTGGAAGTACGAGCGCGTTTCGGACGTTTATGCCGAGATGGCCGCGACCATGCCGTCGCTGAAGAACATCTCGTGGGAGCGCATCGATCGCGAGGACTCCGTGATCTATCCCGCGAAGGCTCCGGACCGCCCCGGCGAGGAGATCGCGTTCACGGAGGGTTTCCCGACGGCCGACGGCCGCGGCAAGATCGTGCCCGCCGACCTGCTGCCGCCCGACGAGGTGCCCGACGCCGAGTACCCGATGGTCTTGACGACAGGCCGGCTCCTCGAGCACTGGCACACGGGCGCTATGACGCGTCGCGCCGGCGTGCTCGACGCGATCGAGCCCGTCGGCATCGCGGCGATGAACCCGCGCGACATCGCGAAGCGCGGCATGCAACCCGGCGACCGCATCACGGTCGAAACGCGCCGCGGCACGCTCGATGCCATCTTGCGTGCCGACCGCGAGGTGGCCGAGGGCATGGTGTTCATGCCGTTCTGCTTCGCCGAGAGCCCCGCGAACCGGCTCACGAATCCGAAGCTCGATCCGTTCGGCAAGATTCCGGAGTTCAAGTACTGCGCCGCGCGCGTCGAGCCCGTACGCACGCCGTCGCGGAAACGCGAGCTCGAGGTCGCGGAGGCCGTTAAATAGCGTGCGCCTGATCGGGCTCGCGGGCTTCAGCGGCAGCGGCAAGACGACGCTGCTCAATAAGCTTCTGCCGGCGTTGATCGCGCGCGGCCGCAGCGTCTCGACGATCAAGCACGCGCACCACGGCTTCGACGTCGACCAGCCCGGCAAGGACTCGCACACGCACCGGCTCGCAGGCGCGCGCGAGGTGCTCGTCTCGAGCGCGCGGCGCTGGGCGCTCATGCACGAGGGCAAGGGCGAGCCGGAGGCGACGCTTCGCGAGCTCGTCGCGCGCTTGTCTCCCGTGGATCTCGTCATCGTCGAAGGCTACAAGTCGGCCGATCACCCGAAGATCGAAGTGCACCGCGCGGCCGTCGGCAAGCCGCTGCTCCACCCGAACGATCCGCGCATCGTCGGGTTCGTCGGCGACACGCGGCCGGCGGGTCTCGCGCTGCCGTTCGCGCACCTCGACGACGTCGAAGCCGTTGCCGACCTCGTCGACGAGCTCGCGCGGCCGTGGCCGTGAGGGGCGAGCCGGGCTCCGTCGTCGGACTCGTGCTCGCGGGCGGGCGCTCGGTGCGGTTCGGCGGCGAAAAGGCCGTGGCGCTCCTCGACGGCC
>JBBIJV010000236.1:0-4644 GCA_037445815.1 Rhodospirillaceae bacterium
GGCGCACGGCGTGCTGCGCCGCGTCACGGGCATGACGCTCGAGGCCGAAGGCTGCGAGGCGCCGGTCGGCAGCCGCTGCGTGGTCGCCGATGCGGACGGCCGCACGGTCGAGGCCGAGGTCGTCGGTTTCTCGGGCGGCTCGCTGCTGCTGGTCGCGACCGACGAGGCCGGCAATCTCACGCCGGGTGCACGCGTGATCCCCAGCGGCAAGGTGTTCGAGGCATTCGCGGGGCCGGGTTTGCTCGGCCGCGTGCTCGACGGCGCGGGACAACCGCTCGACGGCTTAGGCGCGCTGCGCTGCGAGGACCGCATCCGCTTGACGCCGCGGCCGCTGAATCCGCTCGATCGAAAGCCGATTCGCGACCCGCTCGACGTCGGCGTGCGTTCGATCAACGCGCTCTTGACCGTCGGCCGGGGCCAACGCCTCGGGCTCTTCGCCGGCAGCGGCGTCGGCAAGAGCGTACTGCTCGGCATGATGACGCGTTTCACGACGGCCGACGTCATCGTCGTGGGCTTGATAGGCGAGCGCGGCCGCGAAGTGCAGGATTTCGTCTCGCAATACCTGACGCGCGAGACGCGCAAGCGCGCCGTCATCATCGCGACGCCGGCCGACCGGCCGCCGCTCGTGCGTATTCACAGCGCGCTGCTCGCGACGAGCATCGCCGAGTACTTCCGCGACCACGGCAAGAATGTGCTCTTGCTCATGGATTCGCTGACGCGCGTGGCGCAGGCGCAGCGCGAGATCGCGCTCGCGATCGGCGAGCCGCCGGTGACGAAGGGCTATCCCGTCTCCGTGTTCGCGAAGCTGCCGCAGCTCGTCGAGCGCGCCGGCAACGGCGGCCCGCGCGGCGGCTCGATCACGGCGTTCTACACCGTGCTCACGGAAGGCGACGATCCGAACGATCCGGTGGCCGACGCGGCGCGCGCCGTGCTCGACGGCCACATAGTGCTGTCGCGCAAGATCGCCGAGACGGGCCTCTATCCCGCGATCGACATCGAAGCATCGATCAGCCGTCTGATGCCGCTGATCACCTCGCCCGAGCAACAGCAGTTGATCCGGCGGTTCCGGCAGCTGAACGCGGCGTATGCGCAGAATCGGGACCTGATCACGATCGGCGCGTACGCGAAGGGCAGCGACCCGCGCGTCGACGAAGCCATCCACTATTGGCCCGCGATCGAGAAGTTTCTCCAGCAGGACGGCAACGAGTCGATCTCGTTCGCCCAGAGTTTCACGGCATTGAAAGCGCTGTTCGACACGGAACGAGCGCGTGAGGTCAAGCAATGAACAGAGCCGCACGTTTGGAGCCGCTGGCCGATTACGCCGAGAAAGTAGAAACGGAAGCTGCGCGAAGGCTCGCGGCCAGCACGCGCGCGCTCGCCGCGAAGGAGAAAGAGCTGGAGCAGCTGCGCGGCTATCTCGCGGAATATCGGCGGCGCGCGGCGCTCGCCGACGATCCCGCCGACGCACTGCGTTGGCAGAACGAGCGCGCGTTCTTGGCGCGGCTCTCCGAGCTCGTGGCCGCGCGCGAAGCGGAGCTCGAGCGCGCCGTCGAAAGCCACCGGCTCGAAGCCGAGCGCTGGCGCGATTCGCGCCGGCGCACCAAGTCGCTCGACAAGCTCATCGCCGACGGCGCGCGCGAGGCCCGAGCCGCCGAGGCGAAGCGCGAGCAGCGCGAGCTCGACGAGCGCGCGCTCTGGAACATGCTGGAGCGCAGCTGACGCGGCTGGCCTTCGTGCTCACGCCACGTCCGCGGCGTCGGCGATCCGCACGCCTGCCGCCGCGAGCGCCGCGGCGACCGGCGAATCGCTGGCCGGATCCACGGGACGCGTGAGGTCCCAGAGCACCGTCGTCTCGAAGCCGAGCTCGGCCGCGTCCTCGGCGGTCCACTTCACGCAGACGTCGCGCGCGAGCCCGCACACGTACACCTCCCGGATTTCGAGCTCGCGCAGATAGCCGGCGAGCCCCGTCGGCGGCCGCTCGCCGTCGACGCTCCAGTTGTTGCGAAAACCGCTGTACGAGTCGACGGCCGGATCCGTTCCTTTGCGGATGATCGCGCGCACGTAGCGCCACGGGAGGGCGGGGTGCAGCGCCGCGCCCGGCGAGCCCGCGATGCAGTGGTCCGGCCATAGCGTTTGGTCGCGGCCGTGCAGCGTGATCGCCTCGAACGGGCGGCGGCCGGCATGATGGCTCGCGAACGAAACGTGGTTCGGCGGGTGCCAATCTTGCGTTGCGACGACGACGTCGAAGACGCGCGCCTCGAGCAGCTCGCGCAGCGGCTCGAGGATCAAGTTGCCGTGGCCGATCGCGAGCGCGCCGCCCGGCAAGAAGTCGTTCTGAACGTCGATGATGAGCAACGCCGAATGCATCCGATCGATCATGGACCCACCCTCCTTAGCCCGTCAGCGGAACGCTTCGTCCACACGCCGCGCGAGCGCGGCCACTCCGCCCGAAATCTCGACGCGGTACTCGGCGCGCCGGTCGAGCGCCGTCAGGCGCGGCGGCAGCTTGGTAAGGCCGAGACGCACGTGCTCGCGAATCGCGTCGACGTCGGGCGCCGCGCCGAGCAGCTTGCCGCCGCGGATCGCGGGTACGAGCAAGGGCTCGCCGCCCTGCGGCTCGTCCGCGAGTGCGAGGACGTCGCGGTCGAAGCGCCCATCTGCGTGGTAATGGCGGTACACCTGCTTGCGTCCCGGCCACGTCTCCTTGCCGGCCGATCGCTTGCGGCGCGGCCGCCCGTCGTACTCTTGCAGCTTGTAGACACAGTCGAGCGCCGGATGATCCTCGGACACGTCGAGGCTCGTGCCGACGCCGTAGCCGTCGATCGGTGCGCCGCTCGCGACGAGGGCGGCGATGCCGCGCTCGTCGAGGCCGCCGCTTGCGAAAATCCGGATCTCGCGGCAGCCCGCGTCGTCGAATATCTTCCTGACCTCGCGCGCCAGCTCGCCCAGATCGCCGCTGTCCAAGCGCACCGAGGCGACCCGTTTGTCCGGCAACCGCCGCGCGAGGTCCACGACGCGCCGCGCCGCGGTCAACGTGTCGTAGGTATCGATCAGCAGCACGATGGGGCCGCGGTGCGAGCGGGCGAAGTGCTCGAACGCCTCGGACTCGCTGTCGTGCGCCTGCACGAACGAGTGCGCCATCGTGCCGAAGAGCGGTATCCCGAACGCCGGCCGCGCGATCACCGTTGCGGTTCCCGCGAAGCCGACGAGGTAGCTGGCGCGCGCCGCGAAAGCCGCGGCCTCGCTACCGTGGGCGCGCCGCATGCCGAAGTCCACGAGCGTCTTGCCGGGCGCCGCGAGCACGCAGCGCGCGGCCTTCGAGGCGATCAACGTTTGGAAGTGCAAGATGTTCAGGAGGCGGCTTTCGACGAGCTGCGCCTCGGGCAGAGGGGCCGTCACGCGCAGCAGCGGCTCGTTCGGAAAGAAGATCGTGCCTTCCGGAAGGGCGTCCACGTCGCCCGTGAAACGCAGCTCGCCGAGCCAGTCGAGAAACCCGGAGGAAAAAAGCCGCGTCTCGGCGAGGTCCGCGAGGTCCTGCGCGCCGAACGACAGGCTTGTCAGATACTGCAACGCTTGCTCGAGCCCCGCCGCGACCAAAAAATTGCGCCCCTCGGGCAGCTTGCGCACGAACAGCTCGAACACGGCAGGCGCGTACATGCCGCGGTCGAAATACGCCTGGAGCATCGTCAGCTGGTAGAGGTCCGTGAGCAGCGGCGAGTTGACCGGCGCGAAGCCGCGGATGGGGTTTTCGGTCACGGCGGCGCGCTCCTCGTGCGCAAACCATCGCGCGCGGCAGGCACGCTCGTGCTGGGCCGGGGCCGCAGAACGGCCGGGCGCTCACAGCGTGTCGTTGCCGGGCTCGGTTGCACTGCGCCTATGGTAGTGCGGGCGGCGCGTGCGGAGGACGGCTTCTCACCGGTCGGCTATCCGCCTGCCAGCAAGCCGATATCTGCGGGCTTCGCGAGATGCCCATCGAACCCGGCCGCCGTGCGCGCGCCGTGCTCTTCGCAGCCCCACCCGGTCAGCGCGTGTCGGCGTTCTCCTTCGCGGCGTCGTCGTCCCGGAACACGGCGTCGAAGTCGAACTCCAGGTCTTCGCTGCCGACGGTCGACGGTCGATAGGGCCGAAGAAACGGGGCGTGGCACGCGTCGCAGGCCGCTCGCAATGCCGCAGCGGCGGCGCGCAGCTCGTCCGCATCGGTCGCGGCGGACACTCTTGCGGCCGCGGCCGCTGCGCTCTCGGCGAGCGCCGTGAACGTCGAGAAGCTCTGCCAGATCGACGGCAACGCCAGCGTGAGGGGAGCCGCTGCCGCGGGATCGTAGAGGTCCGTGGCCGGCGGGAAGAGCTTCGGCAGCGTTCGCAGCTCTTGGGCGATCGTGGCCGCCGCCGCTCTGAGCTCCGCTTGGTCGTGCGGTTCGCCCGCCGTAAACGAATCGAGCGGGCGCATCAGAATTTCCAGCTCGGTCATGAGCGCTTGCCGCTCGGCGATGATCTGCGCAGCGTCGGCAGGCTCGTCGGCGCCGGCCACGTTCGGCAAGAGCCCGGCGAGCGCGAGCACCGCAAATGCGCTACGGCTTCTTTGCATTTCCCTTCGGTCTCCTCGAGCCCACGAGATCGAATGCTGGAGCAGCGAGCGTAGGACAC
>JBBIJV010000237.1:0-4611 GCA_037445815.1 Rhodospirillaceae bacterium
GTGCCCGCCGCGCCGCCGGCCGCGCCGCCCGTCCCACCGGCTCCGGCCGCCGCGAAGCCGCCGGCAATCGCCGTGCCGACGACGAGCGCGATCTTGGCGAGTGGCTCGGTTTTCTCGCCGATCTCGCTCAGGGTGCGCTGGAGCGGGTTGAAGCCGCTGGCGCGCCGCGCCTGCGCGGCCTGGTCGACCTGGCGCACGTGACCGAGGAACTCGTCGCGGCTGAACCCGCTGCTCTCGGCGAGTTCGGTCGCGAGCGTTGGGTCGCGGTAGTAGAGATTCGTCAGGTACTCGGTGGCGTCCGCACCGACCTGCGGCACCTCCCAGCCCGGGTCCTGGCCCATCATCGCGTGCTGGTCGTAGAGCGACTGCAAGCGGTCGGCCACGTCCGACGTGATCGTACGCGAGGGCATCAGCTCAGGCATCGGCTACCACTCCAAGTCGATCGCGAACAGCTGCTCGACGAGCGCCATGTTGCTCTCCCGGATCGCGTTCGCGTGATCCATGTAGATTTGACGCGCGTCGGCGGGGATGTCCGGGTTGTTCATGATCGTCTCGAGCATGGCGGAGTAGGCCAGCTCCATCGAGGTCGCCATGCGCGCGGCATCGTTGCGGCTCGAGGCTCCGACGTTGAGCGCAGCGATGCGCTCCTGCGCCTGGATGTCGAGCCGTTGCATGTCGCGGCGCACGTCGGCGTCGAGCCCTTGGAGCCGCTCGCGCGTCTCGGCGTCGAACTGCGCGAGCCAGCGCTGGTTGGCCGCTTGCAGCTCCTGCATCACCTGCTCTTGAGTGAAGCCCGCGGCCTGCATCCGCTCGCGCGTGGCGAGGTCGAGCGCTTGTAGCTCCTTTTGCGTCGTGGCGTCGAACTGCGCGAGCCACTGCCGATTGGCGATCTCGCGCTCTTGGAGCTGGAGCTGCACACCGCCCTGCGCCTGGATTTCGGCGAGCAGCTGGTTGTGCCGTTCCAGTTGCAGACGCGCGTTTTGGTCGCCCTGCGCCGCGAGCTGCTCGAGCGACTGGCGGTGGCGGTCGAGTTGCAGCCGCGCTTCGACGTCGCCGGCGGCCGCGAGCCGCGCGAGTTCCTGCGTCGCCCCTTCCTGTTGCAGCCGCGAGGTGATGTCGCCCTGCTCGCGCGCGAGCGTGAGCGAGTTCTCGGTGCCGAGGCGGGCCAGCTCGCGCCGCTCGAACACCCCGGCGTCGGCGCTGGCGATCGGCAGCGCCGCGTCGATGGCCGCTTTCCGCCCCGCCTGTGCCGCGATGCTCGAATTCTGGAGTCCGCGCGCCGCCGCGTAGCGCGTCGCCGCGCCCTCGGCCTGGCGGATATACGGGCTGTTCGCGCCGAGCAGCTCGCGCAGCTGCCCCGAGGTCGTCTCCTGGGCCGAGACTGTGCTCGAGGCCGCGGAGCGCGGCGCGCTCATCAACTCCGCCTGCTGCGGCGCGGCGGTCGTCTGTACCCCCGGCTGGGCCGGGAGATTCGGTAGCAGGTTGGGCGGCTGCTCAGCCGCTGGCAACAGCTCCTTCAGGTGCTCGGCAGTCGTTGCCATCGGGGATCTCCTCGCGCGCGATTATGCGATCGGGGCCTTTCAACGCAAGCGCTTTGCGACGACCCCACGAAGCGAGCAGCGACGAGGCGGTTTTCACCCGCGCGTCGTCGCTGCCGAGCGCCTTCGGCCGAAACCTCCCCGGGCCGTAGGACGCGAGCCGCATCTTACTTGTCCGGCAGTGCCCTGTCGGTCTTGGCGCGCAGCACGGCGTCGGCGAGCGCCTTGACCGCAAGCAACCACGCGACGGCGGTTGACTGCATGATGCCGAATGTGTTGGTCATAAAATCGAGCACGACCTGCACGATCGGCAGCGGCGTCGTGAGATCGAGCGTGGCCAAGAGTCCGAGCACCGCGGCGAAATTGAGGGTACGGCTTTTCAGCCACGCCCGGATCGACAGCAACATCTTGATGTTCTTGAGCATAAGTATCTCCTTAGTCCCACCAATGTAGAAAATGGCCGAGGAAGTACACGA
This sequence comes from Rhodospirillaceae bacterium, assembly GCA_037445815.1. GTDB lineage: Bacteria > Pseudomonadota > Gammaproteobacteria > Steroidobacterales > Rariloculaceae > FEN-1219. The sequence continues at coordinate 2,015 of JBBIJV010000237.1, forward strand.
ACAGCGCGATCAGCACCGCGGGGCCGACGCTCCATTTGAGCCGCCGATCCCCGGCACGGAAGAACGCCGAGACGTACGCCGTGAGGTTCGCCCGCTTATGCCCGGGGTGCTTGTGGTTCCACCACAAGGTGTATGCCTCAAGTCCCACCATCGCGGCGAACAGCAAGGCCCACGACACCTTGGCCCAGCCGACGGTCCAATCGACGACGACCTCAATCTCACTCTCCATCAGGCGAGCCTCCGCACGCCGAGCACACGGTTGACGTTGTAAGGCTCGATCGAGATCGAGTTCCCCTGATTGCCGCCGAGCACGAGCACGTTCACGCCCTCGAGGCCGGCGTAAAAGCCGACGTGCCCCGGCGCGTCGAATACCTCGGGTCCCGGCTGCACCCCGGTGCCGCGCGCGAGCACGACCACGTCGAAGCCGGGCTCGGCGTCGGCCAAGCGCACCGGCTCGCCGACTTTCAGCCAGTCGCGCGCCGCCAGCGTGCGCGTGCGCGGCAGATTCCACAGCTTGCACACGAAATTCATGGCCGCCGCGCACCACGGCACCTCGTCGTGCTCGGGCCACTTCGCATCGGTTTGCAGCATCGCGAGGATGAGCGGGTTGTCGCGCGCGCCGGCGACCTCGGTCGTGCCGTAGAGCGCCGCGAGCGTTTGGTACGGGCTGTAGAGCCGCTGGCGCACTCAGCACCCCACGACGTTGGGGTTTTCGAGGCAGCGGATTCGCGCGAGCGTCGCGTCGATGCGCCCGATCAAGTCCGCCTTTCGCGCGCGCGAGAGGGCGTTCGCGCCGTTTTGCGATTCCCACAGCTCCGTGTCGGCCAGCTCCCCGCGCAGCCGATCGAGCAGCGCCCGCTCCTCTTTCAGCTCCTGCCGCTGCATGTAGCGCAGCAGCTGGTCCGCGGTGTCGGACGCGATGTCGGCGGCTTTCTTCGCCGTCTCCGCTGCTTGCTTGACCTCCGAGAGCAGCGTCTGTGCCTCGGCGGTGGAGAAAAAGTAGCGATCGACGTGGCGGGCGACGACGTCATGCACACGCCCCGAGAAGGCCCACACCGCAGTAGCAGCGGTGGCGAGCGTGCCGAGAATGGTCGCTCTTTTCACGCCAGGACTGATCGCCATCACTGCCTCCTATCGCAGCTGCGGCCCACAAATCCACGCCGCAAGCGCGTAGCGCGTGCCGCGCGTGATTGGCGTGACCATGTGCGGGGTCCAGGCGGGGAAGAGCACCGCGTCGCCTTGGGCCTTGAGTGGGAAGCCGTCGCCGTGAGGCGTGAAATCGCAGTCGGTAAAGAGCCGCAGCTCGCAGCCGTCGTAGTCGGCCGGGTCGGAGAGCTGTACGACGAGGGACAGCTTGCGCAGGCTCGAAGCCCCGCCGCCGAAGTCCTGATGCCACTTGTAATGCCCCGGCTCGACCTCGCCTTTCGTAGCGTCGGGGGCGTCGTAGCGCAGAAACTGGATCCCCTGCTCGATGCCGGTCAAGTCGAAGCGGTAGTGATCGGCATTGGCCGGCAGCACGAGCTTGCGGATCCGCTCATAGAGCCACCCGACCCCGCCGGCCTCGGGGTAAAGCGCGCGGGTGCGCACGCAGCGGTAGCCCTTGTCGAGCTTGAAGCCGTCGTTGGTGCCGTTGCCGATCGTGCCGTAGATGAGCGTGCCGGCGTTGCCGATTGCGATCAGCTCGCGGCATTCCGGTGGGGAAAGGAAAGGCTGCTCGCCCCGCCACTGGACGAACGGCGGGAAGCAGGGACGCTCCGGCGGGCTGAACGAGTACGCGGCGCTCATTGCCCTACTACTTGTTGTGCCGGTGCGCCACTTTACCCCCTAGCGGTGGTATGCGCCATAGAGACAGTGCAAAAACTCGTGCCCGATCAGCATCGCCGTGGCGTCGCCGAGCGCGCGCGGCGGAGCGAGATACACGTCGCAGGTCCAGTTCTCCCCCGCCCCACGCAGCACCGTGTAGCCGTCGCGGTCGATGACCGGGTCGCCGGCCGCGCGCGCCGCGGCCGCCATCGTCGCGGCGTCGACGTAATGCACACGCACCGTGACGGTGTCGGTGAGTTGAGAGACGACCGGAGTTTGCGGCTCGCACGCGGCGAGCCCAAAGAGCGTAAGCAGGAATAGCGATCTCATAGCGATTCAGCTCCCAGGGTGAAGTTCTTGCTCTCGAGCGCCGGCCCGCCGGCGAAGCGCACCTCGACGTTGACGACGGCAAAGATCGACCCCGAGCCGCCCAAGACGAGCGCCACGGAGCGATTGGTCGACAGCGACAACCACGTGTTGAGCGTGCCGCTCACGGCCGTGCCACTGACCTGCGCGAACTTGACGGAATAATCGCCGCCGCCCGGCGAGGTGTTGATCCACGTGCCGCTCGCGAGTGTTCCCGAAGCAGCGCCGATGATGTCCCACGTTCCATCGGATCGGAACGTCAGCGTCGCTTGTGCGCCACCGCCGATTGGGTTTTGGTCGGTGCCTGACGAAGCTGGGTATGCGATGCTCGGCCCCGGCGGCCCCGGAGGGCCAGGAGGTCCGTTCGGCCCCGGCGGCCCCGTAGGGCCGGTCGGGGATGGCCCCGTAGGACCAGTCGGGCCGGGCGG
>JBBIJV010000238.1:0-4585 GCA_037445815.1 Rhodospirillaceae bacterium
GGCGCCTCCGCGTCGCCGGCTCTCCCCATGCTCGGCGCCGAGGTCTTCACGAACGCCTGCGTCGTCTGCCACGGCGAGAACGGTCTCGGCGGGCACGGCGGCGGAGCGCCGCTCGACCAGATCAAGGACGTCGCGCTCGTGATCGCCACGGTCAGCGACGGGCGCGGCAACATGCCGGCCTTCGGCGGCGCGCTGACTGCGGAGCAGATTCGCGCTGTCGCTTCGTACGTCGTCAACGATCTCTTCGAGTAGGTAACCTCTTCGAGTCAATCCTCTTCGAATATCCGACAGCCATGATCATCGACTGCCACGGCCATTACACGACGGCGCCCAAGGCGCTCGGCGAATATCGCGACAAGCAGAAGGCGGAGCTCAAGAACAATCCGCTGCACCAGGCGGAAAAGGGCACGCTCGCGATCAGCGACGACCAGCTGCGGGAGAGCGTCGAAGGCGCGCAGCTGAAGCTCCAGCGCGAGCGCGGCACGGACGTCACGATCTTCAGCCCGCGCGCGAGCTGGATGGGCCATCACATCGGCAACGCGTCGACGAGCCAGGCGTGGACGGAGCACTGCAACGATCTCATCTACCGCTTGACGAAGCTCTATCCGAAGAACTTCGTCGGCGTCGCGCAGCTGCCGCAGTCGCCGGGCGCGCCGATCGACTCGTCCGTGCGCGAGCTCGAGCGCTGCGTCGAGCAGCTCGGCTTCGTCGGCTGCAACTTGAATCCCGACACGAGCGGCGGCTACTTCAACGGCCCGAGCCTCGCCGATCGGTACTGGTATCCGCTCTACGAGAAGATGTGCGAGCTCCAAGTGCCGGCGATGGTCCACGTCAGCGAGGCCTGCAACACGCCGTATTTCCAGACGACGGGCTCGTACTACCTCGCGGCCGACACGGTTGCGTTCATGCAGATGATGACGTCGGATCTCTTCAAGGATTTCCCCGACCTGAAATTCATCATCCCGCACGGCGGCGGCGCGGTGCCGTATCACTGGGGCCGCTTCCGCGGCCTGGCGGACATGCTGAAGCGCCCGCCGCTGAAAGAATCCGTGCTGAACAACGTCTTCTTCGACACGTGCGTCTACCACCAGCAAGGCATCGACCTGCTGCTCGACGTGATCCCGATCGACAACATCCTGTTCGCGTCGGAAATGGTCGGCGCCGTGCGCGGCATCGACCCGGAGACCGGCCACCACTTCGACGATACGAAGCGCTACATCGACGCCAACAAGAAGCTGACCGCGGCCGACCGCGCGAAGATCTTCGAGGGCAACGCGCGCCGCGTATTCCCACGCTTCCCTGCGTCGCTCTGACTGCCGAGCCGCAGACCGCGCGGCTCAGCGGCCGGAGCGGCGCGCCAGCCACTCGTCTTTGGTTTGGCCCCAGATGTCGATGACGATGTGCTCGTACGGCGCAGGCAGCTGCCCGCGCCCACGGTTGCGCGCGCCGAGCTTGCGCGCGACGGCTTGCGATGGGACGTTCTCGACGTCGATGGTGTGGATGATGTCGGTCCAGCCGAGCGCGTCGAACGCCCAATCCATCGCGGCGGCCGCCGCCTCCGTCGCGTAGCCGAGCCCCCAGCGGTCGCGCACGATTCCCCAGCCGACCTCGGTGCCGGGCCAGCCTTCGGGCTGCCACGGGCCCACGCGGCCGATCCAGCGCCCCGACGCTTTCTCGATCACGGAGAACATGGCGTAGCCCTGGATCTCCCAGGCGCCGGCCATCGTCAGGAATCCGCGCCACGCGACGGAGCGCGGCTGCGCGCCGCCGACGAAGCGCGCGCTTTCGGCATCGGCCATGAACGCCGCCCACGCTTCGAAGTCCTCGCGCTGCGTCGGACGCAGCAGGAGGCGCGGCGTTTCGAGCCGCAGGTCTGCGAGACTCACGGCCTCATCATGCCTCTCGGCGACGGCGTGCGTCGATCGGGCCGCTATACTCGCCCGCGGAGGGGGAATGAAGAAGAGTCACGTCCCGGTCCTCGTCGTCGGCGCGGGCGCGGCCGGCACGATGCTGACGCTCGAGCTCGCGCGCCGCGGCATCCACGTGCGCACCGTCGACCGGCTGCCGAAGCCCGGCGACACGTCGAAGGCGATCACGGTGCACGCACGCACGCTCGAGATCTTGGAGCGCATCGACAGGCGGCTCGTCGACCGGTTTCTCGAGCGCGGCATTCACAACAAGGGCTATGTGCTGCATTTCGTCGATGCGGCCGGCAAGCGAAGCGAGGTGCGTCCCGGCATCGACTTCACGACGGTCGACTCGCGCTACGACTTCATCCTCGTGCACCGGCAGAGCGAGACGGAGCAATATTTGCGCGAGTACACGAGCGCGCATTACGGTGTCGCGCCGGACTGGAACACAACGTGCGTCGACGTGAAGCAGGACGAGTCGGGCGTCACGGCGACGCTCGAGAGCGGCGGAGTGCAGGAGGAAGTGCACTGCCACTACCTCGTCGGCTGCGACGGCCCGAGCTCGTACGTGCGCCGCGCCGTCGGCGTCGAGCTTGAGGAGAGCGACTACAAGGGCACGCAGCTCCAGAACCTCGACGCGTTCTTGAACGGCTTCCCCGACGACGACGACTACATTCACTACTGCGCGGGCACCGATCACTTCGTCATGATCGTGAAGCTGCCGGGCGGGTTCTATCGCCTGCTGCTCAGCGACCGTGGCGAGGCGGCCGCGCCGAACGTGACGCCGGAGCAAGGCTTCATGCGGCTCGTCGACAAGCACTTCGACGGCGTCACGCTCGGCGACGTGGTCTGGCATTCGAAGTGGCAGAGCTTCGTGCGGCTCGCGCATACGTACCGCAAGGGCCGCGTGTTTCTCGCCGGCGATTCGGCGCACGTTCATTCGACGACGGGCGGCCAGGGCATGAACTGCTGCATGCAGGACGCGTACAACCTGGGTTGGAAGCTAGCGTTCGTCGTGAAGAAACACGCCCATGCGTCGCTGCTCGACACGTACGAGACCGAGCGCCGGCCGATCGCGGAGCAGGTGATCTGGGCCGCGTCGTCGCTGCACGAGATCTTCATGGGGCACGGCAAAGACATCGCCGAACGGGCGCACAAGATCCGCGATCCGGAATTTCTCGCTGCCGTCGTCGGCCGCTGCTCGGGCATCTCGTACACTTATCGCGCGTCGGCCGAGCCGCCGCCGGAAGGTGGCCCGGCCGTCGGCGATCGCGCGCCCGACGTCGAGCTTGGACGCGGCCGCACGCTCTACGACTCGACGCGCCATCCGTCGTGCACGCTGCTCGCGCTGCCGGCACGCGACGACGCGGGCAGGGATGCCCCCGGTAGAGCAACGCAGCCGGGTGCCGAGCGCGGCGCGGCGCTTCAGACTATCCTGAAAGGGCTCGTGCACCGATTCGCACCGGTGCTCGAGCTGCGCGTCCTGCCGCCGAGCCCGGCGCTCGCCGAGCGCTACGGCGCGAGCGACGACGATCGGCTGCTGCTGCTTCGGCCCGACGGCTACGTGGGCTTCCGCTGCACGGCTCAAGAGATCCCTGCGCTCGAAGCGCGGCTCCGCGAGTGGTTCGCACTGTGAAGTCTTAAGGGACGAGTCCGCGCAGCGGCGCTCCCAGCCGCGCCGTGAGCTGATATCGTAGGCGCCCTCGCAACTTGGAGCGAAAAGGCAGCTTCGAACATGGATTTCGTTTACTTCCTGGGCCGTTTCCACGTTCTCGTTCTGCACTTGCCGATCGGCTTGATCGTCGCGTTGTTCGTGCTCGAGTACCTGAGCCGCAAGGAACGCTTCCGCTACCTCGAAGCCGCCTCGCCGTATCTGTGGGTCTTCACGGCGATATCGGGGCTCGTCACGGTGCTGCTCGGCTTCATGCACTTTGCCGAAGGCAGCTTCACGGGCCCGTCCGGCGAGCTCCACCGGTTGTACGGCACCGTCACGGCCGTCGTGGCGACGGGCGTCGCGCTGCTGCGCGTCGGCAAGTTCGCGTCGAGCTACAAGCCGTTGTTCTTCCCGGCCTCGATCGTGCTGCTCGTGCTCGTCTCGATCACGGGCCACTACGGCGGGAACCTCACGCACGGCTCTACGTTCCTCGTCGAGTACGCGCCGCAGCCGATTCGCTCGCTCGCCGGTCTCGCGCCGCGCCGCACGATCACGAGCGTCTCGACGGCCGATCCGTTCGCCGACGTCGTCGGCCCGATGCTCGTCGAGCGTTGTGCGAGCTGCCACAACGAGGACAAGCGCGAGAGCGATCTCGTCTTGACGACGTACGCCGGCGTCATGCGCGGGGGCGAGAGCGGCCGCGTCGTCGTCGCGGGCAACACGGAGCTCTCCGAGCTTCTGCGCCGCATCACACTCCCACCGGACGACGACGAGTTCATGCCGGCCGAGGGCAAGACGCCGCTGACGGACCGCCAGGTGGAGATCATCCGCTGGTGGATCGAGGCCGGTGCGCCGAACGGCGGCGCGATCGGCGAGCTCGCCGTGCCGGACGAAATGCGCTCGACGCTCTCCGCGGAGCTCGGCGTCAGCTTCTAACGCGCACCGAAGGCGCCGCCGTCACCGCCCCGCGGAGCTCCGGGCGGCAGGATGCGCGCCCCGCGTGCTGCCGCCGCCGTCGCGG
>JBBIJV010000239.1:0-4564 GCA_037445815.1 Rhodospirillaceae bacterium
CGGCCGAAGCGGGCGCGCGCTCGGCCAAGAGCTCGCGGACGCCGCAGCGGTACGCCGCCTGAAACGGCAGTTGCGAGCGCAGGCCCGCGCGCAGCTCGCTGTCGAGCCGGGCGCGCACGAACCGCTCGTCGCCTTCGTCGGCGAAAAACGGGCTCCTGAGCCAACGCCCGAACGTCGCGTACGGCGTCTCTCGCTCCGCGAGCGCGAGCGCGTCGAGCGCCGCCCCGAGCGTCGGCTCGGCCGCCAGTGTGCCGCCTTCACTCCAGCAGAGGTCCGCCTCGAGCGGCGCGCCCCATTCCGCGGCGAGCCGCTCGATCTCCTGCTGCCGCCGCGCCGGCGCCTGCACGACGACGGCGATGCGCGCGTTCGGTTCTCTGAGAAGCCGCTGCTTCGCCCACCCGAATGCCGCGCGCAGCTCTTCCGCCGCGTCGGCGAGGCGCGCGGCGAAGCACGCGCCGTCGACCGAAGGCGGCGTAAGCGCCTCGATCGAGGCGCCGCGCGCTGCGAGCTGCGCGAACAACCTCGCGCGCGCCGGATAGTCGTCGAGGAGGTCTGCGACGACGATGCGTCCCTCGACGGACGCGCGCGGCGGCAACACGGCCTCGAGCTCGGCCCGATCGATGAAACGGTGGGCCGAAAGCCGCTCGCGGTAGCGGCGGCACCAGCCGAGAAACGCGCGGTAGTCGACTTGGCCCGGCGCGGCGCGCTCGGCGGCCGGGTCGATGCGCCACCGGTGCAGAAGCTGCCAGGCGCCGGCCGCCCACTCGGCGACGCCGGCGTGGCCGATCAGCTCGCTGCCTTCCGCCGAGTCGGCGATCACGCGCCGCCATAGCGCGAGCGACTGATTCGGCGTCAGCGCGGGGCCGCGCGCGTCGGCATGCTCGAGCCACAAGTCATCGAGCCACGCCGCATAGCTCTTGAGGGGCGGCGTTTCCCAAGCGTCGCGCGTCCCCGCGAGCGCCCCCGCCGCGAGAAGAAATTCCCACTGTTGCGCAGCGAGCGCATTGGCGACGACGATCGTGGCCTGGCGCTCGCCGACGGCGCGCGCGAGCTCGGCCATCAGGCCGTTTCGAGGCGCGGCGGTCGGTTTGCGATGTGCTCGAGCAGGTGCTCGATGCGCTGGAACACTTCGGCGAGCCGCGCTTCCTCGGGCAGCGTCGTGATGCGGAAATGATCTCGGTAGGGCGTATTGAAGCTCGAGCCCGGGGCGATCAGCACGTGCGCAAGCTCGAGCAGCTCCATTGCGAACTCCTCGTCGTCGAAGCCAGGCAGCTTCTTCGTGTCGACGCCGATGAACGCGTACATCGATCCGCGCGGTGCGACGAGGTTCAAATACCGGCTTTCCGCTACGCCTTTGATGATAGCCGCACGAGATTGATAGAGCCGGCCGCCCGGCGAGCACAATTTCTGGATGCTTTGGAAGCCGCCGAGCGCCGTCTGCACAGCCCACTGGCCCGGCACGTTGCTACAGAGACGCAGTGCGGCGAGGAGGTCGAGCGCGCTCATGTAGCGCTCGGATCGATCGACCGCGCCGCTGAACGACACCCAGCCGACGCGATAGCCGCACGCGCGGTAAATCTTCGACAGGCCGCTGAACGTCGCGCACAACGAGTCGCGCACGAGCGTCGCCATCGGCACGAACTCCGCACCGTCGTAGAGCATCTGGTCGTAGATCTCGTCGCTCATGACGACGAGGTTGTGCTTCTCGGCGAGCCGCGCGATCGCGGTGAGCCGCTCGCGGCTGTAGACGGCGCCCGTCGGGTTGTTCGGATTGATGATGACGATTGCGCGCGTGCGCGGCGTGATCAGCTTCGCGATCGCGTCCGGATCGGGGTTGAAGCCCTGCGCTTCGGGGCACGGATAGTAGACGGCGCGCCCCCCGTTCAGCACGGTGGCCGCCGTCCAGAGCGGATAGTCGGGGCTCGGGATCAACACTTCGTCGCCGGGATTCAAGAGGCCGCGCAGCGTCAGATCGATGAGCTCGCTGACGCCGTTGCCCATGAACACGTGCTCGGCGTCGACGCCTTCGACGCCGCGCGCCTGCTGCTGCATCACGACCGCCTCGCGCGCGGGGAAGATGCCTTTTTGGTTGCAATACGCTTCGGCGGAGGCGAGGTTCTCGATCATCGCGAGACGCATCGTCTCCGGCGTACGCAGGCCGAACAGGCCGGGATTGCCGATGTTCAGCTGAACGATCTCGTACCCTTGCCGTTCGAGCTCCTGGGCGCGCCGAGCGAGCTTGCCGCGAATTTCGTAGCGGACGTTCTTCAGCTGATTGCTCGCTTCGATGTCGTGGGAATGGCGCAACACAGGGATTTACCTTCAGAGCCCGACAAGCCGGTGGACTGTCTTTAACACGCCGAGCCTCGTTTGGCCAATCGATTGGCCGACAATTGCGCGCATCACGGCTCCGCGCCCGTCTTGATGGGCCTGGCCGGGTCGCGAATCCACTCACTCCACGAACCGGCATAGAGCCGGCCGCCCGGAAGGCCTGCAACCTCCATGGCGAGCAGCAGATGGCAGGCCGTGACCCCCGAACCGCACATTGCGATCAGCCGGTCCGGCCGCCGGCCGCCGAGCAGCCCCTCGAGCTCCTCGCGCAGCTCCGCGGCCGGGCGGAACCGCCCCGCCGCCGTCACGTTCTCGGAGAACGGCCGATTGACGGCTCCCGGCACGTGCCCGGCCTTCGGGTCGATCGGCTCCTGCTCGCCCCTATAGCGAGGCGCGGCCCGCGCGTCGACGAGAATGCAGCCCGCGGACTGGGCCGCGGCGATGTGCCCCGTCGCGACCGTCAAGTCTCTCTCGGGCCGCCCCGGCCGGTAACGGCGCGTGCGGACGTGCGGCGTGGCTTGCTCGACGGGTAGCCCGGCCTCCTGCCAGGCCGCGAATCCCCCGTCGAGCAGCGCGCGGCGCTCGTGACCGATCCAGCCGAGGAGCCACCAAAGCCGTGCTGCGATGGCCCCGTTTCCATCGTCATAGGCGACGACCGTGTCGCTGGGTCCGATGCCCCAGCGGCCGAGCGTCGAGGCGAACCGGGCGCGATCCGGCAGCGGATGACGGCCCTCGTCCGCGCCGGGCCGGCGCGCGAGATCGTCGTCGAGGTGCGCATAGCGCGCGCCGGGAACGTGGCCGCCCAAGTATGCCGCCCGTCCGGCGGGCGGGTCCGTCAAGGTGAAGCGGCAATCGACGACGATCCAGTCGGCGCGGCCGAGCACGCGCGCCAAACTACGGACGTCGACGAGTGGGCCGCGGGTGAGCGCGTCATCGCGATGTGCCATCGGACCATTGTAGCGAGGCGGCGGGGCGCGCCGGATCCGAATGGTAAGATTTTCGTACACCCGCTTCTCGCACCCCCGGAGCCGCACTCGTGCAAACGATCCTCGTCGGCATCAAGCGCGTCGTCGATTACAACGTGCGCGTGCGCGTGAAGCCCGACGGCAGCGGCATGGCGACGGAAGGGCTCAAGACGAGCATCAACCCGTTCGACGAGATCTCAATCGAGGAAGCGCAGCGGCTGAAGGAGAGCCGCGCGTTTGCCCAAGTCGTGCTCGCGACCGTCGGCCCGGCCGAAGCAGAGCAGCAGCTGCGCACGGGTCTCGCCATGGGCGCGGACCGCGCTCTGCGCGTGGACGCCCCTGCCGGGCTCGAGCCGCTCGCCGTCGCGCGAGCGCTGCACGCCCTCGCGGTGCGCGAGCAGGCCGGGCTCGTTCTGCTCGGCAAGCAGGCAGTCGACGACGACTACGGTCAGACGGGGCAAATGGTGGCGGCGCTCTGGGACCGGCCGCAGGCGACGTTCGCATCGAAGCTGGTCGTGGCCGGCAACGTGGCGACCGTGACACGCGAGATCGATGCCGGCCTCGAGACGCTCGAAGTCGATCTGCCCGCCGTCGTCACGACGGATCTCAGGCTGAACCAGCCGCGCTACGTGAGGTTGCCCGAGATCTTGAAAGCCAAGACCAAGCCGCTTGCCGTCGTGCCGCTTGCCGACCTCGGCGTCGATGCGACGCCGCAGTTCATCGTGCACGATTTCGCGCCGCCGCCCGCCCGTGCGGCCGGCGTCCGCGTCAAGGACGTCGCCGAGCTCCTGTCGGCGCTCGAAGCGCGCGGAGCGCTGTCGTGAGCCGCGTGCTCGTCGTCGCGGAGCACGACGGCAGGCGGCTCGACCTCGCCACGGCGAAATGCGTGCGCTGCGCGCTCGACCTGAAGCCCGAAGCGCTCGTCATCGCGGTGCTCGCTCACGAGGGCGCCGAGATCGCCGCTCAGGCGGCGCGCCTCGCCGGCGTGACGGAGGTCGTGCTCGTCGACGCGCCGCACAACGAGGAGCCGTTTGCGGCCGTGCTCGCTCCACAGATCGCGAGCCTCGCCGAGGGGTTCACGCACGTGCTCGCGCCGGCTTCGACGTTCGGCAAGGATCTGCTGCCGCGCGTAGCGGCGCTCCGCGGAGTCGGTCAGGTGAGCGACGTGCTGGCCGTCTTGGGACCGCATCGATTCAGGCGCCCGCTTTACGCGGGCAACGCGCTCGCCACCGTCGACGCGGACCCCGCGCGGCTCGTCGTCGCGACAG
>JBBIJV010000240.1:0-4525 GCA_037445815.1 Rhodospirillaceae bacterium
GCCGGAGGCGGCGCAGCGCCCGGCGGCGAGCCCGCCGGCGCATCGTCGCCGCCACCGGAGGAGCAACCCGCGAGCCAGGAGGCCAAGAGCGCTGTCGTGAAACGACGCATGGCCTCACCATAGCAAAGCTCGCAACGAGGCCGGTCCGTCGGCGAAGCGGGCTCGCCGCCAAGGGGCATCCTCGAAATCACTCGAAGTGTGCCTGGCAAACCGGCCGTTCGGCTCAAGACGGTGGCGGCATCTCCGCGTGCTGCGGCACGCCGCCCGTGATGTCGAACCACGGCGCCTTCGACCCCACGTAGATGTGCGCCATCGGCCGGACGCCGGGGTCCGTATCGAGCGTACCGCACGGGATGCTGACGAGCCCGCGGTCGCGCGCGGCGCGCGGGGCTCCGCCGCCGCAGCGCGTGCAGAACGCGACGGTGAAGAAGCGCGCCTCGGGCACCTTGTACTCGGCCACGAGCTCTTCGCCGCGCGTGAACGCGAAGTCGTCGACGCCGGCGAAGAGATTCGTCGCGTGGGCGGCGCTACGGCCGCGGCGACACCGCCAGCAATGGCAGTTGTAGATGCGCTGCGGGTTGCGCACCTCGTAGGCGACGGCACCGCAGAGGCAGCTTCCGTCGGCGACGCCTTCACGCCGTGGCACGCTCGGCCGCTCCACGCCGCTGCCGCCGCCGAGCTCGGGCGGATTGGCCTCGTGCTGAGGCAACGAGTCCGTGATCTCGTAGAACGGGGCTTTCGAGCCGACGAACGCGTGCATTTGGGGCCGCACGCCGAGCTCGCCCTCGAGATTGCCGGCCGGCGCGATCGCTAGATCCGCCTCGGGCATCAAGATGGGCGTCACGGACCCGCAGCGCCGGCAAAACGACCGCCGGCCCTGCTCCGACGAGCGGTACGTGCCGATCGACTCCTCGCCCGAGAGCCAGCGAAATCCCGCGTGCGGCGCCGCGACGAACGTCGCGAACGACGCGCCGTGATGCTTGCGGCACATCGAGCAGTGGCAGTGCATCATCAACGAAAACGGCCCGGCGATCTCGTATTGCACCGTGCCGCACAAACACACGCCGCGTGTCATTCGACCGCCCCTCCGTTGCCGTAAACCCGCGCCAAGCGCTTCCTCACAAAGCCTGCGCCGCTCTCACCGAGCGCCCGGCTCGGCGACATGCGCGCAGAACCATCGTGAGCACTCCGGTCATGCCAACCTCCGCCAAGAGGGCAACAGCGCCATCAAGGCAGCGCGAGCGCGACGAGCTCCGCCGGGTAATCCGTGCTGCCGACGGCGACGACGACGTACTGCTTGCCCGCGTGCATGTACGTCATCGGCGTGCCGTTCTGCCCTACTCCGAGCTCGATCGACGCGAGCGTCTCGCCCGTCGCCTTGTCGAGCGCCAGGAATTTCGTGCCGCCCACGTTCACGGGCGAGCGCGGCGTGCTCTTGTCGGCCTGCGTGACGAACAGCAGCGTCTTCGTCGCGATGACGGCCGACGGCGTCGCGTCGCCGAGCGGCGGCAGGTTCAAGCCCGCGAGCGCGGGATGATTCCGCGGGCCGTCGCCGTTCGGCACCATCCACACCTGCTCGCCTTTGTTCAAATCGTAGGCCGTGATGCGGCCGTACGGCGGCTTCATGAGCGGCAGGCCGCGCGGCCCGTTCATGATCTCGCGCATGCCGGCGCGGTAGCGCAAATCGCTGCGCGCGGGATCCGGCGCGAAGAGATCGGCCACGAACGCAACCGTGCGCGAGCCGACGTAGAACATACCGGTCTCGGGGTCGAACGCGCCGCCGTTCCAGTTCGCGCCGCCCGAGGCACCGGCGAGCTGAATCGTGCCGAGCTTCGCGTCGGGCCCTTCGCCGATGACCGACGGCGGCGTGAACGGCGGTCCGATCACGTAGCGCTTCACGATCTCGAGCGCCTCGGCGCGCAGCTCCGGCGTGAAGTCGATGAGGTCGTTCTCCGTGAGCCCCTGGTGCTCGTACGGCGGCGGCTTCGTCGGATGCGGCTGCGTCGGCGACGCAACCTCGCCGGGCACCGTCGACTTCGGCACGGGCCGTTCCTCGATAGGCCACACGGGCTTGCCCGTGGCGCGGTCGAGCACGAACAAAAAGCCGTGCTTCGTGACCTGCGCGAGCGCCTTGATTGGCCGGCCGTCGACGGTGACGTCGATCAAGATCGGCGCCGCGGGCAGGTCGTAGTCGAAGAGATCGTGATGCACGGTCTGGAAGTGCCAAACGCGCTCGCCCGTCTTCGCGTTCAGCGCGACGACGGAGCTGCCGTAGAGGTTGTCGCCGAGCCGGTGGCCGCCGTACATGTCGTTCGTGACGCCCGTCGTCGGCACGAAGACGTAATCGAGCTCCGGGTCGTAGCTGAACGTCGACCAGACGTTGCCGGCGCCCGTGTAGCGCCACGCTTCGTCCTTCCACGTGGCCGTCGCGGGATCGCCTTCGCGCGGCACGGGGCTCCACTTCCAGCGCTCCTTGCCCGTGCGAACGTCGAACGCGCGAACGTAGCCGGGCGGCCCGTCCTTGTAGACGGCGGAATCCTGCTCGAGCATCGACGAGCCGAGCACGACGACGTCGCCGGCGACGACCGGCACGCCGTTCCACTTGTAGCGGAACTCGTCCGTCGACAGGTCCACGGCGCCGCCGTCGCCGAAGCTCTCGATCGCCGCTCCCGTCTTCGGGTTCAGCGCGAACAGGTGCTGCTGACGCACGTGCAGGATGCGCGCTTCGTCGCCGCGGCCGAAGTATGCGACGCCCTTGCTGATCATCAGCGACGGCAAGCCTTCGGGCCCTTCGACGAGCGGCTTTTGCGTCCACAGCGTTCGACCGGTCGCGGGGTCGAGGGCCTCGGCGAGCCCGAAGCCGTTCGGGACATAGAGCATGCCGTCGACGTAGATCGGCGTGACCATGTAACGGTTGTTCAAGTTGAAGTCGGGATTCGCGGCGAGGATCGCGGGATCGGCCTGCGGGTGTCGCCAGACGACACGCAAGCGGCCGACGTTCGATTTGTCGATCTGCGCGAGCGGCGAGTAGCGCGTGGCGTGCGCGTTCGCCGAATAAAAGCCCCACTGGGCGGGATCCTGAGCGTCGAGCGGCGCACCGATCGCCGCGGCCATGCCCCCGAGCAACAACGACCCAATCTTCGCTGCGCGTCGACCCATGCCCAAATGCCCCCCCATTGCAGGCTGCCACCTTGTGGTGGTGGCGCCAGCGTAGCACGGGCACTACACCATTCTTGAGGATATTCGCGGCCCTGCGCCCGCTACTTTGCTCTTCTATAAGGAAAACGAGCCGACTCTCGGCTAAGGTTGCGCCCGTCAGAACACCCAAATGGGTGGCAGCCGAATGCCAGCCGAGCGGCCCGCGCCGAACCAGACCCCCGTGGAGCCATCCGCGACGCCTCGTCGCGCACGCGGCAAGCGCGCCCGAGCCGTCGCCGTCGTCGCCGTGGCGGCCGTCGCGGCGGGCGGCTACTACTTTTGGCAGCGCCGAGCCGAAGACGCTAACGCCGACCGGCCGCTGATCGCGACCGTCGCCTACGGCAGCGTCGAGAACACGGTGGCGTCGGCCGGCAGCTTGCAGCCGAGCAATACGGTGCCCGTCGGCGCACAGGTTTCGGGGCAGCTCCGTAAAGTCCACGTGCACGTCGGCGATCAGGTCACCGCGGGACAGCTCTTGGGCGAGATCGACGCGCGTGTGCAGGCGAACCGCGTCGCGGCCAGCGAAGCGAACATCGCGTCGGCCGAAGCGCAGCTCGAAGCGCGGCTGTCGGCGCTCGAGCTCGCGCGCGCGAACGCCGCGCGCGCCGAGCGGCTCATGGCCGAAAACGCCACGAGCCAGCAGGAATACGACTCCGCGATGAACAACCTCGCCACGGCCGAGGCGAGCTACTTCGCACAGCTCAAGTCCATCGAGCAGAACCGGGCCACGCTCGCGACGGACAAGACGCAGCTCGAGTACACGAACCTGTTCGCGCCGATCGACGGCACGGTCGTTTCGATCGCGTTGAAAGAAGGCACGACGCTCAACGCCACGCAGCAGTCGCCGACGGTGATGTCGATCGCGAACTTGAAGACGATGACGGTGGAGACGCAGATCTCCGAAGCCGACGTCGGCAAGCTCTGGGTCGGCATGGACGTGTACTTCACCACGTTGAGCGGCGGCAATCGCCGCTGGTACAGCACGCTGCGGCAGATCCTGCCGACACCGACGACGACGAACAACGTCGTCACCTACACGGGCCTCTTCGACATCGACAACGAGGACGGCGCGCTGCTGTCCGGCATGACGACGCAGGTGTACTTCGTGACGTCGGCCGCGCACAACGTGCTCACCGTGCCGGTCGGCGCGCTGATATTCGCCGAGGAGCCGCGCGCCGCTGACGGTTTTGTGACGCGCCCCGGTAGGCCCGCAGCGGCCGGGGCCTCACCTCAAGGCTTTGCGCGCGGCACACGCGGTGACGCCGGCGAAGCGTTCCGCGACGCGAACGGCGCGCGCGGCAGCGACGCCGCCTTCCGCCGCGACGCA
>JBBIJV010000241.1:0-4443 GCA_037445815.1 Rhodospirillaceae bacterium
CACGCGGCGATGCCGCCCGGGCCCGCAACGAACCCGCCCATTCCGAGCACGGCCGCGGGACGCCGCCGGCGCAGCGCACCGAGCGCCTCGACGACGGCCGCGCCGAGGCGAAACGGCGCCGACAGCCAAGCGAGGATTCCCTTGCCGCGCACGCCGGCGATCGTGATCCACTCGATCTCGATGCCGTGCTGCGGCACGAGCCGCGCCTCCAGGCCGCGCCGCGTGCCGAGCCAGACGACCTCACGCTGCCGCGCCTTGAGCTCGGCCGCGACGGCGAGACCCGGGAAGACGTGTCCACCGGTGCCCCCGGCCATGATCATGATGGGTCCCGCGCTCATCGCACGTACCCCCGTTGAACGAGGCGCTTCTGCCGGCCGTAGAGCTCGTGGTGGATGCGCAGCAAAAAGCCGAGCGCAACGAGCGTGATGACGGTGCTCGCGCGGCCGTAGCTGATCAGCGGCAACGGCAAGCCTTTCGTCGGCAGCAGCCCCACGTTGACGCCCATGTTCACGAGCGCCTCGAATCCGATCATGACGCCGATGCCCGTCGCAACGAGCCCTTGGAAATGCATGCCGTTCAGCATGGCCTCGCGCCCGAGCACGATTGCGCGGTAGACGACGACGCCGAACAGCGCGATCACGAGCGTCGCGCCGGCGAAGCCGAGCTCCTCGACGAGCACCGCGAACACGAAATCGGTGTGGGCTTCGGGCAGGTAGAAGAGCTTCTGCACGCTCTCGCCCAAGCCGACGCCGCCCCACTCGCCGCGGCCTATCGCCATCAACGCCTGCGTCAGCTGAAAGCCCGTGTCGAACGGATCCGCCCATGGATCGCGGAACGACATGAGCCGCACCACGCGGTAGTCGGCCGAGAAGGCGAGCGCCGTCAGCGCCGCGCCGCCCGCAAGCACGGCGAGGAACAGATCGCGGAGCCGCGCCCCGCCGACGAAGAGCACCGTCATGCTCGTCGCGCCGAGCACGACGGTGGCGCCGAAATCGGGCTCGAGCAAGAGCAGCAGCGCCGCCACGACGACGACGAAGAGCGGTTTCAATAGGCCGTTCAAGCTCGCGCCGAGCTCCGTCGAGCGGCGCACGGCGTAGCTCGCGAGGTAGAGCAGCAGGCAGAGGCGCGCGGGCTCCGACGCCTGCACAGTGATGGGGCCCACCAGGAGCCAGCGCCGGCTGCCGTTGACTTCGTTTCCGAGCGCCGGCACGAGCACGACGACGAGCAGACTCAGGGCCGCGGCGAGCAGCAGCCAGCTCAGCCGGTACCAGAGCTCCGTGGGCACCGAGGCGACGAGCGCGAGCCCGGCAAGGCCGATCGCGACGGCGCCCAAGTGCCGCACGAGAAAGTAGAGCGGCTCGCCGCTCACGATCGACACCGACGCGGACGCGACGACGATCGTGCCGAGCGCGATCAAGCCGATGAGCGCGCAGACCATCGCGCCGTCGCACGCCACGGAGCTCGGTTTGGCCGCGACGCTCACTCGGGCAGCTCCCGCGCGGCGCGCGCGAACTGCTCGCCGCGGTCACGATAGTCGCGAAACATGTCCTGGCTCGCACACGCCGGCGACAGCAGCACGGTGTCGCCGCGCTCGGCGAGCGCCGCTGCGCGCGCGACGGCGTCCGGCATGCTGCTCGCGTGCACCGTCCGGCAGACCGGTTGAAGAACGTGCTCCAGCTCGCCGGCCGCCGCGCCGATCAGGACCGCGGCACGCACCTTGCCGCGCGCGCCGGCCGCGAGCGGCGCGAAGCTCTGACCCTTCGCGACCCCTCCGGCGATCAGCACGAGCGGGCCGGCCAAGCCGTTCAGCGCCGCGAGCGTCGCGCCGACGTTCGTGCCCTTCGAGTCGTCGACATACGTGACGCCGCGCCGTTCGACGACGCTCTGGCAGCGGTGCGGCAATCCCGCGAACGCGCGTAGCGCCTCGAGCGCCGCGTCCAGGTCCGTCGTGAGCTCCTCGGTGAGCGCCAATGCGGCGAGCGCGTTCGCCTCGTTGTGTGTACCGCGCAGCGCGAGCTCCGCCGCGCGCAGCAGCGGCTCGCGGTTGCGCGCGAGCCAGCGCTCGCCGTTCTTCTCCACGATGGAAAAGCCGTCGGCGAGCGGCGTGCGCACCGAGAACGGCACCACGCGCGGATGGCGCGCGCCCATCGCGGCGACGAGCGCGTCGTCGGCGTTCACGACGGCGAGCTCGGCGGCCGTGAGGAGCTTCTCCTTGAGCTCCGCATAGAGCTCCAGCGTGCCGTGGCGATCTAGATGATCGGCCGAGACGTTCAGCACGGCGGCCGCGACCGGCGCCAGGCTGTCGGTCGTCTCCATCTGGAAGCTCGAGATTTCGAGCACGTACGCGTCGGCCTCGGTGCGCAGCAGATCGAGCGCCGGCGGCCCCAAATTGCCGCCGGCCGGGGCCCGCAAGCCTTGCGACTCGAGCAGCTTCGAAGCCAGCGTCGTGACCGTGCTCTTGCCATTGCTGCCCGTGACGGCGATGACGGGCGCGCGGACCGCGAGCGCGAAGAGCTCGATGTCGCCGATGACGGCGATGCCGCGCTTGCGTGCCTCGACGGCGAGCGGCAAGTCGTACGGCAGACCCGGCGACAGCAGCACGCGGCTCGCGTCATCGAGCCAGCGCGCGTCGAGCGTCTCGAGCGAGACCTCGACGCCGGGCAAGTCCTTGCGCAGCTCGTCTAGACCCGGCGGCGCTTTGCGGCTGTCGATGACGCGCACGCGCTCGCCCCGTGCCGTCAAATAGCGCGCCACGGCCACCCCCGTCGCACCGAGCCCGACGATCAAGCTGTGTTTCGCCGCGGCGTCCTGCACCGCCGATTCCTTCCGTTCTCGCCCTGGGCCAATCTGTCGACGCGCGGCCCCAAGCGTAAAACCCGCCGCCGACATCAACGAATCTTCAAGCTCGCCAAACCGATCAAGACCAAGATCACGGTGATGATCCAAAACCGCACGATCACTTTGGGCTCGGGCCAACCCTTGAGCTCGAAGTGATGATGGAGCGGCGCCATGCGAAAAATGCGCCGGCCGGTCATCTTGTAGGAGGCAACCTGGATGATGACTGAGACGGATTCGACGACGAAGACTCCGCCCATGATGAACAGCACCAGTTCTTGCCGCACCGCCACCGCTACGAGTCCCAGAGCGGCACCGAGTGCCAGAGCACCGATGTCGCCCATGAACACTTGCGCGGGATAGGTGTTGAACCACAAGAAGCCCAAGCCGGCGCCAGCTAGGGCCGCACAGAAAACCAGGAGCTCGCCGGATCCCGCGACGTACGGGATCCCAAGGTAATTCGAATAGATGACGTTGCCGGCCGCGTACGCGAACACGCCGAGCGCGCCGCCGACGAGCACGGCCGGCATGATCGCGAGGCCGTCGAGGCCGTCGGTCAGGTTCACGCCGTTGCTCGCGCTGACGATCACGACGCCCGTGAACAGCACGTAGCCGACGGCGCCGAGCGGAACGGCGATGCCCGGGATGTACGGAATCAACAGCGAGCGCTCGACGGCCGGGTTCTCGGCCGTGAAATAGAACGCGAGAGCGAGGCCTAGGGCGCCGACGATCTGCCAGAAGAACTTGCTGCGCACGCTCAAGCCCTTCGAGTTGCGCAGCATGACCTTCTTGTAGTCGTCGACGAAGCCGATCGCGCCGAAGAACAACGTGCCGGTGAGCGCGATCAGCACGAATCGGTTGGTCAAGTCGGCCCAGAGCAGCGTGCTGACGGCGATCGCGATCAGAATCAGCGCGCCGCCCATCGTCGGCGTGCCGGCCTTCGGCAAGTGGCTCACGGGGCCCACCTCGCGCACTTGCTGGCCGATGCGCTGCATCTGGAGGCGTTGAATCAGATGCGGCCCGAACGCGAACGACAGCACGAGCGCCGTCAGAGCGCCCAAGATCGCGCGCGTCGTCAGGTAGCTGAAGACGTTGAAGCCCGAGTAGACGTCGGTCAGGTAATCGGTGGCGTAGATCAACATCTAGCTCGCCCTCGCCGTGTCGCTCTCGAGCGTCTTCACGAGCCGATCGAGCCCCATGACGCGCGACCCTTTGACGAGCACCGTGACGTCGCTCGCAAGATGCGGCTCGAGCGCGGCGCGCGCAGCCTCGATGTCGGCAACGGGCGTGGCTCCCGCACCGAACGCCGCGGCCGCTTCGTTCGCGAGGTTGCCGATCGCGAACATGCGATCGCAGCGGCCCCGGGCGTACTCGCCAACCTCCCTGTGGAGCGCGGGCGCGGTCTCGCCGAGCTCGGCCATGTTACCGAGCACAAGGATCCTGAGGCCGCGGAGCGCGGCCAGGTGATCGAGCGCCGCGCGCACGGAGCCGGGATTCGCGTTGTAGCTGTCGTCGATGATCGTGGCGCCGTTGCGGCCCGGCACGGCGCGCAGCCGGCCGCGCACGGGCGTGGCGCGCGCGAGGCCCGCGACGATATCGTCCGTGCTG
>JBBIJV010000242.1:0-4399 GCA_037445815.1 Rhodospirillaceae bacterium
CTCCGACCGCGGCGACGCGGTCGAAGACGAGGCGCCGCTGGCGGGCTACACGCCCGGCGCCCCCGCCGGCGGCTCCGTGGAGCGCTATGAGCGGGAATACCCCGCTATCCCGTACACGACAGGCGAGCGCACGGACCCGGTCGCGAAGCTGATCGGCCGCATCGAGCGCGGCGAGGTTGCGCTCGAGTACGACGCGAGGGGCGGGTACCTCGGGTCGTTGCTGGAAGCGCTCGACATCGACGCGTCGTCGCAGATGCTCGTGTATTCGCAGACGAGCTTGCAGAGCCGGCTCATCAATCCGCGGAAGCCGCGCGCGATCTACTTCAACGACGATGTCTACGTCGCTTTCGTCCAGGATGGGCCGATCGAGATCGCAGCGCTGGATCCGAATTTGGGGCCCGTGTTCTACACGCTCGAGCAGAAGGCGGCCCCGGCGCCGAAGCTCAACGCCGAGCTCGGCCGGTGCTTGAGCTGCCACGATTCTTACTCGCTGACGGGCGGCGGCGTGCCGCGGTTCATCGTGGGCTCGGGCTACACGGGCACGACGGGCGGGCTCGTCTCGCACGAGGGCTGGATCCTGACGTCGGACCGCACGCCCTTCAAGAACCGCTTCGGCGGCTGGTACGTGACGGGCCGGCACGGCAGCCAGGTGCACCTCGGCAACGTGGTCATCAAGACGCTCGAGGACTTCGATCGGCTGGAGGAGCTCCGCGCCGGCAACGTCGACACGCTCGATTCGCTCGTAGACGTGAGCCCTTATCTCGCGAACACGAGCGACATCGTGGCGCTGCTCGTGCTTCAGCACCAAACAGAGGTGCAGAACATCACCACTCGCTTGAGCTGGGATGCGCGCTCGGCGCCCGAGCGGCGCGAGGATCCGCTCGAGGCGACGGTCGAGCGGCTGCTGCGCACGATGCTGTTCGTCGACGCCGTCGAGTACACGGAGCCGATCTCGGGCCGCCCGGATTTCGTCGCGCAATTCACGAGCCGAGCAAACCGCGACGCGCAGGGTCGATCGCTGCGCGACTTCGACCTCGAGCGGCGTCTGTTTCGCTATCCGCTGAGCTACGTCATTTACTCGCCGGCGTTCGACGCGCTGCCGAGCGACGTCAAGGCCATGTTTTACGGGCGCTTGCGCGAAGTGCTCGAAGGCGCCGACGCGAGCGAGGATTTCGCGGGCTTGAGCGCCGCCGATCGCGCCGCCATCCTCGAGATCCTGCGCGACACGAAACGCGACTTCGCGGCGGCCGCGGCGGGCTGAGCCGCGGCCGCGCTTCCTGGACGCTGCCCGAGCGGCTATTCTTGCGGCCCTTATGAGCAAGCCGAAGACAGCGATCACGCCGACGCGCGACGAGAACTACGCCGAGTGGTACCAGCAGGTCATCGCCGGCGCCGATCTCGCCGAGAGCTCGCCGGTGCGCGGCTGCATGATCATCCGCCCGTGGGGCTACTCGCTCTGGGAGAACATGCAGCGCGCGCTCGACGACATGTTCAAGGCCACGGGCCACGAGAACGCGTATTTTCCGCTGTTCATCCCGCTGTCGTTCCTTCAGAAGGAAGCCGCGCACGTCGAAGGCTTCGCAAAGGAGTGCGCAGTCGTCACGCATCATCGCCTCGAGGCCGGCCCCGAAGGCAAGCTCGTGCCGACCGGCGAGCTCGAAGAGCCGCTCGTCGTGCGGCCGACGTCGGAGACGATCATCGGCGACGCGTTCGCGCGCTGGGTGCAGAGCTACCGCGACCTGCCGCTCCTGATCAACCAGTGGGCGAACGTCGTGCGCTGGGAGATGCGCACGCGGCTGTTCCTGCGCACGACGGAGTTCTTGTGGCAGGAAGGGCACACGGCGCACGCGACGCGCGAGGAAGCCGTCGAAGAGACGATGCGCATGCTCGACGTCTATGCCGACTTCGCCGAGAACTGGATGGCCGTGCCCGTCATCAAGGGCGAGAAGACGGCCGGCGAGCGTTTTCCGGGCGCCGAGCGCACGTTCTCGATCGAGGCGATGATGCAGGACAGGAAGGCGCTGCAAGCCGGAACGAGCCACTTCCTGGGCCAGAACTTCGCGCGGGCGAGCAACATCCAGTTCTTGGGCGCCGACGGCACGCAGCAATACGCGTGGACGACGAGCTGGGGCGTGTCGACGCGGCTCATCGGCGGGCTCATCATGACGCACTCCGACGACGACGGCTTCGTGCTGCCGCCGAAGCTCGCGCCGCAGCACGTCGTCATCATTCCGATCTTCCGCTCCGACGATGAGAAGGCCGTCGTGCTCGATTACTGCCGCAAGCTGGCCGCCGAGCTGCGCGCGCAGCGCTACGAGGGCGCGCCCGTGCGCGCGTTCGTCGACGAGCGAGAAGAGCGCGGCGGCGAAAAGGTGTGGCACTGGGTACGGAAGGGCGTGCCCGTGCGCCTCGAGATCGGTCCGCGCGACATCTCCAAGGACGCCGTATTCGCGGGGCGCCGCGATCGCGCGCCGAAGGACAAGCAGAGCATCGCACGCAGCGAGTTCGTCGCGACGATCGGTGCCACGCTCGAATCGATTCAGTCGGGCTTGTTCGCGCGTGCCGCTGCGTTCCGAGACGAGCATTTGCACGACATCGACAGCTGCGACGAGTTCTACGAGTTCTTCGAGAGCCCGCAGACCGCTGAAGGGGCCCCGACGCCGATCCACGGCGGCTTCGCGCTGACGCATTTCGCCGGCGGCGTGGAGCTCGAGCAGAAGATCAAGGACGACTTGTCCGTCACCGTGCGCTGCATCCCGCTCGCGAAGAGCGAGCCCGGTACGTGCCCGTTCACGGGCAAACCGAGCCCGCAGCGCGTCGTGTGGGCCAAGGCGTACTGAGCCGCGCCGCGAGCGGCGGCGTCTGTGCGTCGACCGGCTGCTTGGGCAGCCGCGTGGTGCGTGAGGGTTCGATGGGACGTTTCGATCTCGAGGAGCTGCCTCCCGCGCTCGCCGAGCACGTGCCGGCAAAGGCACGCCTGGGGTTCCCGCACCAGGGCATGACGTCCCACGTCGCGTTCGCCGAGCAGAAAGGGCGCGTGGTCGTCGTCAAACGGTGCGCGCATCCCGTTTACCTCGATTGGCTGCGGCGCGAGCATCTCGTGCTGCGCGCTTTGGCGGGTAGCGGACTTCCGGTTCCCGAATCGATCGGCTACGCCGGGGTCGCGACGAGCCGGAAGATTGCCGGCTGGCTCGTCATGTCGCGGCTCCGCGGCTCGCCGTTCATGTGCGCGGCGGTCCAGCCGTCGCCAGCGAGGCGCAAAACGATGTTTCGCCGCCTCGGCGAGCTCGTGCGGCGGCTGCATGCCTCGCCCGTTCCGCAGTCGCTGCGGCGAAGCGAGCCCTGGATCGCGCTGAAGGTCGACGAGGCGCGCAAGAATCTTTCATGGTGTGATGGGACGGCCGCTGGTCTTGCCGAGCTCGAACGTTCGCAACCGCCGCTCGCTCGCGACACGCTGATCCACGGCGATCTCGCGCTCGACAACGTACTGATCGACGAGCAGGGCAAGCTTGGCCTCGTCGACTGGGCCGGCGGCGGGCCCGGCGACCCGCGGCACGACATCGCGCTGGCCCTGCAAACGAAGCCTGAATTCGAGTTGTCGGCTGGTGCGCTCGACGCCTTCTACGCGGGCTACGGCGGAGTCGCGGTGGATGCCGACGTTCGCGACTGGTTCGTTCGACTCTACGATTTTTTCTGAGCCACCGGGCGGTGTAGCGGATGCCATACCAGCTTCTGGCCGACGCCGTGCTCACGATCCATTTCGCGATCGTACTGTTCGTGATCGGCGGGCTCGCCGCGATCGTCGCCGGCAATTTCTACGGCTGGCGCTTCGTCAACGGCTGGCTCTTCCGCCTCGCGCATCTCGGCGCGATCGCCGTCGTGGTCGCGCAGGCTTGGCTCGGCGTCGTGTGTCCGTTGACGACGCTCGAGAGCTGGCTGCGCTTGCAGGCCGGCGAAGCGGCGTACGAGACGAGCTTCATCGAGCATTGGGTGACGCGCCTTCTGTTCTACGACGCGCCGGGCTGGGTATTCACGGCCGCTTACACGCTGTTCGGGCTCGCCGTGGCAGCGGCGTGGTGGCGCTTTCCGCCGGGCAAGCGCAAGTACGAAGACGTCAAGGCGGCCGCTCGGCGAGGATGAGCCGGTAGCGCATCAACGAAGCGCGATAGAGACGCTCGAGCGCGAGGCCGCCGCGATACGAGTCGAGCAGCGCCTCGAGCGCGGCCGTCGGCGCGAGCCGGTGGAGCAGGCGATTGACGGCCTCGAGGCGCGCAATTCGGCGGAGCGTGCGCGGCCTGAGCTCACCCGTCAAGTCGCGGTCCGCGGCGATCACGAGCCCGCAGCGCACGAGCGTCGCGGCGATCTCGGCGGCGCTCGCGAGCGCGGGCGCGTGCCAGCC
>JBBIJV010000243.1:0-4373 GCA_037445815.1 Rhodospirillaceae bacterium
TGGAGATGACCGGCCTGCACCTGCCGGGCGCGGCCTTCGTCACCGGCAGCCGCGTCTTGGCCGTCGCTCTCGGCCGCCTCTTCGCCGTCTCCCCCGTTCGCGTCGAGCGCCGCCACGACGGCGTCGACGCCGCGCACGTCGTCGAGCACGCGCATCGTCACGCGCGACAGATCGCCGCTTTGCGCGAGCGCGGCGGCTGCCCCGAACCCGAGCAGGACGGCGAGCGATGGCGGCGCTGGGCGGTGCATCGGCGTGCCTCCGGAAACCGTCCCGTCATCGTACAACACAGGCCGGCCGGGGCGGCGAACTGGAGCACAATCGGCGCGGTTTCTACAGATTTGCTGCGCCGGCTGGACGGCCTTTCCCTACTCCTTTATAAGCAGTCGCTTATGGATCGCCGCCTCATCCTCGGCGCGGCCGGCGTACTGGCTGTCGGCGGCGCGGCCCTCGTCGCGTACCGCGCGGACCTGCTCGGCCCGAGCCCCGAGGAGCAGTGGGCGCTCATCGAGACCTACTGCGTCGACTGTCACAACGACGCGGAAGCGGCCGGCGGCCTCGCGTTCGAAGGCATGGGCCCGGCCTCCGTCGCGCACGAGCCGCAGGTGTTCGAGGCCGCCATCCGCAAGCTGCGCGGCCGGCTCATGCCGCCGCCGGGCAATCCGCAGCCGGACCAAGAGCGCGTCGACTCGCTCGTCGCGTGGCTCGAGCACACGATCGACGAAGAGGCCGAGCTGCCGCACGCGGGTCACGTGCCGATCCAGCGTCTGAACCGCGTCGAATACGCGGCCGCCATCAAGGACTTGGTCGGCGTCGAGATCGACCCGGCCGAGTACCTGCCGGCCGAGATCGAGGTGGACGGCCTCGACAAGATCGCGGCCGCGTTGAGCGTCTCGCCGGCTTTCCTCGAGCAGTACGTGACGGCCGCGCGCCACATCGCGCGTCTCGCCATCGGCGAGGTGCAGCCGAAGGTGTCGAAGGTCTCCTTCCCGGAGCCGCCGCCCGAAGAGGATCAGGACGACTACGTCGACGGCATGCCGCTCGGCACTCGCGGCGGGATGCGTTTCACGCACAACTTCCCGGCCGACGGCGAATACCGCTTCACGATGACGGAGCTGTTCGAGGGACAGTACGCGCGCGCGCTCGAGAGCGAGCAGACCGTCGTCATGCTGCTCGACCGCACCGAGGTGTTCCGCGGCACGCTGGGCGGCCGCGAAGAGCTCAACTACTACAACCGCGTCGGCGCCCCGGCGAAGGCCGAGATCATGGAGCGGTTCGCGAACATCCCCGTGCAGGTCAAGGCCGGCGTGCACGAGATCGCCGTCACGTTCATCGAGCGGTCGCGCGCCGCGACCGAAGATCACATCTTCGGGTTCCAGCCGTACGGCGGCTTCAGCTACAACGGCAAGATGCGCGTGCCGAAGGTGCTCGGCCCCATCGAGGTCGAAGGGCCGTTCAACGCGACGGGAGTTTCGCGCACGGCGAGCCGCGAGAAGATATTCATCTGCACGCCCGAGTCGCCTGCCGCGGAACGCGGCTGCGCCGAGCGCATCGCGACGTCGCTCGCGACGCGCGCCTTCCGCCGGCCTGCCGGCGCCGACGATTTACAGCGTTTGATGCCGTTCTACGAGAACGGCCGCGCAGCGGGCGGCTTCGATACGGGCATCGAGCAGCTCGTGACGGCCGTGCTCGCAAGCCCCGATTTCCTGTACCGCGCAATCACGCCCGACGGCGCAGACTCGGGCGAGGCCTTCGCGCTCGACGATTTCGAGCTCGCCTCGCGCCTCGCGTTCTTCTTGTGGAATCAGGGGCCCGACCAGGAGCTGCTCGACCTCGCCTCCGCCGGCAGGCTCGGCGACTCGGACGTACTCGACGCGCAAGTCGACCGGATGCTCGCCGATCCGCGCGCACGCTCGCTCGTGACCGGCTTCGCGCTGCACTGGCTCAACGTCGACGACCTGAGCTCCGTCGTGCCCGACGATAACCTGTTCCCGGAGTTCACCGACGCGCTGCGCGACGATTTCGCCGAGGAGATCGAGCTGTTCGTCACGAGCGTGCTGCTCGACGACCGCGACGTACGCGACCTGCTCACGGCCGATTGGACGTTCGTCAACGAGCGGCTCGCGCGCCATTACGGTATGGGCGGTGTGCTCGGGCCGCAGTTCCGCCGCGTCGCCGTCGCAAACGACGCGCGCCGCGGCCTGCTCGGCAAAGGCGCTGTGCTGCTTCGCACTTCGTACGGCGACCGCACGTCGCCCGTGCTGCGCGGCGCCTGGGTGCTCGACAAGCTCATGAACACACCGCCGACGCCGCCGCCGCCCGGCGTCGAGACGAATCTCGACACGCCCGAGGGCGAGAAGCCGAAAACGGTTCGCGAGCGGCTCGAGCGGCACCGCCGGGACCCGAACTGCAAGGCGTGCCACGGCGTCATCGACCCGTACGGGATTGCGCTCGAGAACTTCTCCGTCACGGGCCAGTGGCGCGACGTCGACCCCGTAGCCGACGAGCGTATCGACGCCGCGACGGAGCTGTCGAGCGGCCAGATCGTGACGGGCCCCATCGAGCTCAGGCAGGTGCTGCTGCGACGCCCGGATCAGTTCGTCCAGGCGCTCACGTCGAAGCTCATGATGTACGCGCTCGGGCGCGAGCTCGAGTATTTCGACATGCCGCAGGTGCGTGCCGTCGTGCGCGGCGCGGCGCGCAGCGACTATAAGTTCGCGAGCATCGTGAAAGGGATCGTCTCGAGCGACGCGTTCCGCATGCAGGCGGTACCGCACACGGACACGAACGAAATTACGGCGCGCGCCGCGGAATGAGCGCGCGCAACGGGAGGGATAGACGATGTTTTTGACGAAAAAGCATTTGTCGCGCCGCACGGTGCTCAAAGGCGCGGGCGTGTCGTTGGCGCTGCCGCTGCTCGACGCGATGATCCCCGCCGCGACGGCGCTGGCGCAAACGGCCGCGGCGCCGAAGCTGCGCGTGGGATTCTTTTACATCCCGCACGGCGCGATCCAGTGGAACACGGCGCACGGCCCGGCGATGGACCGCTGGAACCCGAGCGGCTCCGGCGCGAATTTCAAGCTGAGCGAGATCCTGTCGCCGCTCGAGAGCTTCAAGCACATGGTCGCGTCGTTCTCGCACCTCGAGAACAAGGCCAACGAGAACTCCGTGCACGCGATCGTGCCGGCCACGTGGCTCTCGGGCAAGCGGCCCGACAGCCGCGCGCAGGGCGCGAGCATGTCCACGACGATCGACCAGATGATTGCGCAGCACATCGGCCAGGACACGGCGTTGCCGTCGCTCGAGGTGGCGTCCGAGATCACGGCGCAGCAGGCAGCCTGCCCTTCCGGCACGGGCTGCTACTACTCGACGACGCTGTCGTTCCGCGACGCCACGTCGCCGCTGCCGATGGAGTTCAACCCGCGCAAGGTCTTCACGCAGCTCTTCGGCGAAGGCGACACCGATGCCGAGCGCGCCGCGATCACGGCGCAGACGCGGAGCCTGTTGGATCTCATCGCGGACCGCACGGCGGCGCTACAGGAGCAAGTCGGCCCGTCCGATCGCGCGCTGCTCGATCAATACCTGACTACAGTGCGCGAGATCGAGCGCCGCGTGCAGAAGGCCGAGCAGCGCGATCTTTCGGCCATCACTCTCCCCGACGCGCCCGTCGGCGAGCTCGACGAGTTCGACGAGCAGGTCAAGCTCATGTTCGATCTCATCGCGCTTAGCTTTCAGGCGAACCTCACGCGCGTCGCGTCGTACATCATGGTGGCCGAAGGCACGCAGCGCACGTACAACCACATCGGCGTCTCGGAGGCGTTCCACCCGCTCTCGCACCACGCGAACAAGCTGGACAGCCTCGAGAAGCTCGTGCGGATCCAGAAGTATCACGTGCAGCGATTCGCGGACTTCGTCGCGAAGCTCGCTGCTACGCCGGACGGCGACGGCTCGCTGCTCGACCACTCGCTCCTCATGTACGGCTCGAACATGAGCAACAGCGACCGGCACAACAACTATCCCCTGCCGAACATTCTGGTCGGCGGCGCCAACGGCCGACTCAAGGGCGGCCAGCAGGTCGAGCTCCCGGAGCACACGCCCCTCACGAACCTGCTCTTGACGGTGCTGAACAAGGCCGGCCTCGAGATGAAGAGCTTCGCCGACAGCACCGGCGAGATCGCGGGCGTCTGATGCGCGCGCTCTCCCGCAGGACGGTGCTGCACGGCGCGCTCGGCGCGGCCGTCGCGGCGGCCGTGCGGCCCGCCTTCGCCGAGGTCAGCCCCATCGCCGGCAAGCTGGCGTTGATCGCGGGGCTCGGCGGGAACGTCGTCGCGCTCCCGACGACGGACGGCGCCGTGCTCGTCGACAGCGGCCGGGCC
>JBBIJV010000244.1:0-4357 GCA_037445815.1 Rhodospirillaceae bacterium
CCCTGCGGGCGCCGGCCCTGATAGAACGCCTCGAAGATGCGGTCGCCGTCCTCGGGGTGCACGCCGGGGCCGCTGTCGCCGACCTCGATGACGAGATCGCTGCCCTGCATGCCGGCGGCGATCTGAATCGAGCCGCCGTGCGGCGTGAACTTGATCGCGTTCGATAGCAGGTTCTCGACGACGAGCTTGAGCTTGCCTTCGTCGGCGTGCACGTTGATGGCCGCGATCGCGAGCTTGAGCTTGATCTTCTTGTTCGACAGCGCGAGCCGGTGCTGCGAGAGCACGCTGAACACCATGGGCTTCAGCTCGAACTCCGAGAGCTCGAGCGCCGCCGTGTGCGTCTGCCACGCGCTGAACGTGAGCAGGTTCTCGATGAGCTTCTGGAGCTTCACGCCGTTGTCGCGCAGGATGTTCGTGACTTCCTGCTGCTGGATGTCGAGCTGGCCGACGGAGCCGTCGAGCAGGAGCTCGGTGCCCTCGCGGATGTTCGCGAGCGGGGTTTTCAGCTCGTGCGACATGTGGCGCAGGAACTTGTTCTTCTCGTCCGTGGACTCCTTCAAGCGATGCCGCAGCCACTCGAGCTGCCGGCCCAGCGTCTCGATGTCGTGCGGCCCGCTCACGGTGATCGGCCGGCTGAAGTCGCCCTCGCCGAGCTCGCGGATCGCGCGGTCGATCTGCCGCATCGGGCGGCCCACGACGAGCAGGAACAGCGCGATGAGCACCACGGTGCCGGGAATCAACGCCGCCGACAACCAGGCGAGCTCTTGCTGCGCCGAGCGCGTGTTCTCCTGGAGCGTCTCGAGCCGCGCGTTCGTCGTCGCGCGCATGCCGTCCTCGACGGCGCCCGTGGCGTCCCGCAGCATGCCGAAGCGCTCCACGATCGCGGCCCGGGTCGAGCCGCCGCGCAGCATCCGGTGCACGTCCTTCGAGATCGACGAGAGCCGCGCGAGCTGGTCGCGCACCTGGCTGTCGCTCGGCAGCGTGCGCAGCGCCGCCACGCTCTTCTCGAGGTCGGCTTGATCGGCGTCGTAGAGCGTCAAGTGATTCTGCGCCGAGACCACCAAGTACTGGAGCGCCGTGCGCTCCATGCGCTCGAGCAGGTTCGCGAGCCGCTGGTTCTCGAGCGTCGCCGTGGCGCTGTCGGCGAGCACCACCTCGCTCTCGGTGGCGAGCTGCCCGAGCTTGATCATGGCGTTGCCGATCGCAACGAGCAGCGGCACGGTGACGAAGGCGAGCCCCATCAACACCATGCCGAGCAGCGTTCGCGGCCGGCGCATCATTCAGCGGGCCCTCGAATGCTCACGAGCGCGCATACCCTGCACGGAGTTTTCGTTCCCATTCGAGCGACGTCGTTACGATTTCGGCGAGGTCGTCGTGCTTCGGCTGCCAGCCGAGCGTCTCCCGGATCCGCGCAGCCCGCGCCACCAATGACGGGGGGTCGCCGGCCCGACGAGGTTCCTCCCTCTTGTCTATGGAATGCCCGGCCACTCTCTCGACCATGGAGAGCAGCTCGCGAACGCTATAGCCGCGGCCTAGCCGCCAGTTCAATGTCGTGGATTCGCCGCCGCCGCGCAAGTAGGCGAGGGCCTTCAAATGGGCGTCTGCCAAGTCTTCCACGTGGATGTAGTCGCGCACGCCGGTGCCGTCGGGCGTCGGGTAATCGGTGCCGAAGATCGATACGTAAGGCCTTTTGCCGACAACGACTTCGCACGCAACCTTCGTGAGAAGTGTCGCTTTCGGGGTCGATTGACCGATGCGCCCGCCCGGGTCGGCTCCGGCGACATTGAAGTACCGCAAGGCCACGTAGCGCAGCGGGCTCACGGCCGCGACGTCGCGCAGCATCCATTCGGTCATGAGCTTCGAGGTGCCGTAGGCGTTGATCGGCGCCGTCGGCGTGTCCTCGGAGGCGATGCCGTCGCTCGGGATGCCGTAAACCGCCGCCGTCGACGAGAACACGAAGTGCTTCACGCCGGCTTTCAGGGACTGCTCGAGCAGCGTCCGGCTCGCGCAGGTGTTGTTGCCGTAGTACTTCAGGGGATCCGCCACGGACTCCGGAACGATGGTTTTTGCCGCGAAGTGCATGACGGTATCGACGTCGTAGCGGCCGAACAGCTGCTCGAGGCAGCCGGCATCGCCGGTGTGGCCGACGACGAGGTCGCCGAAGAGGACGGCCTCGCGAAACCCCGTCGACAAATCGTCGAGCACCACGATCTTCTCGCCGGCTTCCCCCAGCTGCCGGACGACGTGCGAGCCGATGTATCCGGCCCCGCCCGTCACCAGAATTGTTTTTCGTGTCATGGACTTGACTTAAGCGACATAATCTCGACCCGTGAGTGTAGCAGCTCGCCTTTGCGCAGCCCGGAAACCGGTCGCAAATCGGCGACGCCGAAGCGCCTCGAGTCGATGGAGGGCCGCATCCTGCCAAGGCCCGAGCCTCGCGTCGCGCCGTCGCGAGACACAGACACTGTGAAGCGCCATGACCCCCGGTTAGGATCGCCGACCATGGTGCGTCTCCCCGTCTGCGCTTCGCTGCTCGCGTTGCTCGCCGGTTGCGGCGGAGGGAGCGGTAATGCGGCTCCGGCGCCGAGCGGAGTGGCCGTCACCGGCAAGGTCACGTTCGACCGCGTCCCCGTCGTGGCCGGGCAAGGGCTCTCGTACGCGGCGACGACGGCCGAGCCGGCCCGCGGCGTGACGGTCGAGCTCCTGAAGGGCGGCACCGTCGTTGCGAGCACCACGACGGACGGGGCGGGCAACTACTCCTTCCGCAACGTCGAGGCGAACACCGACGTCTCGCTGCGCGTGCGCGCCGAGATGTTGCGCGTCGGCACCCCGAGCTACAGCTTCCGCGTCGTCGACAACGTCAACGGCGACGCGCTCTACACGCTCGCCGGCGCCGCCTTCAACACGGGCGGCGCCGACGTCACGCGCAACCTGCACGCCGCGTCGGGCTGGACGGGCTCCGCGTATACGGCCCCGCGCTCCGCGGCGCCGTTCGCGATCCTCGACGTGGCTTACGACGCCGTGCAGCTCGTGCTCACGGCGGCGCCGGACACGGCGTTCCCGCCGCTGCGCTTTTTGTGGAGCACGGCGAACGTGCCCGTCGCGGGGCCGGCTCCCGGGGAAATCGGCTCGACACGGTTCGTGCCCCAAGTCGGCATCCTGCTCGTCGGGGCGGCCGACCAGGACACCGACGAGTACGACCGCCACGTCATCGCGCACGAGCTCGGCCATTATCTCGAGCACAGCTTCTCGCGCTCGGACAGCTTGGGCGGCCCGCACGCGCTCACGGACCAGCTCGACATGCGGGTCGCATTCGGCGAAGCGTGGGGCAGCGCATTCGCGGCGATGGCGACGGGCGACCGCGTCTACGTCGACAGCCACAGCGCCGGGCAGGCGCGGGCATTCAGCTTCGATCTCGAGCAGAGCCCAAGCCGTGTGAACCCGAACCCGGGCTGGTTCAACGAGGAGGCGCTGCAAGCCCTGCTGTTCGATCTCTACGACAACGCGCGCGACGTGCCGCCCGGGTCGTTGATCGTGGACGAGGTCGCGCTCGGCTTTCCGGCGCTTTGGACCGCGCTCGTGAACGAGCAGCGCACCACGAGCGCGCTGACGAGCGTGTTCCCGTTCGTGCACGCGCTGAAGCTCGCGAATCCCGGCGACGAGTCGTTGATCGACAGCCTCACGAGCTCGCAGCGGATCGCCGCCGTCACCGACGCGTACGGCACGGGGCAGACGAACTTCGGCTTTCCGACGAAGCGCACGGCGCTCGAGGTGGCCGCGGATTTCAACACGATCTACGACGCCCTGACAGTCGGCGCTACGCTTGAGAACGTGTGTAGCCTCGACGACTACGAGAGCTCGGCGACGGGCGGCGAGAACAAGCTCGCGTCGCGCCGCTTCGTGCGCTTCACGGTCACGAATCCCGGCGTGCACACGATCACGGCGCGCGCGCGTGCGCCGATCAACGCCCCGGCGGATCCGGACCTCGTGCTGCACTTCGGCGGCGAAACGCAGGTGTCGGAAGGCGAATCGAGCTGCTCGGTGAGCACGCCCGCGAGCTGCGTCGAGACGTTCTCGCCGACGCTCGCAGCCGGCGACTACGTGCTCGAGGTGTACGAATGGACGAACACGAACCCGATCGACGATCCCGACTATCCGCCGATCGGCCGCACCTGCTTCGACGTGTCGGTGAGGCGGCCATGACGAAGCGCGGCTCGACCTGGCTCGTCGCCCTCTTGCTCGCCTGGCCGCTCGCCGCCGCCGCCGCGCCGCGCTCGCTCGATCGCGCGGCCGTCCGTGCCGAGCGCCCCGGCAAGCCGACGGGGCCGATCGCGATCGAGCACCGAGTCGTGGCGCC
>JBBIJV010000245.1:0-4329 GCA_037445815.1 Rhodospirillaceae bacterium
GCGGCGGCACGCGCGCGCGCTTCGTCCGTCTGCGGCGGCACCTTGCCGTCGGGCGGGTCGGAGACGAGCCACGCGCGGCTGTTCGCGGCGAAGTAGTTCTCGAACCAGTGCATCGGGCTCGTCGCGCCGGGGAACTCGCTGAGCGTGGGATTGCGCTCGATCGTTTGGCGCTGCCGCTGCTCTTGAATTTCCGCCAGCTCCTCGGGCGTGAAGCTCTCGAGCGTGCGGCCGGCGAATTCCTCGGGCCGCTCGAACGGAATGCCGGCCTCGTCGCTGTTGTTGTACGCTCCGGCAATGGCCGGGTCGCCCCACGACGTTCGCGGCGCCTGGTACGTGCCGAGCGGCGGCAGCGGCGCCGCCTTCTTGCGCTTCGGCACCTCGTTCTCGTTGATGGGGTTCGACGCCTGGGACCACGCGCCGAGCGCGACGGCGAGTCCGGCGGCGAGGGCGGCTGCGCCGCAAGCCAATCGCTTGTTCATGGGCGTTGAGCGTACTCCACAACTCCCACCGCCCGCGAGAGCAGAAGGGCCAGTCGGCCGCCGTTCGACGGTAACCGGCCCTCTTTGCAACCGATCTCGACGAGGCGCGCGATGCCTGGTCGGTCGCGGACGGCGCCGGCTTGCGGAACTACCCCGCGTTCCGCGCGGATGACCCATGACGCCGGAGGCAAGCGATACATCGCCGTCGGTATCTCCGGCAGCGGCCATCGCGGCGAATTGCTCGCGCGCGCGTTGCCATAAAGAGCCGGTTTTGAGCGGCCGGTGCGCCGCCCGGCCTCAAATTCTCTCGCCGGCGGCCGACTAGAGGTGCATCTCGAGAAGCGGGAGTCGTCCGCCGTGAGCTCAGCCTCCGCCGTGAAGTCGGTTCCGATTGCGACGCTCATCACGGATATTTGCAGCAAGCTGCTCAGCAACCACGCGAGCCTGCCGAGCATGCCGGCCGTCGCGGCCCGCATTCACGACGCCATGGCCAGTCCGAACTGGAGCATGCGCACGATTGCCACGATCATCAGAAGCGACCTCGGCACCACGACGTATCTATTGCAAGTCGCGAACAGCCCGCTCTACGCGGGGGCGGGGCCCGTGCGCCAGGTCGAGCAAGCCATTGCGCGGCTCGGCATCAATAGCACGCGCCACCTCGTGATGGCGCATGCGGTGCGCTCGATGTTCGTGACGCGCTCGGAGTTGCTGACGTCGCTCATGCAGAGGACGTGGGCGTCGAGCACGCGGCTCGCGGCGCTCTGCGGTGTGCTCGCGACGCACTGCTCGCGGTTTAGGCCCGAGAGCGCGACGCTGGCCGGGTTGCTGCAGGACATCGGCGTGCTGCCGATACTGAACGTGCTGAACCGATACCACGAACAGTTGAAGAACGAAGGCCCGGTCGTTGCCGCAATCGATCGATTCGCGCCCTCGGTGGGCACGGTCTTGCTCGCGCGCTGGGGCTTCGAGGCGGACATGGTCGAAGTCGCGCGCAGCCGAGGGAATTGGCTCAGGGATCCGCAGCCTTCCGCGGATCTCGCCGACCTCGTGCTGATAGCGCGCCTGCACGCAGGGATCGCGTCGGGCGACGGGGCGCAAGAAATGCCGCGCATCGACGCGGTGCCGGCGTTCGGTAAGCTCGCGTTCGGCGATCTACGGCCGGACGGGAGCCTCGCGTTGCTCCACGACGAGGCAGCCATGATCAACGAGCTGATGGGCTCGCTCGGCACCGTCTGACGAAGCGCCCAGTCCTAATCGAAGCGGGACTCGCGGACGATCGCCCTACTCGGGTTGTGCGGCGGGCGGCGATCCGGTATCTGTCCGTGAACGCAAGATTGTCCGATACTGCGGGTCCCAACAGTCCGGCACTCGCACGATGCTCAAACCACTCATCCTCGCCGCGCTGACGCTCGCGACGGCGAACGCCTTCGCCGCCACCTGCGACCGAGCCTGCCTCCGAACCACGCTGGACCAGTACCTCGCCGCCGTCGTCGAGCACGCGCCGGGGAAAGCGCCGCTCGCCATCGGTTTCCGGCAAACGGAAAACGCCGTGGTCACTGTCCCGGGAACCGGGCTTTGGCAATCCGCCACGGCGCTCGGCAAGCTGCAGCGGCGCTACTTCGACGCTGCGACGGAGCAAGCCGCCTATTTCGGCACGATCGAGGAAGCCGCGGGTTCCGCGATCGTCACGCTGCGGCTCAAGGTCGAAGACCGCAAGATCACGGAAGCCGAATGGGTCGTCAATCGCAAAGGCGATCCCGGGCTGGGTCCGCTCGGCGGCAACCAAGCGAGCGCCGCCTACCACGACCCCGAGTACTTGCTCGCGCACGCGCCCGTGGAACGCGTCGTCCGGCAAGGTGAGCGCCTCGCGCGCAGCGAGCTCGTGGCGATCGCGAACAGCTACTTCGACGGCCTGTCGGCGCACGAGGGCGACGTCATCCTCGCGCATCCGGGCTGCGTGCGGATCGAGAACGGTGCGCTGACGACGCAGCGTCCCATCGAAGGCGGCGGCGAAACCGACTGCACGTCCGAAGGCGCGATGCGCAACATCTTCGCCGTCACGGCACGGCGCTACCCGATTGTCGACGAGGAAGCCCAAGCCGTGCTCTCGATCGTGCTCTTCCAACGCTACCCGGGCGTCGACATGCGGCGCAACTTGCTCGCGGAATGGTTCTTCATCGATGAGGGCAAGATCCGCACGGTCTACGCGTCGATGTACTACCCGCCGCCCGAGGCTATGCTGCCGAACTGGCCGCCGTTCGACGGCAACTGGCCCGTGAAGTAGGGGCCTGCGGCGCTCGACGGCCGCGAGCTCGTACGCCGGCCATGACATTTTTCGCCCGGCGATTGCCGGAAGTGTGTAGTCGATCGCAAGCTCGCTGGAAGCCGGCCCGCTAACATAGCGGCGGGGTTGCTGCGGGCACTCACGCCTCCAAGTAAACTGGGCGCCGGCACGTCATCGGGGGATCGTTATGCGCTCGAAACGGCTTGCCGATATCTTTTGCGTCGTCGCGCTCATCTCACCTTCGACGCTGCTCGCCCAACAAGGGCGCGCGTGTGCCGAGCTCAAATCGGCCGGTGTGCCCAAGACCGTCGTCGCGGTCGCGGAGACGGTGCCGGCGGGGGCGTTTCGCCCTCCGGCCGCGCCCGCGTTCGGGCCGCGGCCCGACTTCTCGAGCTTGCCGGCGTTCTGCCGCGTCGCGGGCACGATCCTGGCGACGGCGGAGTCCGACATTCGGTTCGAGCTCTGGCTGCCCGAGCAGTGGAATGGCAAGTTCATGCAGACCGGGAACGGCGGCGCCGCCGGCGCGATCGTCTACGAGTCGCTCGTCGAGCCGCTGAAGCGCGGCTACGCCGTCGCCAACACCGACACGGGCCATCAGGGCGAGGGCGGCGACTTCTCGTGGGCCGCGAACCTGCAGAGGCTCGTCGACTACCAATATCGCGCTGTGCACGAGCTGACGGTTGCCGGCAAGGCGCTGACGGCCGCACGCTATGGCCGGCCGGCCGATCGCTCCTACTTTTTCGGGTGCTCGACGGGCGGGCGCCAGGGCCTGAAAGAGGCGCAGCGCTATCCCGAGGACTACGACGGCATCGTGGCCGGTGCACCGGCCAGCAACTGGTCGGCGCTGATGGCGCTCAGTATTTCGATCCAGCGCAACTTGGGCGCCGGCGGCTTGAGCGTCGACAAGCTCGGCGCGCTGAAGGAAGCCGCGATCGCCGCGTGCGATACGAACGACGGTGTCGTCGATCGCGTGATCACGAACACTGCGGCCTGCAATTTCGACCCCGCAAGCTTGCAGTGCGGGGCCGGTGCGGCGGGTGAATGCTTGACCCCCGCCGAGGTCGACGCCGCGAAGCGGATTTACGCGGGAGTCGTCGACGCCGGCGGCGAAGTCGTCATGCCGGGCACCGGGCCCGGCAGCGAGCCGCTCTGGGGCGCGTACGCGTCGCCGCAGTTTGCGATCGGCACGAATTACTTCCGCAACGTCGTCGCGAAGGATCCCGCGTGGGATCCCGCGACGTTCGTCGTCGGCCGCGACGTCGCGCGCCTCGAAGCGGCGGACAACGGCGCCGCAAAAGCCATGAATCCCGACATCGCGGCGTTCGTCGACCGCGGCGGCAAGCTGATCACGTATCACGGCACGACGGACGGGCTCATCCCGTACGAGAACTCCGTGAATTATCACGAGAGCGTCGTCGAGGAGATCGGGCAGCGCAAAGCCGACGACAGCGTCAGGCTGTACCTCGTGCCCGGCATGGACCACTGCTCGGGCGGTGAGGGCGCCTACTCCGTCGACTGGCTGACCCCTCTCGAGCGCTGGGTCGAGAACGGCGACGCCCCGAGCGC
>JBBIJV010000246.1:0-4324 GCA_037445815.1 Rhodospirillaceae bacterium
GCACAGGCCCATGGCCAACGCCGGTACCGCGCGGCACGCGTTTCCGATCGGGATCATGGCAGCGTCTCTCCTTGCACGCTCTGCCGCCCGATTCCGGGGCGGCGCATTGAAACGACACGCTCCGCGCCGCCTTCGCGCACGCGCACGGAATCGAGCTCGATCGCGACGATTTCCGCGCCGTCGACGGCGTCGCCTTCGAAATAGGGCTTGCCGTTGACGACCGCGACACGCCGCGTCGGCGAGACGAGCACGGCCGTCAGCGTGAAGCGCGGCGCCGCCGGGGCCGGGGCCGTGCCCGGCACGGCGGCGCCGCCGAACGGCCGCATCGGATCGCGAAGCGCCGGCTCCTCGGCAGTCGAGCTCCAAGCGCCGAGCACTGCTGCGGCGAGGACGAGCGCCGGCCTAAACACCGATCCACTCCTCGTCGAGCGACAAGGTCGTGAGCTCGATCGTGATGTCGTTGACGGGATACTCGTCGGTCTCGAGCTCGAGCCGCGACCAGTACACGTTCCACGGCAGCCGCTCGACGGACTCGAGATACCGCAAGCAATCGAGATAGCTGCCGCGGAGCTCGAGCACGAGCGAGTGCCGATAGAGCTTCGGCGCGTCGGGCTCCGCGGCCAGAGCAGGCGCCGCGCCCGGCGTCTCGTCGCCGGAGAGCACGGGCTGCGCCGGGCGGTTCACGGCGCGCTCGAGCGTGAGTCCGTCCTGGCGCTTCAGAAGCTCCTCGAGCACGCTGCGCATCTCGGCCGGATCGACGAGATCGGACGTGAAGACGCGCACCTCTTCTTCGCGCTCGTGCACGGCCGCGCGCAGCGCACGCAGACGCGCGAGCTGTTCCGGCACGCCTTCGCTGGCCCCGGCGGCCGCGAGGCTCAGCGACTCGTCGAGCTTGCGCAGGCGTTCTTGCAGCGCCGTCACCTTGCCGTTCGCGATTCGCTCGCGCGCGGCGAGCGGAGCCGCGAGCGCGGCTTCCCAGAGGCCGCCGAGCACGAACAGGCCGGCCGCAAACAGGAAGAGGCGCTCCCGCAGGCTCAGCCGATCGACGCTTTCCGCGAGCTTGACGAGGCGCTCGATCATGGCCGCCCATGCTCCTGCCGCTCCGCAAGCGCGACGCCGACGGCTCGGCTCGTCGCGCGGAACGTCGTCTCGCCGGTCTCCTCGTCCTTGCCGATCTCGAACCGATCGAACGTTTGGCCGGCGAGCGCCGGCTCTTCTCCCAAGCGCTGTAGGAGCTCCGGCACGAGCGACGGGCGCAAGCTGCGGCCCGCGAGCTCGATCGCACCCGTGCCGCCGTTCAACGTGATGCTCGTGAGCCAGACCTCCGGCGTGCGGCGGCGAGCGAGCGCGCCCAGGTATGCCGAGAATCCGCTGTTGCCGAGCGGCTGTTCGCGCAACACCTCGATGAGCCGCTGTTGGTCGAGAAGCGTCGCGTTCAAGCGGGCGAGCTCGGCGTCGAGCTCCGCGCGGCGGCCGTCGCTCAACGCGGGGTCGATGCGCATGAGCTGCGTCGCCAGCGCCTTCTCGCGTCCTTCGAGGTGCAACACCTCGTTCTCGAGCCCGTGGACTTTCGCCAATCCGTAGCCGTAGAGGGCGAGCAGCGCCACGGCGACCACGGCCAGCGCTTGCGCCATCGTTGCGGCCGAGAACACCTGCCGCTGCTTGCGGAAGATCGGCTGATAGAGATTGATCTGCTGGTACATGGCTCTAGAGCGCCAGCGGGTCCTTGCGCAGCGCCGCGCCGACCGCCGGCATGCAGAGCCGCTCGAGCTCCGGCGACAGCGCTTCGTCGGTGTCGAGCAGCGCTCGCAAACTCACTTCTTCCACGGCGAGCCCAAGCTCGCGCGCGATCGCCTCGCGGTGTTCGGCCTCGAGGCCGCTCGCGTGGAGCCGCTGGATCGACGTCTGCTCGTAATGGCTCTCGAAGTAGTCGAGCGAGCGCCGCACCTCGAGCGCGAGCCCCGCCACGAGGTCCGAGCGCAGCTCGCCGGCCTCGGCGAGCGTGGCGACGCCCGTCTCGATGTGCCGCGCGAGGAAGAGCACGCCTTGCCGCACGAGCAGCAGCGTGCTGCGCCGCGCCCCCATGTAGAGGAACGCGACGCTGCGCTGATCGGTCTCGAGCAATGCTGCGATGTTGCGCAGGCTGAGCTCGGGAATGTCGATGACGTCGAGGTTGAGCCCGGCGGCCTCGATGCGCTCGATCTCGCGCTTCACGACCTCGGCCTTGGCCGTGACGGCGTACATCATGCGCTGCGGCCCGCCGCGCGCGTGCGCGGGCATTTCGAAAACATCGATGACGGCGTCGTCCACGTGGAAGTCGATCAAATCCTTCACGCGCCAGCGCACGGCGGCGCGCAGCTCGTCGGCCGGAACGTCCGGCGCCTCGACGAGCAACAAGCGATAACCCGACGGATCGAGCACGCCGACGGTTCGGGCGCGACGGCTCGGCAGCCGGCTCGCGAGGCGCGGAAGCGGATCGCGGTCGCCTTCCTTTTCGTAGACGCAGCGGGCGAGGCGCGGCTTACCGCCGGCGCTCGGCACGACGTGCGCCGCGGCCACGCCTTCCGGCGTCGCGCACACGCCGATTTGGCCGCCGGCGCGGGGTCCGCGCGTCAAAAACTTCAGCCACTGGTTACCCACGTTCTGTAATCTCGCCATCCATGAAGCGCGCAAGCACGGGGCGCGACGCACAGGCGCACGCTCCCCGCATTGAACTTAATGCCTGTCGGCCGCCGGGCGGTGAGACGGCGGTCGCAGATCGTCGCCGCACCCTCGCGGCACCGCCGCAAACTGCGACACAGGTCCGTCGATGACGGGAAGCGACGCCTGGGAGTTCTGGATCGATCGCGGCGGCACGTTCACCGACGTCGTGGCACGGACGCCGGCCGGCGAGCTCAAAACGCTCAAGCTCCTGTCGCAGGACCCGGGCCGCTACGAAGACGCGGCGATCGCCGCCATCGAGCGGCTGCTCGGGACGGCGCCCGAGAGCGAGCGCCGCGTTTCGACCGTGAAGATGGGCACGACCGTCGCGACGAACGCGCTGCTCGAGCGCCGCGGCGAGCCGACCGTTCTCGTCATCACGGGCGGGCTCGAGGACGCCATTCGCATCGGCGCTCAGCAGCGGCCCGACATCTTCGCGCTCGACATCGTGCTGCCCGAGATGCTGTACGCGCGCGTCGTCGGGGCCGACGAGCGCATCGACGCGGAGGGGCGCGTGCTTCGGCCCCTCGACCGCGCGAAGCTCGAGCGCGATCTCGAAACGGCGCGCGCGGCCGGCCTCGACAGCGCCGCGATCGTCTTTCTGCACGGCTACCGCTTCCCGCAGCACGAGCGCGCAGCGGAGGAGACGGCGCGCGCGCTCGGCTTCAAGCACGTGTCCGCGTCGCATCGGGTGCTGCCGCTGCCGAAGCTCGTCGTGCGCGGCGACACGACGCTCGCCGACGCGTATCTATCGCCGGTGCTCGACCGCTACGTTGCGAGCGTGCGAAAGGGGCTCGAGGCGCACGGCCGCGCCCGGCTCTACTTCATGCAGAGCCACGGCGGCCTGGCGGCGGCCGAGCAATTCCGCGGCAAGGACAGCCTGCTGTCGGGACCGGCCGGCGGCGTCATCGGCATGGTACGCGCGGCGCAAGCCGTCGGCTGCCGCGAAGTGATCGGCTTCGACATGGGCGGCACTTCGACGGACGTGGCGCTCCACGCCGGCGAGCTCGAGCGCACGACGGATGCGGTGATCGCGCAGGTGCGCGTCAGCGCGCCGATGCTGCGCATTCAGACGGTCGCGGCCGGCGGCGGCTCGATCCTCACGTTCGGGCACGGCCGGCTCAAGGTGGGCCCCGAGTCCGCCGGCGCCTATCCCGGGCCCGCGTGCTACCGCCATGGCGGTCCGCTGACCGTGACCGACGCGAACCTGCTGCTCGGCCGCCTCGATCCCAAGTATTTCCCGCGCGTGTTTGGGCGCAGCGCCGACGAGCCGCTCGACGAGGACGCCACGCGCGGCGCGTTCGACGCGCTGACGCGCGAAGTCGAGGCGGCCACGGGAACGCGCCGCCGGCCCGAGGAGCTCGCGGCCGGGTTCTTGCGCATCGCCGTCGAGCGCATGGCGAACGCGATCAAGCAGATCTCCGTGCAGCGCGGCCACGACGTTACGCGCTTCACACTGTGCTCGTTCGGCGGCGCCGGCGGGCAGCACGCCGCGCAGGTCGCAGAAGTGCTCGGCATCGGCCGCGTCATCGTGCCGCCGCTCGCCGGCGTCTTGTCGGCCTACGGCATCGGCGTCGCCGACGTGCGCGTGCTGCGGCAGGCGAGCGTCGAAGCGCGACTCGAC
>JBBIJV010000247.1:0-4277 GCA_037445815.1 Rhodospirillaceae bacterium
CTGGGCTTGCGCGCCGCCCACCTGCGCGAGCAGCGCTGCGCCGCCGGCTGCCGCGGCCGCGCTGTCGCGCAGCAAGCGGCGCCGGGAGATCGTGCGCTTCTTGCCCATGCGGCTACTCGAGCCGGTAGAAGCGAACGACGACCTCGTCCGGAAACCGCTCTCCGATGCCGACGAAGACGCTGCGCGCGAGCCATTGGAGCTCGGGGGCGGCGGTCTCGAACTTCGGCACGGTGCGGAAGTAGACGAGCTTGGGATCCACCGTCTC
Organism: Rhodospirillaceae bacterium; assembly: GCA_037445815.1. GTDB lineage: Bacteria > Pseudomonadota > Gammaproteobacteria > Steroidobacterales > Rariloculaceae > FEN-1219. Next base: position 266 of record JBBIJV010000247.1, read on the forward strand.
GCCGGCCAAAAGCTTCTGCATCACGTCGGGCGGCGCGTGCCGGATGCCCGCGTTCTGTACGTAGACGCGCTGGCCCTGCTCCGTCTCGAGCGTGTAACGCGTGTCGAGCTCGGAAAAACCGTCCGGTTGGATCAGCTGCCAATCCGCGCCGCCGGGCACGATCTTCGCCGAAAAGCTCGGTCCCTTCACGGTGCCGCCCAGGATCTCGACGATGCGGCGCCGCCCGTGCGGCACCTGGCCTATTTCCATCGGCGCGGCGACCTGCGCACGGAGCTCGAACGCGAACGTCAGCGTGGGCGGCGCGTCGTTCGTCTGCGCCATCGATAACGGCCCTCCCCACAGGGCCGCCCACGACGCGACGACCCCGCCCATGACCCGAATAAAATTCGTCATAGGCGAGATCGTAGCGTGTCTCGCCGCGCTTTACACAGGCTCAGAAGTTGTAGTCGAAGCTCAGCAGGAAGCGGCGCCCGTAGACGTCGAAGGAGTTCGCCGCAACGCCCTGCGAGCTGAACCTCTGGCCGAAATCCGCGATCACCGGCGGGTCCGTATCGAACAGGTTGCTGATCGCGAACGACAAACCCCAATGCTGATCGGCGTTGCGTACGCTCGCATCGTACGAGAACCTGAGGTCCGTGATCGTCTGGCCCTCGACCGTGTTGTCGTCCACGGTGATCGTGCTCGGCGTCGGCAGCGTGATGCCGGGGAACCACTCGAGCCACTGTACGTTGAGCTTAGTTTCCGGGATGTAGCGCTGCTGCCACCCGATGCCGAATGCGCCGATTTGGTACCGCACCGAAGCGAGCGCCTCGAAGTCCGGCTCGTCGTAGCGATTCGAGTTGTCCGTCGTCGCAAACCCGCCAGTCGCGGTGCGCGACGTGGTGCTGTCCTCGAGCAGCCGGCCTGCCAGGAACCGGAACGTCAGCGACTCGGACCGATTCGCGGCGAAGTTCGGCTCCGTGTTGAACAAGAGCTCGTAGTCGAGGCCGCGCACCTTCGCACGATCGATGTTCAGGAACACGTTGCGCACGGTTCCGATCGCGTTCGTGTTCGGATCGCGCGTGATGAGCTCGCAACGGCCTGCCACGCCCTGAGCGCACTCGTTGACGATGAGCTGCGCGCCGAGCTGGCCGACGGCATCCTTCAGATCGATCTCGTACCAGTCGATCGAGAACTGCATGCCGGGCACGGCGTTCGGCTCGAATACGAAGCCGGCCGTCGTCGTGTCCGCTTTCTCGGGCCGCAGGAACTCGTTGCCGCCCGACGCCGTCGTGATCTCGACGGAGGCGCCGCCGTTCAACGGGTCGTTGACTCGCCCGCCGCCGCCTTGCAAGTCGAACCGCTCGGAGAACGTCGGCTCGCGCACGTCGCGCGACCGCGTGGCGCGGAATCGCAGGAACTCGGCGATCGACAGGTTGATGCCCGTCTTGTACGAGTTGATGCCGCCGCTCGTCGAGTAGTCGGACCGGCGACCCGCCACGTCGAGCTCGAGACGGCGGGGGCCGGAATCCCAGAGCGGCAAGTTGAATTCGGCGAATGCCTCGGTCACGTCGAATCCGCCCTTGATCGCGGGCACCGTCGAGAACTCGTGCAGGTTCGCGCTGCCGCCCGTGAAGCCCGCCGGGATCCCGCGAATGCCGAGGTTGATGCCGTTCGCCCCTACCGATCCATCTGCGTTGCGCGGCGGACCGTACCGCATGAGGTCTTGCGGTTGGCCGCGTTGCCAGAACTTCTGGTCGCGATACGTCAGGCCCGCCGCCATCGAGAACGCGCCCGCACCGAAACCCTCCCAGATGTCGCCTGTGAACAGCACCTCGGCGAACTCCTGCGTCACCACCGAGTCGCCCCATTTCGGCGAGGTCAGATACGCCTGTGCCTCGGGCGAGACGTTCCCTTGACCCAGCACATTGAAGGGCACGCAGTTGTCGATCGCGTCGGGGCCCACGGGCCCCGGAATCGGCACGAGGTCCGCCGGGCCGCCGAGCGAGTCGTCGCCTTGCACCGATGGTACGAGCACGCCTTGCACCGACGCCCGGAGCAGCTGTTCCGTGACGGGATAGCGCTGCACGTTGCAGATGATCGTGCCCGTGCCGCGATCGGCGTCGGCGATCAGATCGACGACGCCGTCGCCGTTGACGTCGCGCCGGTCGTTGTAGACCTCGACGGCATCCATGCCGAGATACTCGCGATCGACGCGCAGCTCGTTCAGCACGGCCGTGTACTTGCGCGTGGCGCCGCGCTGGAGGCGCGCTTGCAAATTCCAGGTATCGGTGAGCTGGTGATCGATGCCGAGCTGGAGCGTCCAGCTTTCGAACTCGTTACGCCGCTCCTCGTGATCGTCGTAGTTGCCGGGCATACCGAGCAACGTGCCCTGCTTTTGCAGCCTGAAGCTCGTCACGTTCCCTGCGTCCATCGCATCGCGGATTTGCTGCGGCAGGAACGCGTTGTCGCGGAAAATCTCGTAGTGCCACGGCGATGTGCCGTGCGGAATGCCGCGCTCGTCCAAGTTGTTCGACTCCGTTCGGCCAACGAGCAAGTTGCCGAAGAAGCGCGTGCTCTCCGTAGCGTCGAACGTGAGGCCTGCGAAGATGCTGTTGCGTCGCACCTCGGCGCCGTACGGGCCGCCGTTGAACGCGTCGTTCGCGAGCGCCGCCTCGGGACCGCCCGATTGGCTGCCGGTACCGCCGCTGCCGAACGTACCCGTGGCGCTCGGCGCGCTCGTGATGCACGCAGGTGTGGCTCCGCAGCCGACGACGGTGCCGGGGACGAACGGCCGCACACCGCTGCCGTCAGTCGTAAAGGTCTGACCGATCAAGCTCGTCCCGTTTGGCAGGTTGAACGGTACGGACGTCGTACCGTTGAACGCACGGTCGATCTTGCCGGCCGGCGTGTGCACGGTCGAATGCACGTCGGGCAACTTCAAGTTGCGCGGCACGGCGGCCGGGTTCGCCGCGCTCCACTGCGGGTTTTGCACCCAGCCCCAGCGCCGGAACCAATCGCCGACCTCGTCGGGATTGCGTCGAATCTGATCGATCGTCTGATTCTCGAACGAGCCGATGAACGACCAGCGGTCGGAGAGCTCGGTGCCGCCGGCCACAGAGAAGCCCAGCGTGTCGCCGTCGCCGAAGTCCGTGGCGCCCGCATCAGCCGAGAATGTCAGGCCGCGGAACTCGCGGTTCAGGATGAAGTTCGTCACGCCCGCGAGCGCGTCGGCGCCGTAGGCGGCCGAGGCGCCGCCCGTCACGACCTCGACGCTGCGCAAGAGCGCCGTCGGGAAGTTGTCGACGTTCACGGAGCCGGAGCGATCGGCCGGCGCGACACGCGCGCCGTCGAGCAGGATCAGCGTGCGCGCGGGGCCCATTGCGCGCAGATCGAGATAGCTGCCGCCGGCGCTGCCGAACAAGGCGCCGCCGCCGCGCTGTGCGCTTTGCGTTTGGAAAAACTGCGGGAGCTGATCGAGCTGATCCGCCATCGTCGTTCCCGGCTTGAACGACTTGATCTCGTCGACCGACACCGCTGTCACGGGGACGGGCGTGTTGAAGCCGGATGTACGCTGAATGCGCGATCCCGTCACGGTAATTTCTTCGACCGACTGGGGTTCGGTGGGACCCGGCTGAGCTGCGACGTAGTTCCCGTGCAACAACGAAGTGCCGAATGCGAGTGCCACGGCGGCAGAAAGCGGCGATAGCCGCATCGAACGCGGAGCGCGTTTCATGATCGTTCCCCCCAAGGTCTGTTGGTTAACCGCAACTGACTAGTAGTAAAGACACTAGCTCAGAGGCCACCCGCATGACAAGGAGAATGAAAGGGGAGCCCCGTGAGCCGTGCGCCGAGCCGGCTCCGCCATCGAGGTCGAAGCCGATGCGGCGGTGCCGTCGAGCGCGCCCCGAGCCTCCGTTTACAAGCCCCGGAGGCGCCGATATCGTGAGCCCTCGGCCCCGAAGCCGCCCCCCAGGGAACCCTGTGATTCGCTTGCGGTTTTGCATCGTGCGCACGCAGTCCGGCGCGGCGT
>JBBIJV010000248.1:0-4202 GCA_037445815.1 Rhodospirillaceae bacterium
GGCCGACCGCTTCCAGATGGTGAACGGCACGGCGCTCGTCGCGGCGATGGACTGGCTCGAGGCCGAAAACAAGAACCCGAACAGCCGTTTCTACGGCAAGGTGAAGGTCGAGCGGATCGCGGCGATGGGCATGTCGTGCGGCGGCTTGATGTCGTACGGTGCGTCGAGCGACCCGCGCGTCGCGACGGTGGGCATCTGGAACAGCGGCCTGTTCGAGGACGAGCGCAATGCCGCGATCTACGCCGGCATCCACGGCTCCGTGATCATCGTCACGGGCGGCGAATCCGACATTGCCTACTCGAACGGCAAACGCGACTTCGAGGTCATGCCGCCCCGCGTTCCGGTGTTCTACGGCGTGCTGCCGTCGGTCGGCCACGGCGGCACGTACAACCAGGACAACGGCGGGCCGTTCGGCGTCGTGGCCGTCGCGTGGCTCAAGTGGCAGCTGCTCGGCGACACGAGCGCGGCGGGCCTCGGCTATTTCGCCGGCGAAGACTGCGGGCTCTGCAAAGACGCGAGCTGGCAGGTGGATTCACGCGGGCTGCCTTGACGGAGCGCCGTTACCAGACGCGCACCTTCGCGCCGGGCGCGATCGTCGGCGCCGCCGTGTTCAGCCGGTCCTTGGCGAAGCCGGCGGCCGAACGGTAGCGGCTCATGAACTCCTCGCGTTCTCGCGCGGGGATGACGGCGTCGATGTCGTCGAAGACTCCGCCGCAGCGCTCGTCGAGCAGGTTCAGCAAGCCGAACGGGCCGGCTCCGCGGTTGCGCAGCACGACGGCGGAGATCTCGCGGCACAGCTTGCGATCGTAGGCTTCGAGCGCCTCGGCCGTGACGCCGTGCTCGAGCATCGCCGCGCCGAGCACGCGCGCGTCGACGATCGCCTGGCTCGCGCCGTTCGACCCCGTCGGGTACATGACGTGCGCCGCGTCGCCGAGCAGCGCGACATGGCCGTCGACCCAGGTCGGCACGGGGTCGCGGTCGATCATCGGGTACTCGAACACTTCGTCGGCGCCGCGTAGCATGGCCGGCACGTCGAGCCAGTCGTAGCGCCAACCTTGGAAGTGATGGATGAACGAATCGATCTCGACTTTCTTGTTCCAATCGCCGTTCGGCAAGCCCCGCGAGCTGTCGACCGTGATCTCGGCGATCCAGTTGATCGTTGCGAGCCCCGTCGCGGAGTCGGGATGCGAGATCGGATAGAACACGACGCGATGGCGATGCGTGCCGAGGCCGACGAACGACGCGCCCGTGCGGATCGGCACGCCCGGCGTCGTGCCGCGCCACATGATCGCGCCGCCCCAGTGGATCGGCGGCTGATCGGGATGCATCTGCGCGCGGACGGCCGAGTGCAAGCCGTCGGCGCCGATCAAGAGGCGCCCGCGCAGCTCGGTCTCCGCGCCGCCGGCCGTACGAACGAGCGCCGTAACGCCGTCGGCCGTGTTGCGATAGCCGACGACACGATGACCGCCGCGAACGGCCGCCGAGCCCAAGCGTTCGACGACGGTGCGATACAACAGCATCTGTAGGCCGCCGCGATGCACGGCGTATTGCGGCCACCGGTACCCGGCGAGCAAACCGCGCGGCTCGGAGTACACGTCCCTGCCGTTCAGGCCGACGAGCGCCCACTCGCGCGCCGGCAGGCCGATCTTGTCGAGCTCGGCGGCGCCGATGTCGAGCTCGTAGAGCTCGCGTACCGCATTCGGCTGCAAGTTGATGCCCACGCCGAGCGGCTTCAAGTCGCGCACGGCCTCGAGCACGACGCACGGCACGCCGATCTGGTGCAACGTGAGCGCGACGCTGAGTCCGCCGATGCCGCCGCCGGCAATGACAACGGGCAAGTCGGCCATCGAGAACGCGTCGGCCGTGCTTGCTAGCGCCCGGCGGCCCAGGCCACGACGTCGAAGTCGTCCGGCACGTGCAAAAAGACGTTCGTGACGGGCCCGAGGGCGCGCGTCACGTGGCCTTTGCCGGTGAGGTCTTCGAGGTAGACGAGGTCGCTGCCGATGCGGCGCCGCGTTCCGTCGGTGACCTCCACCTCGAGCTCGCCGCTCATGTTGATCGCGAACTGCTTGCGCGGCGCGGTGTGCCAGTCCGGCGCACGCGCGCCGGAGCCGCGGTAGGCGCCGGCCGTCATGCGCGTGATGTCGATGGGCTTCGCATCGGGCGAGATCGTGAGCTCCTCGACGCGTGAGCCGCCGTCGGGCGTCGCGTAGATGCGCACTACTTTCGCCTCGGAGCTGCCTTCGGCTGCGCTTTGGGCCAGCGCGCGGCCGCCCGTGAGCAGCACCGCGGCGCCCGTCATCGTCAGCAAGTCTCTACGTTGCATTTGCGCCCCCCGGGTACTTTCCTCGTGCAGGATAGCGAAATGCCGTGCTCTTGGGACCACCGACCAAAGGACGCGAGACCGCACCCCGTAGTCCGATCCCGAAGCCAGAAGCGAAAACACGCTTACAACGCACAGAAGTCCATATATCGGGCTAGGCTAGGCGCTCGCCGCCGAGGCACTCTCAATCGTCATCGGGGTCGGCCGCTTCTATCCCGGCCGCGCGGTCGCGAAACTGGTTGAACAACGATTCGTCGCTCGGTACGCAGCGATCTTCGAGAATGCCCGACCAGCCGCCGATCGCCATCTTTTCCTTCGGGACCAACGCCCACACTTTCGGGCTCGACTCCCAGGGCGCGGTGTAGGTCAGCGGATCGATCAGCTTGAGGCGAACGCGCAACCTGTTCCGGCTCGGGCGATCCCAACGCTCCTCGAGCACGGCTTCGCTGCTCAACGGAAAACCGTATTGATCGAGCCATTGCCGGTCGTCGAAACCCGTCGACGTGACGACGAGCGTGTCCCCTTCCCAACGGCCGATCGAGTAGCCATTGAAGCGCGGCAGGTAGTCGTCGACGTTCGGAATCGCTCGGCCGTCCATCCAGATATCGCGGAAGTCCCACGTCCACTCGAAAAGCTGCAAGATTCGATCGTCCGTCTGCACGATCTCCATCGCGGCACCGATCCCCGAGAACGTGATCAGCCGAGCCAAGCCGAGCGGCTCGCAGCGCATCTCCGGGTCGTTGCCGAAAGCCGGCAGCACCGCGCGCCGGTAACCGACATGAATATCTTTGCGCTGTTCGGCCTCGGCGCTTCCGAGCTCGAGCCCGCGCGACGGCCGGTTCTCCTCGAATCGGCGCTGGCCCTCGGGAGTGAGCGGCGGGGTCTCGCCGAAGAAGCCGTAGCCGGGCCACGTGGCCGGATCGCGGCACTCCGGGCAGGACCCCAGATCGTATTGCTGCGGCGCCCGGCTCCAAAGGCCGCGGAAGTCCCGGCGGTCGTAACTGCGGGTGTCAGTATCGGACGACCCGATGCCGCCGGGCGCCGCGCTCTGGCCTCGTGGATCTTGCGCGGTCGCGCTTTCCGAGAGCAGCGCCAGCGCCCAACAGGCTGCGGCCAGGAGCCCGTGACGCGGCCTCATCGCGCGTGTTCCTGACCCGGAAGCGGCCGATTGCCCGTGGGCTGCTTGCCGCCGGGCACCCCATCGAGGTCGGGGGGACTGGGTCCTCCTGGCCCGCCGGGCCCGCTAGGTCCGCCAGGTCCGCCCGCAACCGGCTCGCCATTCTCGTTCTCGATCCGCATCACGATGCCGCTAAATCCGCCGGCCCGCGACGTTCCGATAGTGAGCTTCACGCGCGTGCCGGGCTTCAGCGCCTCGAGCGTTCGCCCTCGCGTCCAACCCTGGCGCGCCAGAGTCGACGGATTCGTCAGCAGCTCCGCAACCCAGTGCTCGACCTCGTTGTCGCCGACGATGCGATCGAACGTCATCGTCGGGTGAGGATTCGCATAGTTGAATTGGGTGACCGTCGCCCAGGTCGTCCACAAGTTCGTGGTGTCGTAGGAGATCGCGCTGCCGTGATGCGCGCCGGCCGGCAGCGCCGCGAGCGCAACTGCAAACCCGAGCGCCGCGTGCGCCGCGCGGTGTGTTCGTCGTTTCATCTGCCCTCCTTGCGGCGATCGCCGGCAGGATCTCGGTAAATCGCCTCGATGGATGCATCGGTCGTCCACGGTCCGGCCGCGGCGCCGAAGACGCCAAAATAGTCGAGCGCCGGCCGCGCGCACTTCACGTCGGCCAGCGAATCGCCGTCATCGATCCCGACCCGAATCCGATCGCGAATGATCGTCAGCATGTCGCGATACACCGCGACGTCGGTTTCGTCGT
>JBBIJV010000249.1:0-4129 GCA_037445815.1 Rhodospirillaceae bacterium
GCGCCGGCCGGCACTTCCCCGTCTGCGGGCTGGGCGCTCGCGGCGAACGGCGCCGAAGCGAGCACGGCCGCGAGCAAGAGCTCAATGCGCAAACGCACGGCGCAACTCCTGTTCTACGTCCCATGCCTCGAGCTCGGCGCGTCGATTCAAGTACATCGCAAAACCCGCGGCGACGTAGAACGGCTCGAGAAAGCCGACGACGAGCGCGTAAGCGACCGCCGACGCGCTCTCGACGAACACGCTGTCGGGGTCGAACAAGAGCCCCGCGAGCCCGCGCGCGGAATCGCCCGGGGCGAGCCACACGAGCAGCGACAGCGCCGCGAACAAAAGGCACGTTTCGGCCGCCGCAAACGCGGCCGTCATCAAGAGCGCCGCGCCGCTCTTCCGCCGCCGCACCTGCCTGACGCGACGCCGAATCTGGCCGCGCGCCAAACCCTCGAGCTGGTAGACGGGTTGAGTGAACGACCGCCATGGCGAGAGCCGGCGCCACGTCCACGTGGTGAGGAATTGCTCCCACCAGACCGCGCGCTGCGCTGCCCAAAGCTCATGCGGTGTCGTGGCTTGCCCGAACGCCGCGCGCGACAACACGAACAGGATCGTCCGGTCGAGCCACGGCTTCGACCAGAAAATCAGGATCGTCGGCAGCCACGTAGCGATCTCGAACGACGCGAGCGCGAGCGCGGCGATCGGAACATAGACGACGGCGTAGCACGCATAGACCGAGCGCGCCGTGCTCTGTGCCAACCGCACGCCGAGATCCGCGGACTCGAGCGCCGTGCGCGGCCGCATGCGAAGCGCCAAAGCGTCAACCTGCATGGCGCCCCTGCAACGCGAGGTAAGCGAACACGACGAGCCAGCAGATGCCCGCGACGGCGAACTTGACGGCGCTCGGCACCCAGGCCGCGGACGACCAGAATGCCTCGACGGCCGCGGCTACGATCAGCATGGCCGCCACGCCATAGACGATGACGACGCACTCGCGCGCCGCGTGCACGAGGCTCTGCCGGCGCGTGCGCCGGCCCGGCGCGAGCAGCGAGTGGCCGAGCTTGAGCCCGGCCGCGCCGGACAGCGCGATTGCCGTGAGCTCGAACGCGCCGTGCGTCACGACGAACGAGTAGAACGTGGACCCGAGCCCGCGCTCGGTGAGATAGCCCGCGATCGCGCCGAACAGCGCGCCGTTGTACACCAAGTAGAAGATGCTGCCCAGGCCCGCGGCAAGCCCGCTCGCGAAGCACTGGAACGCGATACCCACGTTGTTGCGGATGTAGAAGCCGAACATCGTCCAGTCGCTGCCGGCGTCGCGCGTGCGGCCGATCGACTCGGCGGACATCGAGTACATCTGCTCGAATTGCGCGGCCGCCGCCGCATCGACGACGGACAGGATCAAGCCCGGCCGGAAATAGACGAGCACGCCGAGGACGAGCGCCGGGACGGCGAGGAGCGCCGTGGCGAGCCACACGTATCCCGAGCTCGCGCGCACGGCGCGCGGAAAATCGCGCGCCACGAGGCGCCGGAGCGCCGCGCCGCCGAGCTCGCGCTGCTGGTAGATGACCTGGTGCGCGTCGGCCGTCATCCGGTCGAGGCGATCGACGAGATAGGCAGGATAAGCGCGGGCGCGCGCGAGCGCGAGGTGCTCGCAGGCGCGCCGATAGAGCGCCGCAATGCGCTCGCCGCGCAGCGGCTGCGCTGTCTTGTCGGCCACCTTGCGCTTGAGCGCGACGTCGAGGCGCTCCTCGAGCTCCTGCCATTCGTTTTGATACAACGCCTCGAACTTGAGCGGCGTCATGCGCGCCTGCCCATCGCCCACTGTGCCACGCCGAGCACGCGCCGCGTGACGTTCGGGCCGGCTTTGCCGGCGTCGCCCGACACCGCCGACGCCAGCGCCGCGAGCTCGTTGAGCCGCTCGGCCGTCAACGTCGGCGCCCGCGCCGCGAGCGCCACGATGGCGGCCTGGTCTTCGGCCGCGAGTGCGACGGCGGGCGTGACGGGGGCGACGCCCTCGAGCTTCACCTTCGGCGCACGCTGCGGCCGATGCACGACGAGCGTCGCGGCCGCGAGATCACCGAGACGCTTGCCGTCTCGGCGCAGCAGCATCGAGACGATGGCCGCGCCGAACATGAACGGCAGGAAATCGGCGAAGCGCAGCAGATTGCGCGTGAACGAGGCGGCCGGCGTCACGGGCAAGCCGTTGTCCATGACCACCTTGATGCCGACGATGCTCTTGCCCGGCGTCGCTCCGGAGCGGCCGAGCTCGAACGCGACCGGATAGAACCACTCGAGCAGGAAATAAAACACGAGCCAGAACCCCACGCCGAACGCGCCCGTGAGCACGGTAGCGATGGCCGCGGCGTACGCGATGACGAGCCTGATCAGCCAGTCGAGCAGAAATGCACAGAAGCGGACGGACAGGCCGGCCGGCCGGAGCTCGAGCAGAATACCCTCGGGCGTCTCGGCAGCCACAACCGTATCGAGGACGTCGCGCGCCATCAACTTTCGGTCACGCCCGGACGACGATCGTGTCGGCTACGAGATCGTGAATGCACTGCCGCCGCACGCCGAAAATGAACAATGGATCGATGATGCTGTAAAACGGAATCAGGCCAAGCAACCAGCTCACGACGTTGCGCAGCCAGAAGATGCGGCCGAGCGACGCCGGCGAGCCGTCGCTGCGCACGACCTTGATCTCGAGCAAGCGCTTGCCGATCGTCTGGCCGTTGCGTGCCACGAGCAAAGCCGTGATGAACGCCCAGGCAGCGAAGCCGATCAGGCACAACAATCCCGCCGTCGCCAGCGTGGCGCCGTCGATCTCGGCGGTGTCGTCGAGCGCGCCGGTGGCGAAGAGCAGCGCCAGCGCCGGCAAATAGATCATAACGAACCCGGCGATCGCGTCGGCCACGAAAGCCCCCAGCCGCTGAACGCGATCGGCGAGATCCAGGACCTCGGGCTCCGCGTCGCGGACGAGGCTGCGCGGCGGCGCATACGGGTTGATCGTGCTCAATGAGGACCCTTCCCCCTTCCGGGATCGACGCGATTCTGACGTAAGTCGGCGGCCGTTGTCGCGGCTGTGCCCGTACGGCTTACCAGTAGCCGATCATTCGGCCGGCCGCGACGGCCGTGAGCCAGCACGCGAGGGAGGTACCGCCGACCACACCGAGCGCGAGACGCTGACGCGGCTCGTGCGGCTCGGCGACACGGGCACGCCAAGCAGGCAAGAACTGCACGGCGGCGACGTTCACCAGACCTAAGCCGATGGCCGCGAGCTTGATCGGCAGGAACGGATTGCCGATGTACTCGGTGCCGTTCGTCGAGACGAGCGCGGTACCGCTCGCGGCCGCCAGCACGAAGCCGCACGCGGCGAGCGTCGCCGCCGGCGTCTCGATCGCCGTGAGCGGCACGCGGCGCCAAAAGCCGAGCAGGCGCAGATCGAGCACGAGCACGGAGCCGAACAGCGTCGCGATCCCGAGAATGTGCAGCAGGTTCACGACGCCGTAGGCCCAGACGCCGGACGTGCGCATCAGCTGCCCGAGGGCGGAACCCTCGAGCCACGCGAGCAGCGCTTCCAAACGCGACCTTGGCGCCTAACGGTTACGAAATGCGGTCCGGATAGACGTCGTAGTTCTTGCCGTTGTACGTGACGCGCTCGGTCTTGACCTCGAAGCGGCTCATGTCGCTGTTACGGTGCCCGCTGATCGTCACCGTCGCGCCCATCGGAATCACACCCGGCCTGAGCCCGGCACGTTCCGTGCGCGCGGCCGGAGCGAGCGTGATGTCCCAGACCTGACCCTTGTCGTCGATGACCTTCATCGAGCCGTGCGGTCCGGCCAGGCTGACGTCGGTGTGCAGCTTGCCCGTCAGCTCGAATTGCTCCTGCTGTTGACCGGCCCACCCGTGGTGAGCCGGGGCCTGGAGCCCCAGGAGTCCCAAAGCGGCGCCCGTCAAACCGGCAACCCATCGTGTGCGCATGACAGCCTCCTCAATAGCTCTCCGTGGCGATCGATACGATAGTACCTCGTATCGCGCCGGCACGGTGAACGGGGCCGCGGGCTCGAAGGTCAGCTTTCGGCGCGAGCGGCGGCAGGCGCGACGGCCGAGGCCGCGGCCGGAGTCGGGGCCGGCGTGCCCGGCGCAC
>JBBIJV010000250.1:0-3998 GCA_037445815.1 Rhodospirillaceae bacterium
GCAACAGCGCGACTCGCGGCGCGTCGCGCCGCGGCGCGAGCCGTCGCACGGCGCGCTCGCGCGCAGCCGGCGGCCTCGCGCCGAGCTCGCGACATAATCGGCGTTTTCCACAGGTTTGCGGCACCACGCTTCGTCTTTACCACGGCCGCGCACGCTATACTAGCGCGCTTCCGTCCTTGGAATAACCAGGTTCGAAGCATTCATGACGACCCGCCTGAAGAGCCTCCGCGAATGGGTGGCCCAAGTAGCTCAGTTGACCGGTCCCGATCGAATTCATTGGTGCGACGGCACGGAACAGGAGTATCGCAAGCTCCTCGATGAAATGCTCGACACTGGCACGTTGCTCGAGCTGAACCAGGAGACTTACCCCGGTTGCTATCTGCATCGCTCGCATCCCGAGGACGTGGCGCGCGTCGAGCACTTGACCTTCGTCTGCACGAAAGACGCCGCGGACGCCGGGCCAAACAACAACTGGAAACCGCCGGCCGAGGCCAAGTCGCTCATGGAATCGCTGTTCGCCGGCTGCATGCGCGGGCGCACGATGTACGTGATTCCGTACTGCATGGGCCCGATCGATTCGCCGTACGCACGTTGCGGCGTCGAAATCACGGACAGCCCGTACGTCGTCGCGAACATGCACTTGATGACGCGCATCGGCAAGCCGGCGCTGAAGCGCATCGAGAAAGACAAGGCGTTCGTCAAAGGGCTGCACTCGACGGGCGAGCTCGACCCGGCGCGCCGCTACATCATGCACTTCCCCGAGGAGCTCTTGATCATGAGCTACGGCTCGGGCTACGGCGGCAACGCCCTGCTCGGCAAGAAATGCCACGCGCTGCGCATTGCGAGCTGGCAGGCGCGCACGGAAGGTTGGCTTGCCGAGCACATGCTGATCGTCGGCGTGGAGAACCCGCAGGGCAAGACGCATTACCTCGCGTGCGCGTTCCCGTCCGCGTGCGGCAAGACGAATCTCGCGATGCTGATTCCGCCGGAGAGCCACAAAGGCTGGAAAGTGTGGACGCTCGGCGACGACATCGCGTGGATGCACCTCGACTCGGACGGCCAGCTGCGCGCGATCAATCCCGAGGCGGGCTACTTCGGCGTCGTGCCCGGCACGAACCCGAACACTAACCGCAACGCGTACGAGACGATTCAAAAGGACACGATCTTCACGAACGTCGCCCTCACGGCCGACAACGACCCGTGGTGGGAAGACAAGGGCAGCGGCGAGCCCGCGATCGACTGGAAGGGCAACGCGTACGTCAAAGCCAATGGCCCGGCGGCGCACCCGAACTCGCGCTTCACCGTATCGGCGAAGCGCAATCCGAGCTACTCGAAGCTCGCCGAAGCGCCGGAAGGGGTGCCGATCTCGGCGCTCGTGTTCGGCGGCCGCCGGCGAGAGCTGGCGCCGCTCGTTTATCAGGCCAAGGACTGGGCGCACGGCGTGCTCGTCGGCGCCAGCGTCGCGTCGGAGACGACGGCCGCCGCCACGGGCAAGGTGGGCGTCGTGCGCCGCGACCCGATGGCAATGAAGCCGTTCTGCGGCTACAACTATGGCGACTACTGGGCGCACTGGCTGTCGTTCGCCAAGCGCTCGAGCAAGCTGCCGAAGATCTTCCACGTCAACTGGTTCCGCCGCGACTCGAACGGCAAGTTCCTGTGGCCGGGGTTCGGCGACAACCTGCGCGTGCTGCGCTGGATCATCGACCGCTGCGAAGGCAAGGTCGGCGCCGTCGAGACGCCGATCGGCTACTTGCCCGTCCCCAAGGACATCGACGTCGAGGGCCTCGACGTCTCGCAGGCGACGCTCGAGCAGCTGCTCGCCGTCGATCGCGAGCAGTGGCGCAAGGAGATGGCGAGCATCGGCGAGTACTTCGCCGAGTTCGGCGAGCGCCTGCCCGCGGAGCTCGAGGCAGAGCATCGGAAGGTCGTGAGCGCGCTCGGCTGAGAGCTTTCTTACGCGAGCTACTCTTCGACGACGAAGTGCACGGCCAAGGCAGTGCCGGGCTGGGCCACGCGGCCCAGGCCGATGACGCCCTCGCCCGTGAGCTGCGTGCTATCGCGGCGCACGAAGATCTCCTCGCCCGTGTTCGTCTGAACGAACGTGCCGTTCGTGCTCTCGTCCACGAGCGTGAACTTGTCGCGGCTCGCTTCGATGCGCGCGTGGACGCGCGAGATCAGGTTGCCCTTGACGACGACGTCGTTGTCCTCCGCTCGGCCGAGCGTGGCGCTCTTCCGGCCTTCGCCGACGGTGACCTCGCGCCCCTGATAGCGGAGGCTCAGGCGCTTCGGCCGCGCGCCCTTGTTGCGGCCCTGCCCGACGGTGGGCAGCATGCTCGTGGCGTCCTCGGGCTGCCAGAGCACCTCGAACAGCACGACCTCGTCGGCCTTGCCGCGCACGGTAGCGATGTCGATTTGCCGCGTGGCGGCCTGCCACTCCGGCGAAAGCTTCTGCACCGTGGCCAAGGTCGTGATGATCTGCTTGGCCTTGGCCTGGCTCGTCATCCGGTTCGCCGTGTGGACGGCCGAGCCGAAGATGTCGCGTTGCTCCTGCACGACGGGGCCGAAATGGCAGCCGATGCGGATCGCGACGTGGCCGTTGTCGTGGTCGAGCGCGGCGTCGCCCGAAATACGCTCCTGCATGCGCTTCGCGGCGTTCATGGCGTCGTCGGCCGTCGGGAACGTCGACATGACCTCGTCGCCCATCGTCTTGATGACGGTGCCGCGATTCGCCTCCGTGGCCTCCCGCATGATGTCGAGGCAGCGGCCGACCATCTGGCGCGCTTTCACGTCGCCGAGTGCCTCGTATAGCTGCGTGCTGCCCACCACGTCGGCGAACAGAATCGCAACCTCTACGTCTTTGCCCATGCTTTCGGTGCGCGTCTTGAGCCGGGGCGATTATACGCCACTATTCGGCGCGGCCGACGCGGGCTCGAGCACCGTTGCCAAACGGCGACGCTCGAGCGACGCTCATTTTTCCGCGACGAGATATGCGATCCAGGCCGGGTCGGCGACGCCCGTCGCGTGCTCGGTGAACTCGCCGTTGCCCCCGCCCTCGCCGTCGTCGCCCTCCCAATAGACCCGCACCTTCGAAAAGCCGGCCTCTTCGAGCAGCTCCTTGAGCTCGGGCAGCGTCCAGAGCCGCCAGTCGTACGTGAAGGCCCTGTTGATCTTCGAGCCGTCGGGAAACTTGAAATGGATGTGACAGAGAATGCGGCCCGTGACGGGCTCGAACTCGGCTTGGTCCCAGATGTAGGTGAAGCCGTCGATCTCCGTCTTCTCTTTCGTGATGTCCGACGCGTCGGGGCCGCCGAAGGCGTCCAAGAAAAACAGCCCGTCCGGCTTGAGAGCCCGGCGCACGCGCGCGAAGTAGCGGCGCATCTCCTCCCGCGTCTTGAAGCAGAAGTAGCTGAAGTTGAAGGCCCCGACGATGTCGACGGCTTCGGTGCGCACCGTGCGCACGTCGTCGTTCCGCAGCTCGACGCGCGCACGCGCCGCCGCGGGGAGCCGCGCGACGCGATGCCGGCGGCCCCAATCGAGCACGCTCGCATCGATGTCCACGCCGATCGAGTGCCGTCGCGGCCCCGTTCGAACCCATTCGCAGGCGAGGCTCGCCGTGCCGCAGAAGTCCTCGCGCAGCGACAGCGGCTGGCGGCCGCGCAGCGCGCGATAGGTATCGCGAAGAAACTCGGCCTCGACGTCGACGGCCTGCACGGATTTCTCGTAGAGCTCGTGGATGTCCGCTTTCTCGGCCATCGTCAAAGCCGAAAACCTCTTCTTCGCCGTGGCTGCCACGCCGTTGACCTCGAGAATCGGGAGGAGCGCCATTGTAGCGGGCAGCGTCGCGGTTGTGTGCCGGAGGGGCCGGTGAGCCGTGCTCTTTCGTTCGCCGCGCGCCGCCGAGCGGCGAAGCTCAGGCCGGCGCCGCCGCCCTCGCCGCGAAACTCCGAACGAGCTCGCGCAGCTCGGCGAAACCGCGCGAGCCGTCGCCGAGCTCAGTG
>JBBIJV010000251.1:0-3938 GCA_037445815.1 Rhodospirillaceae bacterium
GCTAGGCGGGCGCTGCGGCCGGCGGGATCGGGAAGCGTCGACATGCGCGCGTGACCTCAGCGCAGCGCGGCCGCGACGATCTCGGCGCAGCGCGCGGCGATCGTACCTTCGACCAGCGAGCTCGAGCTCGCGAGGCGCAGGTCGCCGCGCCCGAGCTTCGGATCCGTCGCGATCTTGAAGCGCTGCTCGGCGCCGCCTGGCCACTCGGCGCGCACGAGCGCCGCGTCGTCGGGATTGAAATAGAGCGTCACGTCGCGCACGTTCGTCGCGAGCACGGCGAGGCAGTCCGCGACGGCCGCGTGCAGCACCTTCGGATCGTGCTCGATCTCGCGCCGGACGAGATGCCGCGCGAGCTCCACGGCGAGCCCGACGACCGCGTCCTCGACACCCTGCTCGAGGCCTTGGAACGGGTGCGTGAACGCTGCGGCGAGCGCATCGAGCCGCGCGATGCGCGCCGCGATCTCGGCCTTGCCGGCCGCGAGCCCTTCCTCGTAGCCGCGCTGCTTCGCCTCGTCCTTCACCTGCCGCTCGAGCGCTTCGAGCTGCGCGGCCGTGAGCAGGTGTGCGCCGGTTCTGGCCGCGCCTTTCAGCGCTTCGGCTGCCGTCCCGTCGACGGGCGGCGCGTCCCAGCGCCCCGCCGCGGCCGCGGCTCGGGCTTCAATGACGCGCGACCGCATCAAACGAACTCATCGCCGCCGGCCGTGAGCATCACGCTTCCTTCCTCGGACAGCCGCAGCACGACCGCGAGAATTTCCTTCTGCGCCTGCTCCACCTCGGAGAGGCGCACGGGGCCCTTCGACGCGATGTCGTCGCGCAGAATTTCGGCGGCGCGCTTCGACATGTTCTTGAACACCTTCTCCTTGATCTCGTCGTCGGCCCCTTTGAGCGCCGTCGCGAGCGTGTCGGCCTGAACCTCGCGCAGAATGGCCTGCATGCCGCGGTCGTCGATGTCGAGCAGGTTGTCGAAGACGAACAGCGCGTCCTTGATGAGCTCGCCGAGCTCCGCGTCCTCGGCCTGAATCGCCTCGAGCATCGTCGCCTGCTTCGGGCCCATGAGGTTGATCATGTCGGCGGCCGCCTTCACGCCGCCCAGCTTCGCCGTCTTCACGGCCGTCGCTTCCTTCGCCTGCCGCTCGACGATGCCGTCGAGCTCCTGAAGCGCCGTCTCCGGCACCTCGTCGAGGCGCGCCATGCGCATCGCGATGTCGGCCTGGATACCGGCGTCGAGCTCTTTCAGCACGTCGGCCGCTTGGCGGCTCGGCAGGTGCGCGAGAATCGTCGCGATGATCTGCGGGTGCTCGCCGCCGATGATCTCGGCGACGGCGCGCGGCTCCATCCACTTCAGAGCGTCGATGCCCGTCGACTCGCGGCCCTTCATGATGCGCCCGAGCAGGGCGCCGGCGCGCCGCTCGCCGAGCGAGTCCGTCATGACTCGGCGCAAGTAGTCGTTCGTGCCGATGCCGATCGGCGTCTTGCCCTGCACCGCGACGAGCAACTGGCCGAGCACCTCGGTCACGCGCTCGCGCGGCACGTCCGAGAGGCCGGCCATCGCCACTCCGAGCTTGTGCACCTCCTCGAAGTCCATGTGCTTCAACACCGACGCCGCGGTCTGCTCGCCGAGCGTCATCAACAAGATTGCGGCACGGTCCGTGCCTTTGATTCGCGCTGCTTCAGCCATTGTCCTCAGCTACCCAATTGCGAACGACTTGCGCCACTTGCCGCGGGTCCTGTCCTGCGACACTGCGAGCGGCGGCCATGCGATCCTCGTAACCCATGGGCAGCCCCATGACTCGCCCGCCCGGCACGAGCATCGGCTGCATTTGCCCCGCGGCGTACTCGACGGCGACGGGCGCCGCCGCCACGGGCTGCGGGCGCGTCAAGAGCTGCATCATCGGCCGCAGCACGAAGTACGCGAGCGCGAGCACGAGCGCCGCGCCGAGCACTTGCCGCGCGCTGCTCCAGAGCGTCGGGTTCTCCCAGAACGCCGGCGCATCGGGCGTCGCGAGCGGCGCAGCCGGCTGAAACGCCGAGTTCACGATCGAGATCGTGTCGCCGCGCGCCTCGTCGAAGCCCACGGCCTGACGGACGATGTCGGTCAAGGAGGCGATCTCCTGCTCCGTGAGGGGAATCGGCTCGCCGTTGCGGGTGGCGGGCGGCTTGAAGTCGACGAGCACGCCGATCGACAAGCGACGGATGGCGCCGACGGCGCCGCGCGTGTGGCTCACGGTTTTGTCGAGCTCGAAATTGCGCGTCGCCGTGCGCGACGTGCTGACGGCCTCCGCCGTAGCGGCGGCCGCAGTGCCGGCCGGCGGTGCGGCGACCTCGGGCGGCTGATTCGACAGCGCGCCCGGCACGCCCTGCACGCCATCGCCGCGGCGCGTGTCCTCGCTCGTATGCTCGCTGCGCACGAGCTGCACGTTCGGGTCGAAGCTTTCGCGCGTCGACTCGACTTGCGTGAAATCGATCTCGGCCGAAACGCTCGCGCGCACGCGCTCGGCACCGACGATCGAGCCGAGCAAGCTCTGGATGCGCTGCACGTAGTCGCTCTCGACCTGCTTGCGGTACTCGAACTGCGAGCTCGTCAAGCTCGCCGTCGAGTCGTCGTTCTCGCTCGTCAAGAGAGCCCCGCTCTGGTCGACGACCGTGACGCGCGACGGCACGAGGTCCGGCACGCTGGATGCGACGAGGTGCACGACGGCGCGCACCTGTTCCTTGTCGAGGCGCCGGCCCGCGAACAGCTTCAGCATCACGGACGCGCTCGGCTCGCGCTTCTGCCGCAGGAACACCGACTGCGGCGGCAGCGCGAGGTGCACGCGCGCCATCTCGACGGGCTGCATGCTGCCGATCGTGCGCGCGAGCTCGGTCTCCACGGCGCGCACGTAGAGCGCGTTCTCCATGAACGGCGTCTGGCCGAACGAGCTTCTGTCCGGCATCTCCTCGATGCCGAAGCCGGCGCCGCGCGGCAAGCCCGCCGAGGCGAGCTGCATGCGCACTTCGTACTTCCGGCTGCTCGGCACGAGCAGGCTGCCCGTCGCGGGATTCAGCTTGTACGGAACGTCGGCGCCGTCGAGCTGGGCCGTGATCTCGCCGATGTCGCGATCCGCGAGGCCGGAATAGAGCGGCGCGTAGTTCTCTCCCTGCGACCAAAGCACGAGCGCGACGCCCGCTGCGACAGCGGCCGCGAGGCCCACGAGCAGCAAGATTTGCTTCACGGCGGGCGGCAGCAGCGCATACAGCGGCAGGCTGGTACCGCCGGCGGCGGTCGCTGAACTTTCGGTATCGGCCATCCTTCAACCTCGAGCTAGATCGGCATGTTCATGATTTCTTGATACGCGTTGACGAGCCGGTTGCGCACTTCGGTCATTGCCTGAAACGACAGGCTCGCCTTCTGCAACGCGATCATCACCTCGGGCAGCGTCACGGACTTGTCGCCGCGCTCGAGCGCGGCGGCCATCTCCGACGCCGACGACTGCGCTTCGTTGACGGCATCGATCGACGACTTCAGGAGATCCGCGAAGCCGCTCGACTCGCGCACGGCTTCCGCGGGCCGCGAGTCCGCGGCCGCCGCGAGGCGCTGCATCTCCGCGAGCAGGCGCGTCATCTCCACGCCCTTCATGGCTGCTCCGCGGCCGCGGCGGCGCGGTCGCCGGGCACTCGAATGCCGGCCGCGCGCATCTTCGAGAGCTTGTAGCGCAGCGTACGGTCGCTGATGCCGAGCTGCTCGGCGGCATGGCGGCGCACGCCGCCGTGCGTGCGGCGCGGCGTGCGGCGGCCATTCGCTTGAACAGCTCGTCGACGATCACACCCACGAGGATCACCCCGCCGATGATCGCGCGGCCCATCGGCGACTGCTGCTCAGAGCCTTCGCCGAGGCCGAGCGCGAGCGGCAGCATGCCGAAGATCATCGCGCAGGTCGTCATCAGGATCGGCCGCAGCCG
>JBBIJV010000252.1:0-3901 GCA_037445815.1 Rhodospirillaceae bacterium
GGGCCGGGGGGAACGGGCACGGGGCGTAGACGCCCCCTGAGGCTTCGGCGGGAAGCACTCGGGCCCTGACTCCCCGGTCCTCTTCCTTTGGTGCCCGCCGCTCCCCGCGGCTGGCCCCGCTCCCCGAGGATCGCGGCGGCGGCGAGCCCGAGGAGATCATCGTGATCGGCCGGGGGTGGCGCTTGCCGGATCTGGGCAGCCAGTGGCGCGCGCGCCAGAAAGAGGCGGCCAGCGAAGGCCGGTTCAGCATGACGGTGCTGCCCCTCTACGACCCGGCAAAGCCGCCGCTGCGGAGCGAGCTCTTTTCGAGCCCCGAGCAGCGCCGGCACGGCTACATCGAGCTCTTCCGTTTCCGCTTCGGCCGCCGCTCGCGCGACTGACGCGCGTCTATTCCGGCTCGAGCGCCGAGATCTCGTAGCGCAACACGGTCTCGCCGGGCCGCACGGAGAAGCGCCAGGCGAGATCGCCGTATTTGCGACGCATCGCGTGCGACGTGCGCTCGAGCTTCACGTCCGTGTAGTAGCTCTCGACGCCATGGCGAATCTCGAGCTCGATCGGCACGGCTTTGTTGTTGACGACGCGGTGCTCGGTCTGAACCACGACTCGGTCGCCGTTGCTGCCGCCGTAGTCCCAATCCGTCGTGGTCTCGAGCAGCACGTTCAACGCACGGCCGATCACGAGCTCGACCGGTAGACCGACGGGACGGTCGCCGAGCTCAGCCTCGCCCGCGAGCACGTCTCGCCCGCCGTATTGCTCGAAGACGCGCACGATGCCCCGCGGCAGCGGCTCGCCGAGCCCGCCGGCTTCGGTGTTCTCGAGCTCGAGCTTGAGGCTCGGGATCGCGACGTCTTCGCCGGGCGGCTCGGTCAGGCTCTCGAGGCGGAAGCCGTAGAAGCGCTCGACGCGAACGTCGGGCTCGTCCAAGAACAGCACCTGCTTCGTCTGCCGGGCGCCCAGGTCCGTGCGCCACGGCAGGCGATACAGCTGATAGTCTCCGAGCTCCTCGCGCTCGACACGCGCAGCAGCCACGGCGATTTCCTCGAGCGCGGCAGAAGCCAGGGCTCGTTGCCGGTAGAAGACCAGGTCCGGCACAGGCGCATCGAGCGACAGCGGCATGGGCACATCGGCTGCAAAGCATTCGCGGAGCAGCGCAACCTCCGCCGCAGCTTCCTCGCCGATCAATCGCGCGCGCGCATCGGCGCCGCTCTCGCCTTCGTGTGCATATACGGGCTCCGCCCGGCTGCCGCCCTCATCCGCGTCGAGGATGTTCAGGCGCCCGGCGACGAGCTGCACCTCGGCCTGCTCGAACGCCGAGCCCGTCGCGTTCGTGAGCGTGGCCCATCCGGCGAGGCGCATGGCGGTGCTGCGTTCGTTCAAGTGCGCGACGTAGTCCGAGCTCCACGTGAAGCCGTGCGCGAGGTAGCTGACCTTGACCGTGCGCGGGCCCGGCGGGCCCGCCGCGAGGGCGACGGACAGGCGCGGTTTCGCCAGCAGCTCGTCGGGCACGCGCATGAGCTCGAGCCGCTCGGGCAGACCCGAGCAGTAGAGCGCCTCGTGACCGTCGGCCGTTTGCAGCACGACGCCGTCGCCGACGGCAACGACCGTCGCGGCCGTCCGCGTCACGCGGCCCGTCGCGGGATTCGTGCGCGTCAGCGTCACGGTCTCGGCGATCGAGCGCTCGAGCAGCGAGCGCGGCGTGAGCCGGTTGAAATCGAAGTTGCTCTCGGCGAGCGCGCGCTCGAGCTCCGTGACGATCGCGGACTGCGGCAGCAGCGTCTCGACGACGTCTTCGAACACGAGCGTCACGGGCGACGCCGGCAGATCGACGGTGCGCGTCTCCGTGACGAGCGCGAGATCGTCGCGGTAGATCGTGACGGCGACGGAATCGGCTTGCGGCGAGACGACCGTGAGCGGCGCTTGCGCGCGCGCCGACAATGCGGCGCACGCGCCCAGCAAAAAGACCCGAGTTCGCGCCGCGCTCACCAGCTTTGACGAATCGTGAACGTGAGCTCGGTCTCGCCGTTCGCGGGCACGGGCACGTCCCACGCGAAGCTGTCGGCGTCCGTGCGCCGCCCTGCGATCGACTCGGCGATGACCTCGTTGAAGCGCCAGAGGCCGTCCTGGCGGATCGTCACGGTGATCGGCTCCGAGCGCGCGTTACGGACGAGATACGACATGTCGTAGTCCGTGGCGCGGCGCGACGCGCGCGTCGTCTGCCGCAGCGTCGGCTGGATCGTCACGTCGAACGCGTCGCCGATTTTGAGAGCGAGATCGGACCCCGCGCTCGTGTGGCCGATGCGGTCCTCGCCGACGAATTGCGGCTGGCCGCGCGCGTCGCGAGCGTAGACGCGCACGACGCCGCTCGGCAGCTGATCGCCGAGCCCCGAAGCGCGCGAGTTCGAGAAGCGCACGCGCACCTCGGCCGAGACGGGCTCGTCCTGCGAGAAGAACGAGTAGAAAGTCTGCTCGTAGCCGCGACTCGCGCGCACTCGCTCGGCAGACAGGAAGCCGACTTGCTTCGTCTGGTTGTTCGCAATGGTCGTCGTTCCGGCGAGCGGATAGACGTAGTAGTCCGCGAGCTGCTCGCGGCCCGAGGCCTCGACGCCCGCCGAGCGCAGTGTGTTGCGGTTGTTGCGCCGCATGTTGTACACCTGCCACCACTCGGCCTCGCTGCCGACGACGTTGATGTCGCCGGCGACGAGCTGCGCGCTCGCGTTCGAGAACGTGGTGCCGGACGTGTTGCGCAGCGTGATCCAGCCCTGTAGCGAGACGTTGCCCTGCGGCTCGTCGAAGACGGCGACATAGTCGGCGCTCCACGAGAGGCCGCGCGTGAGATACGCGAGCGTCACGTCGCCGTCGACGCGCGCCGGCGCGTTCACGAGCACGGACAGCGTCGGATTCGCGCGCAGGTTCTCGGGCACCTCGTCGAAGATCACGCGCGCCGGAATGCCGTCCTCGCGCAGCACCTCGACGCGGTCGCCGATCTTGAGCACGACGCCGCCGACCGTCGAGAGCACCTCGGCCGTCTCCTCGGTTTCCGCGCCGGTGGCGGGATTGGTGCGCACGATGCGCACGCGCGAGCCGACGGCCTTCTCCATGAGCTTCTCGGGCGTCAGCAGGTCGTAGTCGAAGTTCTGCTCGACGACCGTGAGACCGGACCCGGCGAAGCTGACCGTTTGCGACATGATCTGCGCGGAGACGCCGGCGAACTCGATGCGGTGCCGGCCCGGGGCCACGTCGATGGGCCGCACGTGCTCGACGAGCGCTAAATCCGAGTTGTAGATCGTGAGCTTGAGGCTCTTGTCCGGGCCCTGCTGGGCCGCCGTCGTGCCCACGACGACGGCCGCGACGAAGCCGGCCGCAACTGAAACGCAACGCCGCATGCGCGCTCCTTCATTCCGGTGACGGCCCGCATTATGCAGGCCCCGCCGGGCCCGCTCTGTATAAAAACCGTATCGGCGAGGCAAAAGCTCTGTAAAACGCAGGGCGCCGGCGAAACCGCGGGTCCGAAAGCGGCAGGCTCGGGTGACGGCCGGCGTGCGCAACTAGCGCGGCGCCGCGAACACCTGTGTCCAGTAGACCGGAGGATTCTTGCCGGGCGCGAGGGCGAACGCGACGCCGGTCTCGGTGAAGCGCGCGTCCATCAGCGTCGCGCAATGGCCGGGACTCGAGAGCCAGGCGGCGACGGCGGTCTCGGGGTCGCGCTGCCCGGAGGCGATGTTCTCGCCGACGCCACGCCACGCGTAGCCCGTGCGCGTGACGCGCTCGGCGACGGCGCTGCCGTCCGAGCCTTCGTGCGCGAGGCGGCCACGCTCGGCCATGTCGAGCGAGTGCACGGAGGCGGCGGCCGTCAACGCGGCCGACATCGTGAGCGGCGGTGCCGCGGTAAAGCTCTGGCGCC
>JBBIJV010000253.1:0-3896 GCA_037445815.1 Rhodospirillaceae bacterium
TCGACGGCGCCGACGGCGCGCTCGCGCGCCGCCGCCGCGAGGCGAGCGAGTTCGGCGCGCGCTTCGACATGGAGACCGACGCGTTTCTGATCCTCGTGCTCGCCGCACTCGTTTGGCAGCACGGCAAGGCCGGCGCGTGGATCCTCGCCGCGGGCCTCGCCCGCTACGCGTTCGTCGCCGCGAGCTACGTTTGGCCCTGGCTCGGCGCGCCGCTGCCGCCGAGCCGCCGGCGCCAGGCCGTGTGCGTCGTGCAGATCGTGTCGCTGCTCGGCGCGTTGTTGCCCGTCGTTCCGCTGCCGTGGAGCGCCGTGGCCGCGTTTGCGGGGCTCGTGACGCTTCTCTGGTCGTTCGCCGTGGACGTCCGAGCGCTCGCGCGTCAAGCCCGGCCGTGAGTCGGCAATGAAGCCGGGGATACCGCTTCGCGCGCGGAACTGGATTGCCTTGGCCGTTGCGCTGCTGGCGCTGAACGCCGCGCTGACGTTTCACAACGTTTGGCCGACGGTGTGGATCGTCCCGCGCCCGGAGCTGTCGTTCGAGCTCGGCTTATTGCTGCTCGCGCTCGTCGCGTGGACGGCGTGCGAGCGACGCGTCGGCGTCGGGCTCCGTCTCGTGCTGACGGTGCTCGTGCTCGTGCTCGTGCTCGGCCGCTATGCCGAAGTGACGGCGCCGGCGCTCTACGGCCGTCCGATCAACCTCTACTGGGATGGCCAGCACGTGCCGAAGGTCGTTGCGATGCTGGCCGAGGTGGGCCCCTGGTGGCTCGTGGGCGCGCTCGCGATCGGCCTCGTGGCGCTGTTCGCCGGCCTGATCGCCGGCATCGCGTGGTGCTTGGGGACGGTGGCGCGCGCCCTCGAAGGGCGGCGCGGGCGGTACGCCGTCGGCGCCGTCGCCGCGACGCTCGTCGGCCTGTACGCGTTCGGGCGTTGGTTCGACTGGCCCGTACGGCACCGCTATTCGCTGCCGGTCTCGGCCACCTACTGGCAGCAGGCGCGGTTCATCCTGAACGCGGTGTTGGCGGACCCGACCCGCGACCTGCCGGGTCTGCCGCTGCCGAGCTCGAACTTCGCGCGCATCGCCGGCGACGACGTGCTGCTCATGTTCCTCGAATCGTACGGCGCCGTGACATACGACGTGCCCGAGCTCGCGCGCCGCGTCGCGCCGGCGCGCGACGAGCTCGCGCACGCGGCCGCCGAGACGGGGCGGCAGGTGGTTTCGGCGTTCGTCTCCTCGCCGACGTTCGGCGGCGGCTCGTGGCTCGCGCACGCGAGCTTCATGAGCGGCGTCGAGGTCGGCGACAGCGGCGATTACACGCTGCTCTTGACACAGGATCGCGTGACCTGGCCGAAGCTGTTCGAAGCGGCCGGCTACCGCACGGTGGCCGTGATGCCGGGCCTGAAAAACGTCTGGCTCGAAGGCTCGTTCTACGGCTTCGACGCGATTCACGACGAGCGCGCGCTCGGCTATCGGGGCCCCGAGTTCGGCTGGTGGCGCATTCCGGATCAGTTCTCGCTCGCGCGAGCGGTTGAGCTCAGGACGGATTCGGACGCGCCGTGGCTCGTGTTCTTCCCGACCATCAACACGCACATTCCTTTTCTGCCCGTGCCGCCGTATCAGCCGGACTGGCAGCGCGTGCTCGATGCGGAGCCCTACGCGAAAGCCGACGTCGAGGCGAGCTTCGCCGAGATGCCGGACTGGAACGCGCTCGGCGGGCCGTACACGGACTCGTTCGTCTACACGTTCACGTATCTCGCCGGATACCTCCGCAACGGCGCGGCGCGCGACGAGACGCTGCTCTTGATCGGCGATCACCAGCCGGCCGCGAGCGTCGCCGGCGTCGGCGCCCGCTGGGACGTGCCCGTGCACGTGATCACCCGGCGGACGGCTGTCGCCGAAGCGCTGCTCGACTTAGGGTTCGTCGAAGGCGTCGCGCTCGCGCCGCAGCAACCGCCGATCGGCACGTTGCCGGAGTTGTCGGTGCTCTTGCTCGAGACGTTCGCGGCGCCGCACTGACGCTCACGCGTCGAGCTTCCGTGCGTACACGTCGCCCGAGCTCGCGACTTTCGGCAGCCCGATCAGCAGCGCGCGCATGCCGGCCGCGTCGAGCCAGTGCGCGCTCGCGAGTCGATGGCTTTCTCCAACCGACCAGTTGTAGCGGTACGGCGCGAGCTCCGTGAGACGCTCGATGCAGTCGAGCGCGATCTCGCGCGTGGCCGGCACGTACTCGAACGACAACCCGCGCACGGGCGTCGAGAGCCCGGCCAGCACTTCGGCCTCGAAGCCCTCGACGTCGACTTTGACGAATGCCGGCTCGCCGTACCGCGCGATCAGCGTGTCGAGCGTGACGACGTCGACGCGCTCGCCGCGCGACCAGCTGATGTTCGCGAACTTCGGGTCCCGCTGCACGGCCTCGAGCCACGACTGCGACAGCGTCGTGAGCGTCGGCGTGCGCTCGCTGACGAAGAGCTCGGCCGTGCCGGCGCTGCGGCCGACGGCGAGCGGCGCTATCTCGACGCCGTGGTCGTGCCCGTAGAGCCAGCGCAGCACGCGCACGAAATCGGGCTGCGGCTCGATCGCGACGACGCGCGCGCCGAGCTGCCGCCAGCAGCGAACGCGATTGCCCGCGTGCGCGCCGACGTCGAAGCATAGCGTGCCCGGCTCGACGAACTGCGAGTAGAAGCGGCGCATCCGGCGCGCCCGAAACGGGATGCCGTAGTACATCGCGAGCGAGCGGGCCATGCCGAGCGCGCGTGCCGTGGCGGTCATTGCCCGATTCTAGCCGAGCGCCTTCGTGTGAACTGGTTCCGGCTTCCGGTTGGTCGAGCGGGCCCCCGGGCTCAGTATCGCGGCCGCGCGGCCGATCTTTGAGCGTAACGCTGTCGCCCGCGCGGAGGTTCGCCCATGTGCCGCTTGATGCTCTATCTCGGTCCCGAGACGCGGCTCTCGTCGCTGATCGTCGAGCCGCGGCACTCGCTGATCCGCCAGAGCGTGCAGAGCGAGGAGCGCGAGGAGCCGTTGAACGGCGACGGCTTCGGCATCGGCTGGTACGCGAGCGAGGTGAGCATCGAGCCGGCCGTTTTTCGCTCGATCACGCCGGCGTGGAACAACCGCAATCTGCAGAACCTCGCGCGCGTCGTGGCGAGCGATTGCGTGCTCGCGCACGTGCGCGCCGCGACGCAGTCGAGCGGAGTCAACGAGGCGAACTGCCATCCGTTTCGCTGGCGCGAATACCTGTGCATGCACAACGGCGACGTCGGCGACTTCCGCCTCGTGCGCCGCAAGCTGCTCGCCTCCGTCTGCGACGAGGCGTTCGGCAACGTCTACGGCAGCACGGACTCGGAGCACTTCTTCGCGCTGTTCATCGACTCGCTGCTCGCGCTCGATGAAAAGGACGCCGCGTTGCGCATGGCGCAGGCGCTCGCGCGCGCGATCAGCCGCACGCTCGAGCTCGTGCGCTCCGCGGGCGCCGGCACGGCCAGCTACCTGAACGTCGCCGTCTCGGACGGCGAGCACGCCGTCGTCTCGCGCTTCACGGACGCCGACGACGGCCTGCCGGAGTCGTTGTACTACTTCACGGGCCAGCTCTACCCCGACGTCGGGCCCCGCGCGAAGCGCAAGGGCACGCAAGCCGTCACGGTCAGCTCGGAGCGCTTGACGAGCGATCCCGGTTGGACCGAGGTGCCGCCCAACCGGATCATCATCTTGCGCCGCGACCGCGCACCGGCGTTCGTCGACGCGTTGACGGCGCGGCCCGTCGCGCCGCCCGCGCCGAGCGCGGCGCATTCGGCTGCCTAGCGAAAGCGCTCCGGAGCGCTAAGCCACGATCGTGCCGAACAGCTCGCCGATCGCTGCCGTCGCGGCCATCGCCAGCGCGCCCCAAAACGTCACGCGCGCGGCGG
>JBBIJV010000254.1:0-3859 GCA_037445815.1 Rhodospirillaceae bacterium
GAGCGCTGCGCAGCCCCCGGCGTGACGGCGGCTCAGCAGCAGCGCCGCACGCCGTCCCACTTGCGCCGCTGCTCCTCGCGATAGAAAGACGCGCGGTCGAGCGGCACGCCGGCGCCGCCGGCAGTATGCCGCGCGTGCCAGTGGGCCAGGTAGCGCTCGTAGGCGTCGTCGCCCGTCAGCTCGCGGAGGACGGACCAGAAGCGCTTCAACCCGTGCCGCATCCGGCTAGCCCTCCACGAGCCGCGTCGGCACGTGCGGCGTCTCGGCGAGCGGCGGGCAGCGGCGGCCAGACAGCGACGCGTGGCAGATCCGCACCGTCTCGACGACGAGCACCCACACCGTGATCAAGAAGAACGCCGTCAGCACGGCGTTCAGCCGGTCGTTGAAGATGAGCTGCGGCGCTTGTGCGGCCGAAGTGCCCGTCAACGCGCCCGAAGCTAGCTGTGCCGCGAGATCGTTCGCGTGCGACAGGAATCCAACGCGCAGATCCGCCGAAAAAAGCTTCTCCCAGGCCGCCGTCGAGGTGACCGCAACGAGCCAGACGAGCGGCAGCCCCGTGACCCACGCGTAGCGCGCGCGCCCGGACTTCACGAGCACGGTCGTCGCGACGCACAACGCGATCGCGGCGAGCATCTGGTTCGCGATGCCGAACAGCGGCCACAGGCTGTTGATGCCGCCGAGCGGATCGATCGTGCCGAAGTACAGGAAGTAGCCCCACGCGGCGACGACGAGCGCGCTCGAGATCAGCACGCTCGGATACCAGCTCGTGCGGCCCATGGCCGGCGCTACGTTGCCGAGCAAGTCCTGTAGCATGAAGCGCGCGACGCGCGTGCCGGCGTCGACCGTGGTCAAGATGAACAGCGCCTCGAACATGATCGCGAAGTGGTACCAGACCGACAGCAGCGTGTTGCCGAACGCGCTCGAGAAAATGCTCGCCATGCCGACGGCGAGCGACGGGGCGCCGCCCGTGCGCGCGAACAGCGTGGCCTCGCCCATCTCGTTCGCAAGCTCGCTCATTTGATCGGTGGTCACCGGGAAGCCCCACGAGGTGATCGTCGCGACGGCCGTCGCCGGGTCTGCGCCCACGACGCCGGCCGGGCTGTTGATCGCGAAGTAGATGCCGGGGTCGAGCACGCAGGCCGCGACCATCGCCATGATCGCGACGAACGACTCCATGGCCATGCCGCCGTAGCCGATGAAGCGTGCGTCGCGCTCGTTCGCGAGCAGCTTCGGCGTCGTGCCCGACGAGATCAACGCGTGGAAGCCCGAGATCGCGCCGCACGCGATCGTGATGAACACGAACGGAAAAACGTTGCCGCCGAAGATCGGCCCCGTGCCGTCGACGAACTGCGTGAGCGCCGGCATCTGTACTTGCGGATTCAGGATCACGATGGCGATCGCGAGCGCGACGATCGTGCCGATCTTCATGAAAGTCGATAGGTAATCGCGCGGCGCGAGCAGCAACCACACGGGCAACACGGCCGCCGCGAAGCCGTACAGAATGACCATCAACGCGAGGGCCGGTGCGTCGTAGTCGAACCAGGCGCGCAGCGTGGGATGGCCGTCGATCCAGCCGCCGCCGAAGACGGCTGCGAGGAGCAGCACGACGCCGATCGCCGTACCCTCGAGCACGCGGCCGGGCCTCAAGTGGCGCATGAACAGGCCGATCAGCACGGCGATCGGTATCGTCGCCGCGACGGTCGAGGTGGCCCAGGGGCTGTTGCGCATCGCGTTCACGACGACGAGGCCGAGCACGGCAATCAAGATGATCATGATGGCCATGACGCCGATCAGCGCGACGGCACCGCCGATCGGCCCGAGCTCGTCGCGCGCCATTTGCCCGAGCGAGCGGCCGTCGCGGCGAATCGAGCAGAAGAGTGCGACGAAATCCTGCACGCAACCGCCGAGGACCGCGCCGATCAGGATCCAAATCGTCCCCGGCAGATAGCCGAACTGCGCCGCGAGCGTCGGGCCGACGAGCGGGCCGGGCCCAGCGATGGCGGCGAAGTGGTGCCCGAACACGATCCAGCGATTCGTCGGCATGAAGTCGCGGCCGTCGTTGAACCGCTCGGCGGGCGTCGCGCGCGTTGGATCGAGAGCGAAGACTCTTGCGGCGAGGAATGCGCTGTAGAAGCGGTAGCCGATCGCATAGACGCAGGTTGCCGCGACGATGAACCACAATGCGTCGATGCTCTCGCCGCGGTTCAGCGCGATGGCGGCGAGGGCGAGCGTGCCGAGCGCGACGACGCCGATCCAGACGATGAACGAAAGCGGTCTCGGCATGCGTTGCGTCATCGTCGTCGCCATCGCGAGAAGTCCCCCTTTGGCCTCTTTCCGGCCCGCGCTGCGGCGTAAGCTACCGTACCTGAGGGCGTGTTGTATATTCGAGCGCGAGCGCGCGTGGGCGCGCCGGTGCTTCGACGGCGCGAGGCTCACCGATGGCCGAGTCAATGTTGGTTGCGAAAGCGGGAACTACGGAGCTTCGACTCTTGCCGGCGCTAGCGAATCGTCACGGCCTCATCACGGGCGCGACGGGCACGGGCAAGACCGTGTCGCTCCAGACACTGGCCGAGCAATTCTCGCGCATCGGCGTGCCGGTGTTTCTGGCCGACGTCAAAGGCGATCTCGCGGGGCTCGCCGCGGCCGGCGGCGCGAACGCGAAAGTCGCGGAACGTGCCGCCGCGCTCGGACTCGAGCTCGCGTACGAGCCGTGCCCCGTCGTCCTCTGGGACGTGTTCGGCAAGCGCGGCCATCCGATCCGCGCCACGGTGGCCGACTTGGGACCGCTGCTGCTGGCGCGCCTGCTCGACTTGAACGGTACGCAGGAAGGCGTTCTGAACCTCGCCTTCAAAGTCGCCGACGACGCCGGCCTCTTGTTGCTGGACATGAGGGATCTCCGCGTCATGTTGCAGCACGTCGGCGAGCACGCGGCCGAGCTGACGACCGAATACGGCAGCGTGTCGGCCGCTTCGATCGGCGCGATCCAGAGAGCGCTGCTCGCGCTCGAGGCGCAAGGCATCGAGCATTTGTTCGGCGAGCCGATGCTGAACGTCGACGATCTGCTGCAGACGGCACACGGCCGCGGCGTCGTGAACATCCTCGCGGCCGAGGAGCTCATGCGCTCGCCGAAGGTCTATGCGACGCTGCTTCTCTGGTTGCTCGCCGAGCTCTTCGAGCGCCTACCCGAGGTCGGCGACCCCGAGAAGCCGAAGCTCGTTTTCTTCTTCGACGCTGCGCATTTGCTCTTCGACGATGCGCCGAAAGCGTTGCTCGAGAAGATCGAGCAGGTCGTGCGGCTCATCCGCTCGAAGGGCGTGGGTGTGTACTTCGTGACGCAGAATCCGCTCGACGTGCCGGACGAGGTGCCGGGTCAGCTCGGTAATCGCGTGCAGCATGCGCTGAGCGCGTTCACGCCGCGCGATCAAAAGGCCGTCAAGGCGGCGGCCGAGACGATGCGGCCGAATCCGAGCTTCGAGATCGAGCAGGTCATCACGGAGCTCGGCGTCGGCGAAGCGCTCGTGTCGCTGCTCGACGAGAAGGGGAGGCCCGCCGTCACGGAGCGCGCGCTGATCGTTCCGCCCGGCAGCCGGCTCGGTCCGCTGCCCGACGCCGAGCGCACGCGGCTCATCGCCGCGTCGCCGATCGCGGGTTTCTACGAGAAGGCCGTCGATCGTGAGTCGGCCTACGAGAAAGCTGAAGGGCAGGGCCGAGGCGCCGCCTCCGGCCGAGCGGTCGCCGGCGGGGCGCGATTCCCGCTCCGCGGAAGGAACGACGTCTCATGCCGAGTCGCGCGACGAAGGCAGTCTTGTCTCGGACATCCTCTTCGGCCGGCGCGGCCCGCGCGGCGGCCGCCGCTCGC
>JBBIJV010000255.1:0-3844 GCA_037445815.1 Rhodospirillaceae bacterium
GCAGGGCGAGCTCGCGCGGCCCGACCTCACCGCGGAGCGGCTCGCCGAGATTGCGGTGGCCTTGCCGAGCGAGCTCAAGCAAGCGCCGCCCGTCGTCGCCGAGCGCGCGCGCGCGCTGATGCGCTTAGGCCGCGGCAGCGAGGCGGAGCGCGAGCTCAAAGCGGCGCTGAAGCGCGAGTGGGACGCGTCGCTCGTGCAGTGCTACGGCGAGGTGCGCGGCGCCGACGTCGCGAAGCAGCTGAAGCAGGTCGAGACGTGGCTCAACACCTATCCCGAGGACGCGGAGCTCCTGCTCGCGGCCGCGCGGCTGTCGATGGCCAACGACTTGCCGGGCAAGGCGCGCAGCTATCTCGAGTCGAGCCTCGCGCTTAGACCCAAGCCAGAGGCGTACGCGCTCTACGGAAGGCTGCTCACCGAGCTCGGCGAGACCGAGCGCGCGCTGACGGCGTTTCGCACGGGGCTAGGCCTCTCGAGCCCCGCGGCGGTGTTCGAGGAGCCGCCGCCCTCGCGGAGCCTCGCGCCGCCCGCGCTGGCCGACGAGCGAAAGGCGCAGGGCGGCTGAAGCGTCAGGCCTTCGGCTGCGAGCGGCGCGAGTCGAGCCACTCGATGAGCGGGTCCCATTGCTCCCAGTCGGGCCACGCGAGGTACGGCGGCAGCTCGTGCACGCCGAGGCCGCGCTGATAAGCGCGGTTGTAGTTCTGCGCCTCGCGGAACTGGGCGACGTACGGCACCTTGAGCCGCGAGAGCACGGAGTCGAGCTCCTCGAAGATCAACGTGTTTTCGCGCACGCGATTGGCGACGAGCGCTGCCTTGGCCTTCTTGTCCGCGACCTTGTTGATCGCGAGCAGCTCGTCGACGAAGCGCTCGGCGGCCTTGATGTCGATCGGCGACGGCAGCACGGGCACGACGATCGTCTCGGCCTTGCGCACGAGCTCGGTCAGGTCCTTGCCGTACGAGCCGGCCGGCGAATCGATGATCACGTACTCGGCGTTGCGCGGCACCGTCTTGAGCCCCGTCTCGAAACCGCGCACGGGCGTGATCGGCGCGTAGTCGGCGGGCCGCTGCTCGAGCCAGGAGAGCGCAGAAGCCTGCGGGTCGAAGTCCGCCAGCGCCGTCGCGTAGCCTTCGGACGCAAAGTAGGCCGCGAGGCTCGTGGCAATCGTGCTCTTGCCGCAGCCGCCCTTTGCGTTCGTGACGAGGATGTGTCGCATGGGCTCTCCGCTCGACTTGTTGTTCTGGGATCCGCGCGAAAGGGCGTAAGTTATCCAGGCTTATGACAAATGTCCATCCGCGAAATGGGTCTTGGCGTTGGCCTAAGATACGCGCTTCTCGGGCCGCCGGGGCCCGCCCGCGCTCGAAGCTCCCATGAAGCTCGCTTTCACGAAGATGAACGGTCTTGGCAACGACTTCATGGTCGTTCAGTGGCCGAGCCGCGACGCCCCGCCCGCGACCGACGTGGTGCGCCGCTGGGCGGACCGGCGGCGTGGGGTCGGATTCGACCAGCTGCTGCTCTTCGACAGCGACCCCGACGAGGGCGGCGACGCGCGCTATCGCGTCATCAATGCCGACGGCAGCGAGGTCGAGCAGTGCGGCAACGGCGTGCGGTGTCTCGCGCGCTACCTCGCGCCGAAGCTCGGCAAGGAGCTCAGGCTCGTGGGGCCGGCCGGAACGATGGCGGCGCGCGTCGAGTCGCCGGAGCGCGTCAGCGTCGATCTCGGTGTGCCGGACTTCCGCCCGGCGGCGTTGCCGTTCACGGCGGAGCGGGAGCAGGACCGCTATCGGCTCGACGTCGCGGGCCGCACCGTCGAGCTCGGCGCCGTCTCGATGGGCAATCCGCACGCGGTCATCGCGGTCGATTCCGCCGCGAGCGCGCCCGTCGAGACGCTGGGCCCCGCGCTCCAGCGGCATCCGGCCTTTCCGCGCAGCGTCAACGTCGGCTTCATGGAAATCGTCGACGAAGGGCACGTCCGTTTGCGCGTCTTCGAGCGCGGCGTCGGCGAGACGCTCGCGTGCGGCACCGGCGCCGCGGCCGCCGTCGCCGTCGGGCGTCGCTGGGGCCTGCTCGCCGACAACGTCGCCGTCGAGCTGCCGGGCGGAACGCTCGAAGTGAATTGGCCTGGACCCGGCGCGCCGCTGTGGCAAACTGGCCCTACGACAGCGGTGTACGAGGGCTACATCGAGCTATGAGTCAACAGCAGAGCGGGGCAGCCGTTGGCGCGCCACTGAGCGAAACGCTTTCCGAAGACTCGATTTCCGACTACTTGAAACGCCACCCCGACTTCTTCGAGCGCCACGGCTCGCTCGTGCTCGGTCTCAAGCTGCCTCATCGCGCCGGCGGCGCCTCGATCTCTTTGGTCGAGCGCCAGGTTTCGATGCTGCGCCAGCGCAACGCGCAGCTCGAGCGCCAGTTGAAAGACTTGGTGGCCGTCGCGAAGCAGAACGATGCGCTCGTCGAGAAAATCCACCAGCTGTGCCTCAAGCTCATGCGCGCGCCGAACTTGGGGCTGCGCTTGGAGCAGCTCGAGACGGGTTTGCGCGAGGATTTCGCGGCCGAGCGCGCGGTTCTCGTGCTGTTTCCGGCCGCGCCCGAAGGCGCCGTGCGCGAGGGCTTCGTGCGGCGTTTGGGCACCGATGACCCCGACGTGCGGCCGTTCGCCACGTTCCTGCGCACCGCGAAGCCGCGCTGCGGACCGCTGCGCGATCGGCAAAAGAATATCTTCGAGCGCGACACCGACGCGATCAGCTCGGCGGCG
Source organism: Rhodospirillaceae bacterium (assembly GCA_037445815.1). Classification (GTDB taxonomy): domain Bacteria; phylum Pseudomonadota; class Gammaproteobacteria; order Steroidobacterales; family Rariloculaceae; genus FEN-1219. The sequence goes on from JBBIJV010000255.1 coordinate 2,754, forward strand.
TTCGTGCCGCTCGGACCCGAATCCGTGCTCGGCTTCCTGATCATCGGCAGCCGCGACCCCGATCATTTTCATCCCGGCAAGCGCATGGACTTTCTCGCGCGCCTGGGCGAGGTTCTCGCCGTCGCGCTGCGCGAGTAGTCGTGGGCCAGGCCGAGCTCGCGGCGTTCCTCGAGCGGCTCAAGACCGAGCGGCGGCTGTCGCCGCACACCGTCGAGGCTTACGAGCGCGACGTCAAAGCGCTGCTCGAGTTCTGCAAGCGCGAGCAGATCGCGTCGTTCGCGTCGCTCGATTCGTTCGGCGTGCGGCGGTTCGCGGCCGAGAGCCATCGCAAGGGGCTGTCGGCGCGCAGCGTGGCGCGGCGGCTCTCGGCCGTGCGCACGTTCTTGAATTTCCTCATCGAGACGGGCGTCGTGAAGAGCAATGCCGGCGTGCACGTGCAGGCGCCGAAGGCGCCGCGCCGCTTGCCGGCGACGCTCGACGCGGACCAGGTCGCGAGCCTGCTCGCGATCAGCGGCGACGACCCGGTCACGCTGCGCGATCGCGCGATCTTGGAGCTCTTCTACTCGTCGGGCCTGCGCCTCGCCGAGCTCGTCGGCTTGAACCTCGGCGACGTCGACGCAGCCGACCGCACCGTGCGCGTCGTCGGCAAGGGCTCGAAGGCGCGCGTCGTGCCGGTCGGCAGAGAGGCGCTCGCGGCCCTGGGCGATTGGCTCGCCGTGCGCCGCGAGCTCGCGCGCGCCGGGGAGAATGCGACCTTCGTCGGCCGACGCGGGCTGCGCATCAGCCGGCGCATGGTGCAGAAGCTCGTCAACGCATGGGCGAAACGCCAGGGCGCGCCGACGCGCGTGCACCCGCACATGCTGCGCCACTCGTTCGCGACGCACGTGCTCGAGTCGAGCCGGAATCTCCGCGCCGTGCAGGAGATGCTGGGGCACGCGAGCCTGTCGACGACGCAAGTCTATACGCACCTCGATTTCCAGCACCTGGCGAGCGTCTACGACCAGGCGCATCCGCGCGCCCGCCGCCGCCCGCGGCGCTAGCCGCGGCGCCGCGCGCGCGGCTGGCTTAGAATTCTTCCATGAGCCAATTTC
>JBBIJV010000256.1:0-3819 GCA_037445815.1 Rhodospirillaceae bacterium
GGCCGCGGCCCAACGCCGCCAGAGCTGCTCCTCGGCCGCGCGGGCGCGCGCGGCGGCCGCGGCCTTGATCGGCCCGTAGCCGCGAACCTGCGCGGGCAGCCGCGCGAGCTCGAGAGCGAGCTCGTAACGCGTGTCGTCGAGCTCGCTTTCGATGCGGTCGAGCAGCGCCTCGTAGCGCGCGAGCAGCTCGCGATCGAGGCGCCGATCGGCGCTCGAACGGAACGGATCGAGCGCGCGCCCGCGCAGCCAGCGCAGCTTCGCGAGCACGCGCAGAATCGGCAGGACCCACGGGCCGAGCTCGTACTTCTTCGGCCGGCCCGTGCCCGAATCGGTGCGCGCGAAGAGCGGCGGCGAGAAGTGGAAGCTCATGCGCACGCCGGCGCCGAAGTTTCGCTTGACACCGTCGAGGAACGCGCCGTCCGTGTGCAGCCGTGCGACCTCGTACTCGTCCTTGTAGGCGAGCACCGCGAAGTAGTTGCGCGCAACGGCTTCTTGAAGCGCCTGGCTCCCGGGCCGCACGCGCTGCTCGGCGATGGCCACGCGCTCGAGCCGCGCGCGGTAGCGATCCGCGTACGCGCGATTCTGGTAGCCGACCAAGAATTCCTCGCGCCGCGCGATCGCCTCCGGCAGCGACTTCGCGCGCGGCTGCTCGCCGTCTTTTGCCGTCGCGAGCCGCTCCACCTCGGCCGGGCTTTCCGCCGCAAACCGCCCCCAGTCGAAGGCGAGCTTGTTCTCCTCCACGTTGCGCCCATAGAGCTCGAGTGCGCGGTACAACGCCGCGCCCGACACAGGCAAGAGCCCGCGTTGGAACGCGAAGCCGAGCATCAGCACGTTGGCGCCGATGCTGTCGCCGAGCAGCGCCGACGCGAGCAGCGTGGCATCGAGCGTCGCCACGTGGCCCGCGCGGCCCGCCGAGCGCAGCGCTGCCACGAGCGCTCGGCCCGGAAACGTGAAATCGCGGTCGCGGATGAAATGCGACGGCATTTCCTCGTGCGTGTTCACGATGACGGCCGAGCGCTCGGCCGACAGCATCGACAGCGGCTCCCTGCCTGCGGCGACGACCAAGTCGGCGCCGAGCAGCAGGTCCACCTGCCCCGTCGGAATGCGCATGCCATGCAAGCGGCGCGGGTCGGCCGCGATGCGCACATGCGACAGCACGGCACCGTACTTTTGCGCGAGCCCCGTCTGATCGAGCTGGTGGACGGCCTTGCCCTCGAGGTGCGCCGCAAGGCCGAGCAAGCCGCTCGCCGTGACGACGCCCGTGCCGCCGACACCCGCGATCAGCACGTTGTACACGCCGTCGAGCGCTGCGGCCTTCGGCTCCGGCAAGCTCGGCAACGCCGCTGCGGCGAGCGGGCGCGGCGGATTGCGCTTCGCGCCGCGCAGCGTGACGAAGCTCGGACAAAACCCGTCGAGGCAGCGGAAATCCTGGTTGCACGACGACTGGTTGATGCGGCGCTTGCGGCCGAATTCCGTGTCGAGCGCCATCACGGACAGGCAGTTCGACTGCACGTTGCAGTCGCCGCAGCCTTCGCAGACGAGCTCGTTGATGACGACACGGCGGTCCGGCGTGGGAACGAGCCCCCGCTTGCGCTTGCGGTGCAGCTCCGCCGCGCACGTCTGATCGTAGATGAGCGCCGAAACGCCGCGGACCTCTTTCAGCTCGCGCTGCAAGCGATCGAGCTCGCTGCGGTGGTGCACGGTGACGGACGGCGGCAGCCCGTTCACGCCGGCATATTTCTTCGGGTCGTCGGTGACGACGACGATCGGCTGCACGCCTTCGCCCACGAGCTGCTGCGCGACGCCGGCTACGGTCAGGTGACCTTCGACGGGCTGGCCCCCCGTCATCGCGACGGCGTCGTTGAACAGGATCTTGTACGTCATGTTGACTTGGGCCGCCACGGCCGCGCGGATCGCGAGCGTGCCAGAGTGCGCGTACGTGCCGTCGCCCAAGTTCTGGAACACGTGCGGCGTTTCCGTGAACGGCGCCTGGCCGATCCACGTGGCGCCCTCGCCGCCCATCTGCGTGAACGTGACGGTGTCGCGGTCCATCCAGGCTGCCATGTAGTGGCAGCCGATGCCGCCGACGGCGCGGCTTCCCTCCGGCACGCGCGTCGATGTGTTGTGCGGGCAGCCCGAGCAGAAGTGGGGCAGGCGCTGCACTTCCTCTTCGACGCTCGACAACCGCCGCTCCTGCTGCTCGAGGAAGCGCACGCGCTCTTCGATGTCCGTGCTCGAATAAAAGCGCCGCATGCGCTTCGCGAGCACGCGCGCGATCAGCGCCGGCGTCAGCTCGCCGTTCGACGGCAGCAGCCACTCGCCGCGCTCGTCGCGCTTGCCTACGACGATCGGCCGGCGCTTCGCTTGCCAGTCGTAGAGCTGCTCCTTGAGCTGGCTCTCGACGAGGCCGCGCTTCTCCTCGACGACGATGATCTCCTCGAGGCCCTCGGCGAAGCGCTTGATCCCCGACGGCTCGAGCGGCCAGCTCATGCCCACCTTGTAGAGCTTGATGCCGACCTCGGCCGCGCGCGCGCGATCGAGCCCCAAGTCGTCGAGGGCTTGCAGCACGTCCAGGTGGGCCTTGCCCGTCGTCACGATGCCGAGCCGCGGATAGCGGCTGTCGATGATCGTCTTATCGAGCCCATTCGCGCGCGCGAACGCGAGCGCGGCCGGGAGCTTGAAGCGCTGGAGGCGATATTCCTGGTCGTTCGGCGGGTCGGGCCAGCGAATGTTGAGGCCGCCCGGCGGCAGCGCGAAATCGGGCGTCACGATCGTAAGCTGCTGCGGCGCGAGCGCGAAGCTCTGCGTCGCATCGGCAGTCTCCTGCGTGACTTTGAGCCCAACCCAGCAGCCGCTGAACCGCGATAGTGCGTAGCCGTAGAGCCCGAGCTCCACGATCTCCTCGACGTCGGCCGGGTTCAGCACCGGCATCGAAGCGTCGACGAATGCGTATTCGCTCTGGTGCGGCAACGAGGACGACTTGCAGGTGTGATCGTCGCCCGCAACGGCGATGACGCCGCCCAAGCGCGACGTGCCGGCCGCGTTGCCGTGCTTGAAGGGGTCGCCCGAGCGGTCGACACCCGGACCTTTGCCGTACCACATGCCGAACACGCCGTCGTGGCGCGCGCCGGGGAAGAGCTGCGCCTGCTGCGTGCCCCAGATCGACGTCGCGGCGAGGTCCTCGTTCAGGCCCGGCTGAAAGCGTACCTGCGCGGCGTCGAGATACGGCGCCGCGCGCCACAGCTCGCGATCGAGGCCGCCGAGCGGCGAGCCGCGGTAGCCCGAGACGAACCCGGCCGTATTGAGCCCTGCGAGCCTGTCGCGGTAGGCCTGAGCCAGCAGCAGCCGCACGAGCGCTTGCAGACCGGTGATGAACTTGGGGCCGGACTCGTCGAACCGGTACCAGTCGTCCAGTCGTGCGATCTGCTTGAGCTGCATGCGTTCCCCGATTCTCCCCCTTAGTCCTTAGCGGACGCCCGGCATTATGGGCCATTTCGCCGGGAGAAGGGGCGAATCATCGCTGTCAGCGGGTTTGCAGCACCTCGGCGAGCAGCGCGGCGTCGACGTTGCCGCCCGACAGAATCACGCCGATGCACTTGCCGCGCGGCGCGCGCTCGGCCAGCAGAGCCGCGAGCGCCGCGGCGCCGGACGGCTCGACGATGACTCGCAGGTGCTCTGCGGCCATGCGCATCGCGTCGCGAACTTGGTCGTCGTCGACGGCCAGCGCGCCGGCGAGCTCGCGCCGATTGATCGCGAACGCGATGGCGCCGGGCCTCGGCGCCATGAGGCCGTCGCACAACGTGGTTGCGCCGGGCGGCG
>JBBIJV010000257.1:0-3768 GCA_037445815.1 Rhodospirillaceae bacterium
TCGTCAGCGCCGCCGTCAGCGTCGTCTTCCCATGGTCCACGTGCCCAATCGTCCCCACGTTCACATGCGGCTTACTACGTTGAAACTTCTCTTTGGACATTTCCGACTCCCTGACTTTGGCTTCGCTGGAGGCGGGGCCCGAAGCCGCCACCCCGTTATTGTCTCTATATACTAATGTGTAGCGTATTCTGCACCACTTCGGTGCAGCTACGCTGAACCCGTGGAGCCCACAACCGGAATTGAACCGGTGACCTCTTCCTTACCAAGGAAGTGCTCTACCGACTGAGCTATGTGGGCGGGAAAGCAAACCGGGAACAGATTCTCCTGTTCGACCTACCCCTCTAAGCTCGCATCCGTCAAAGTTGGAGCGGGTGAGCGGAATCGAACCGCCACCATCAGCTTGGAAGGCTGAGGTTCTACCGTTGAACTACACCCGCCTGTTCTCGCCTACCTCGCCCTGATTGGTGGAGGGGGTAGGATTCGAACCTACGAAGGCAATCGCCAGCAGATTTACAGTCTGCCCCCGTTGGCCGCTTGGGTACCCCTCCGCGGACATAAGCCCGCTATTGTCTTTTCAGACCTGGGCACTGTCAATCAGCCGGCGGGCGAACTTTTCTGCGGCGGCGCGCCGCGACTCCTCGTGATGCAAGAGCATGACGAGATCGGCCTCGCCTTCGGTCAAGCCGAAACAGGATATCAGGCGAGACGTTTCTTCGCCCTTCTCGGCGCAGCCGATGGCCTGCTCGTAAGAGCGCGCTTCGGTCGCGAGCTCGAGCTGGCCGAGCCGCTCGCCGAGCCGGCCGACGTCCTCGCGCTCGCGATGGTCGCTCGCTTCGACGCGGGCCTTCAGGTCGTCGATGACGCCGCCGAGCGAGCGCTCGAGCACTGCGCACCGCTCGGTCAACGTCGAGATGCGGCGGTGGATCGGCCAGACATAGGCGATGTCGTAGATCGCGATGATCGCGAGCGCCGCGGCGATTCCAAGGGCCATGACGGGCCAGAGCTGTTCGATCGGCATCACACGTACTCGTCGATGTGTTCAGGGGGTTGGTCGCGCTTCGCCGCGTCGTCGTCGGCCGGTGCACGCGGCGGCGGGGCGTGCGGCGGGCGCCGCCGGCCGCCGGAGCCGATGTTGCGGCCTACGGGCGGCGGCAGCGTGGGAACCGGTGGGGCAATGCGTTCGACGTCGGCCATGTTGCACCTCCAAACACGAGGCGGCGCTCCGTTCGAGCCGCCCATCGCGGGCTCCGTCACTCATCGTTGAACCACTTGTCGAGCCTAGCGCGCACGCGCAGCACGGCCTGCCCATGGATCTGGCACACGCGGGACTCGCTGACCTCGAGGATCGCGCCGATCTCGCGCAGATTGAGCTCCTGCTCGTAATAGAGCGACAGCACGAGCCGCTCGCGCTCGGGTAGCGAAGCGATGGCCTCGGCCAGCGCGTCGCGGAACTCGACTTCCTCGAGCACCGTCTCGGGCCCGTCCTCGGGCGCGTCGGGCAGCATCGAGGCCCGCTCCGGGTCCCCGGCGAGCTGCTCGTAGCTCAAGATCCGGCTCGAGGCGGCGCTCTCGACCATCCGGTGGTATTCCTCGAGCTCGACGCCGAGCGCCGCGGCGATCTCCTGCGGCTTCGCGTCGCGGCCGGTCCGGTTCTCGATCGAGCGGATCGCGGCCGACACGGCGCGCGCGTTGCGGAACGTCGAGCGAGGCGTCCAGTTCGAGCGCCGAGCCTCGTCGAGCATCGCGCCCCGGATCCTGATGCCTGCGTAAGTCTCGAAGTTCGCGCCCTTCGTCGGCGCGAAGTTCTGGGCGGCGTTCAACAAACCGATCATGCCGGCCTGGATCAGGTCGTCGACCTCGATGTGGGACGGCAGGCGGCTCACGACGTGGTACGCGATGCGCTTGACGAGCTCGCCGTGCCGGAGGACGAGCTCATCGGGCGGCGGCAAATCGACGGTCGCTGCGGCTTTATAGCCCGGCGTCATCGAGCCTCCGCCATGGATTCCTCGGCCGGGCGCACGAGCCGCTCCATGAAGAACTCCACGCCGCCGCGGGCGCGCGACGGCGCCTCCCAGCCGTCGATGACGTGCGCGAGGCGCTGGAACGCCCGCGCCGAGGGGCTGCTCGGGAACGCTTCGACGACCGTCGTTTGGCCACGGATCGCTTGCCGTACGTAGTCGTCCTCGGGCACGTAGCCGAAGTACGCGGGCGTCAGCCCCAAGAACCGGTGACAGACGCGCATGAGCTTCTCGTAGAGGTCGCGGCCGTGCACCGGCGACTCGACGCGGTTCGCGACGATCTCGAAACGGCAGTCGGGCTGGCGCCGGCTCAGCACCTTGATGAGGCCGTAGGCGTCCGTCAGCGACGCCGGCTCGTCGCAGACGAGGACGACGACGCGCTGCGCCGCCTCGCTGAACGTGATGACCCCGTCGTGGACGCCGGCGGCCGTGTCGACGAGCAGCACGTCGAGCGGTTCGAGGATCTCGCTGAAAGCCGCGATGATCCCGGCGTGCTGCGTGCGGCTCAAGCTCGCCATCGTGATGCTGCCGGAGGCCGCCGGCACGACGCGCAGCCCCGACGACGCCGTCTGGATGACGTCCTCGAGCGCGCATTGGCCCGTCATGACGTGCTCGAGATTGCGCCGACCCTTGAGCCCGAGCAGCACGTCGACGTTCGCGAGGCCGAAGTCCGCATCGAGCAGCATCGTGCTGCGGCCGAGCGCAGCGAGCGCAGCGCCTAGATTGACGGCCGTCAGCGTCTTGCCGACGCCGCCTTTGCCGCCCGTGACGGCCACGACCTTGGCGCTACGCGGCGCGTGCAGGCGGCGCAAGCCTGCGGCTTGATCGAGGGGGAGCTTAGCCATTGGCTGCGAGCTCCATGGGGCCGAAGCGCTCGGCGAGGTCGTTCTCGTCGGGCGCCGCGTTCGCCGTCAGCTTGAGCGCGTTGTGCATGAGCCAGAACCGCTTCGGGGCCGCGGGGTGCAAGTCCTCGGGCACGCGTTGCCCGTCCGAGAGATAGGCGATCGGCAGGTCGCTCGCGATGGCGAGCGAAAGCAGCCCCCCGAGCGCCGCAGCCTCGTCGAGCTTCGTGGCGATCAACGCCGACGGCTCGGCGGCTTCGAACATCTTGAGCGCCTCGGCGAGGCAGGCGCGATCGGCGCCGGCCGACAGCGCGAGCACCGTCCGCACGTGGTGGCCCACCACCTTCAACGTCGAAAACTGATTCGCGAGCCGCACGTCGCGCTGGCTCATGCCGGCCGTGTCGATGAGCACGAGCTTCTTGTGCGCAAAACCGTCGAGCACGCGCTTCAAGTCGGCCGCGCTCTCGGCGACGTGCATCGGCGCCCGCAGGATGCGCGCGAAATTGTTGAGCTGCTGGCGTGCGCCGATACGGTACGTGTCGGTGCTGACGAGGCCGAGCTTCTCGACGCCGTGCCGCAAGACGAACCGAGCCGCGATCTTCGCGATGCTCGTGGTCTTGCCGACGCCCGTGGGCCCGACGATCGCGAACACACCGCCGTCGTCGGCCATGTCCCACGACACGAGCGGCAAGCGCTCGCCGAAGCGGCGCACGACGAGCCGCATGGCTTCCTGATAGCTCGCGCTTCCCGGCACCTCGTCGGCGAGCTCCGCGGCCAGCGCGGCGTCGACGCCGAGCTTCGCGAGCTCGCGCAGCAACCGGGCCCGGACCGGCGCTTGCCGGTTCAGATCGCTCCAGGCGAGGCTCGCGAGCTGCGTCTCGAGCAGGCGCCGCAGGTCCTTGATCTCG
>JBBIJV010000258.1:0-3746 GCA_037445815.1 Rhodospirillaceae bacterium
GGCGGCCGCCGCGCCGGCGAGCAGCACTTGCCCGTCGACTGGCACGAGCCGTACCTGTTGTTCCTGTCCCTGACGATTCTGTTGCTGAGCGTCGCCGACGCTTTCTTGACGATCACGTTGATGATGGGCGGCGCGCAGGAGGCGAACCCGTTTTTGGCGTTCGTTCTGCGGGATCACCCGAAGTTCTTCGCTCTCGTCAAAATGGCGTTGACCGGGGGGGGCGTGGTCGTGCTCGTGGCCGTCGCCCGGTCGCGCGTGTTCCGCATCATGCGTGTCGGAGTCGTGCTGCAAGGCCTTTTTGTGGCCTACGTCGCACTGATCGCCTACGAATGGTGGTTATTGCGCGCGCTCTTGTGAATTCGCGCGTTTGAACTTACTTAACCTTTGGCTACACTACGCGCGCCTTCGGGCTCGGGGGTTGCATAATCGTATGCAATGAGACCTGTGGCCCACGCTCATGAGCACAGCATTCTTGGACCAGTACGCCACGTCGCACTTGCAGGGAGCTAACGCGACCTACGTCGAATGGCTCTATGAGCAATACCTGGCGGAACCGGGCAGCGTATCGCCCGAATGGCGCCGGTACTTCAGCACTCTTTCAGGGCGCGGCGCCGCTCAGCCTGCCGACGTTGCACACGGGCCCGTGGTGCAAGCCGTGGCCGAGCGTACGCGGCGGCGCGGCTCTCCCGTGGCGTCGATTGCGCCGGCGGCCGAGGGCGCGCCCGCGATCGAGAAGCAGGCGGCGGTCTCGCGGCTGATCCAAGTCTACAGCTTGCGCGGCCACCAGGTCGCGGACCTCGATCCGCTGGGGCTCTGGGAGCGGCCGGTGCCGGCCGTCTTGAGCTTCGACTTCCTGGGGCTCGAAGAATCGGACCTCCAGCGCGAGTTCTCGACGGGCGGGTTGGCCGGCACGGGCCACACGCGCATGAAGCTGCAGGACATTCTGGCGCTGCTGAAGCACATTTACTGCGGCAAGCTCGCCGCCGAGTTCGCGCACATTTCGCGCGCTCGCGAGCGGCTCTGGCTGCGCGAGCAGTTCGAAGCCTGCCGCGTGCAGTGGGAGTTCTCGCGCGAAGAGCAGCAGACGATTCTCGACAGCCTCACGCGAGCGGAAGGCATCGAGCGCTATCTGAACACGCGGTTCGTGGGCCAGAAGCGCTTCTCGCTCGAAGGTAGCGAGACGCTGATTCCCGCGCTCGACGACTTGATCCAGCGTGCCGGCGAAGCCGGCGTGCAAGAGCTCGTCATCGGCATGGCGCATCGCGGCCGGTTGAACGTGCTCGTCAACGTGCTCGGCAAGTCGCCGTCCGATCTGTTCTCGGAGTTCGAGGGCTCTTACGATCTTGCGCGGCTCAAAGGTTCGGGCGACGTCAAGTATCACAAGGGTTATTCGGCCGACGTGCGCACGCCGGGCGGCAACGTGCACATTGCGCTCGCGTTCAATCCGTCGCACCTCGAGATCGTCAACCCCGTCGTCGAGGGCTCCGTGCGCGCGCGGCAGGATCGGCGCGGCGACTCGCTCGGAGAACAGGTGCTGCCGCTCCTGATCCACGGCGACGCGGCGTTCGCGGGGCAGGGTGTCGTCGCGGAGACGTTCCAGCTTTCGCAGACGCGCGCGTTCTACACGGGCGGCACGATCCATCTCGTCATCAACAATCAGATCGGCTTCACGACGAGCGACCCGCGCGACAGCCGCTCGACGAGCTACTGCTCGGACATCGCGAAGATGATCGAGGCGCCGGTGCTCCACGTGAACGGCGACGACCCGGAGGCCGCCGTCGCGGCCGTGCGCATCGCCTTGCGATACCGCCAGGTATTCCACAAGGACGTCGTCATCGACCTCGTCGGCTACCGCCGTTTGGGGCACAACGAGGCGGACGAGCCGTCGGCTACGCAGCCCGTGATGTACAACGCGATCCGCGAGCACCCGAGCACGCGAACGATCTACGCGCGCAAGCTCATCGCAGCCGGCGTCACGACGCAAGAGGCCGTCGACAAGCTCGCCGACGACTATCGCGCGGCGCTCGACGAGGGGCGCAACCCGAATCAGGCCGCGCTCGGCATGATCGGCAACCAGTACACCGTCGACTGGAGCCGCTACACGCAGGCTTCGCTGAACGATTCGGTGAACACGGCGTTGCCGGACGTGGAGCTGCAGCGGCTCGCCTCGATCGTCAACACCGTGCCGCCGACGCACAAGCTGCACCCGCGCGTGCAGCGCATCATGGACGACCGCCGCAAGATGGCCGCCGACGAGCTCGGCTGCGACTGGGGTTTCGCCGAGACGCTCGCGTACGCGTCGCTGCTCGCCGCGAACTTCCATGTGCGCTTGATCGGTCAGGACAGTCGGCGCGGCACGTTCTTCCACCGCCATGCCGCGTTGATCGATCAAACGACGGGGGACGCTTATACACCGCTCGCGCACGTGGCGACCGATCCGCGCGCGTTCATGATCGCCGACTCGCTGCTCTCCGAAGAAGCCGTGCTCGGGTTCGAATACGGCTACAGCACCACGTCGCCCGATACGCTCGTCATCTGGGAAGCTCAGTTCGGCGATTTCGCGAACGGCGCTCAAGTGGTCATCGACCAGTTCATCAGCTCGGGCGAGGCGAAGTGGGGACGGCTGTCGGGGCTCACGCTGTTCCTGCCGCACGGCTACGAAGGCCAGGGGCCCGAGCACTCGTCCGCTCGCCTCGAGCGCTTCTTGCAGCTTTGTGCCGAGCACAACATGCAGGTCGTGGTGCCGTCGACGCCGGCGCAGATGTTCCACTTGCTGCGCCGGCAGATGCTTCGGCACCTGCGCAAGCCGCTCGTCGTGCTCACGCCGAAGAGCTTGCTGCGCCATCGGCTGTCGGTGTCGCCGATGACCGAGCTCGCGCGCGGCCGTTTCCAACAGCTCATCGAGGAAGTCGAGCCGCTCGCCGACGCTGCGGTGACGCGCGTCGTGTTCTGTAGCGGCAAGGTCTACTTCGACCTCGCCGAGGCGCGCCGCAACGACGGGATCACGAACGTGGCGATCGTGCGCATCGAGGAGCTCTATCCGTTCCCGATCGAAGAGTACGCACGCGTGATCGCGCGTTATCGCAACGCGAAAGAAATCGTCTGGTGTCAGGAGGAGCCGCAGAATCAGGGCGCCTGGTATCAGATCCGCCATCGCTTGCAGGAGCCGCTCGGCAAGAGTCACGAGCTGTTCTACGCGGGCCGACCGGGTGCCGCCGCGCCGGCGTCCGGCATCCATGCGCTGCACGTGCGCCAGCAGCAGGCGCTGGTCTCGGCGGCGTTGACGTCGTCGACGAAAGAACGCGCCGCCGCGGGTCTTTCGCCGGTGGGCAAGCGCGCCTAGCATCGAATCCGAGCCGGAACCGAGCACTGAGGTAGAGCGTCCGTGAGTATCGAGGTCAAGGTTCCGCAATTGCCCGAGTCCGTCACCGACGCGACGCTCGTCGCCTGGCACAAGAAGGCCGGCGATACCGTGCGGCGCGAGGAAAATCTCGTGGATCTCGAGACCGACAAGGTGGTGCTCGAGGTGCCGGCGCCCGTCGACGGCGTCTTGAAGCAAATCGTCGCGAACGACGGCGCGGTCGTCACGAGCGGCCAGGTGCTCGCCATCCTCGAGCCCGGCAAGGCCGGTGAGACGGCCGACACCAAGACCCGCAAGATCACGCTCAAGGATCTCGGCTCCGAGCTGTTCGGCAAGGACAAGGGTGACACGACGACGGTGACCGTCACCCGCGCGACGAGCAGGC
>JBBIJV010000259.1:0-3635 GCA_037445815.1 Rhodospirillaceae bacterium
CTCGCGCCGGCCGCGCCCGCCTGGTGCTCTGCCTGACGTTTTTGGGCTAAACTATTGACCCGCCAATGGAATACAACTCGGCCGTTCAGCGGCGTTTCGCGGCTCCCAAGCTCGCGCGGGAACTGCCGCGCGGTAGGCCGGGTCTCGTGGCGGGAGAAGCCGAGGACCGCGCGCTGCACGTTTGGGTGAGGTTCGAGCTGCAACTCGCCGAGGGCGTCATCGAGGCGGCGGGATTTCAGGCGTTCGGTTGTCCTCATACCATTGCGGCTGCGAGCGCCGTGGCCGAATGGCTCGAAGGGCGCGCGGTGGAAGCGGCGCGACAGCTCGACGTCAAGGCCGTGTGCGCCGAGCTCGAAGTGCCCGTCGAGAAGCTCGGAAAATTGTTGCGGATCGAGGACGCGGTCGCGGCCTGCTGGCGCGGCGCAACGTAAGGTGAACATGGAATGTCGATTTCATTGACTGAAAGCGCTGCTACGCGCGTGCGCACGTTTCTCGCGAAGCGCGGGCACGGCGTGGGTTTGCGGCTCGGCGTGCGGCGAAGCGGCTGCAACGGCTGGGCCTATACGATCGACTACGCGGACCGCGTCGAGCCGGACGACGTCGTGTTCGAGCAGGGGGGCGTGAAAGTCGTCGTCGCCGGCGACAGCCTCAAGCTCATCGACGGCACCGAGGTCGACTTCGTGAAGGACGGCTTGAGCGAGGCGTTCAAGTTCCGCAATCCGAACGTCAAAGGCGAATGCGGCTGCGGCGAAAGCTTCAGCGTCTAGGCCGAAGGGACTCGAGGAACGTTTTTCTCAACTGTCAGCTTTCAAGGTGAACAATGGCTGTCGAGCGCACTTTATCCATCGTCAAACCCGACGGTGTCGCAAAAAATCTCATCGGTGAGGTGTACCGCCGCTTCGAGAAAGCGGGCCTGAAGATCGTCGGCGCGAAGATGCTTCGGCTGCGGCAGGATCAGGCCGAAGGGTTTTACGCCGTCCACAAAGAGCGGCCGTTCTATGCGGACCTCGTGAAATACATGACATCGGGCCCGGTCATGGTGCAGGTGCTCGAGGGCGAGAACGCGATCAAGGCGAATCGCGACATCATGGGAGCGACCAATCCGAAGCAGGCGGCGCCAGGCACGATTCGCGCCGATTTCGCCGCGTCGATCGAAGAGAACGTCGTGCACGGCTCCGACGGCCCGGAGACCGCCAAGACCGAAATCGCGTTCTTCTTCAGCGAGGCCGAGCTTTGTCCGCGGACCCGCTGACATTTTCGCGCGAACGCCCGAGCAAGCTCGCCTTGCTCGGGCTTCCGGCCGCGCAGCTCGTAGAGCTCTTCGAAAACATCGGCGAGAAACCGTACCGAGCGCGGCAAATGATGCGCTGGCTCTATCAGCGCAACGTAACGGATTACGCGGCGATGACGGACTTGAGCGCGGCGCTGCGCAGGCAGCTTGCCGAGATGACGACGCTCGCTCTGCCGCCCGTGCTGAAACGCGAGCACGCGGCCGACGGCACGCGCAAATGGCTGCTCGACGTCGGCGCCAACCAAGCCGTCGAGACGGTATACATCCCCGAGCCCGACCGAGGCACGCTCTGTATTTCCTCGCAGGCCGGCTGCGCGCTCGACTGCGCGTTCTGCGCAACGGGGCACCAAGGGTTCAACCGCAACCTCACGGCGGCCGAGATCATGGGGCAGATCGTGCTCGCGTCGCGCGAGCTCGAGCCCGCGAAGATCACGAACGTCGTGTTCATGGGCATGGGCGAGCCGCTTGCGAACTACCGCAACGTCTTGCCCGTCGTGCACCTGCTCGTCGACGACCAAGCGTTCGGACTGTCGCGCAGGCGGGTCACGATCAGCACGGCCGGCGTGGTGCCGCACATCTTGAAGCTGGCCGCCGACTGCAACGTGGCGCTCGCGGTCTCGCTGCACGCGCCGACCGACGAGCTGCGCGACAAGCTCGTGCCGATCAACAAGCTGCACCCGATCGCCGAGCTGCTCGATGCGTGCTGGAAGTACGCCGAGGGGCAGGCGAGCCGCAGCATCACTTTCGAGTACGTCCTTTTGGACGGCGTCAACGACTCCGTCTCTCACGCGCGCGACCTTGCGAAGCTGCTGCGCAACCGCCCCGCGAAGGTGAACTTGATTCCGTTCAACGCGTTCCCCGAATCCGAATTTCGGTGCTCGCCGCAGCCCGTCATCGATGCGTTCTGGCGGACGCTGCGGAATGCGGGCTTAATAGCGACGATTCGCCGGCCCCGTGGCGACGACATCGCGGCCGCCTGCGGGCAGCTGGCGGGGCGCGTTCGAGACCGGCAGCGGGTACGTCTGGGTGATCGGATCATTGGAGCAAGCAATCCATGAGCACCGTACGTTCACTGTGGCTATGTGCGACGGCCGCCGCGCTGGCCGCGTGCGCGGGCGCCGGCGGAGGCCGTTCGGGAAGCAACGAGGCGGCCATTGCGAACATGAACTTGGGCGCCGGGTACCTCCAGCAGGGCCGGCTCGACCTCGCGATCGAAAGGCTTCAGCGGGCTCTGGCGCAAGACCCGCGGCTCGTATTGGCGCACTCCACGATTGCGCTCGCTTACGACCAGCTAGGCGATGTCGAGCAAGCCGAGCGGCATTTCCTGCGCGCGACGCAGCTCGATCCGAGCGCCGGAGCGGCCGCGAACGCGTATGCAGTGTTCCTCTGTAGCCGGCAGAACCGCTGGGCGGACGCCGAGCCGTACTTTCGGCGGGCCGTCGCGGACTCGCGCTACCCGACGCCCGAGGCGGCGTTGACGAACGCCGGCGTTTGCGCGCGCAGCGCCGGCGACCTCGAAGCGGCCGAGCAAAACTTCCGCGCGGCGCTCGCGCGCAGCCCGATGTTTCAGGATGCGCTGCTCAACATGATGGAGCTGTCGTACCAGACGGGCGATTTCTTGCAGGCGCGCGCATTCGTGCAGCGCTACCTGGACGCCTACTCGGCAACGGCGCCCGTGCTCTGGCTGTGCTTCAACGTGGAGCGCGAGCTCGGGGACACCGCAGCGGCGAATCGCTGTGCGACACAGCTTCGCAGCAGCTTCCAGAATTCTGCCGAGTTCCGCGAGCTCGAGGCGCAGCAGAGGCGCGATGGCGGATAACGAACAAGCGGTCCCGCCGCCCGCGGCGACGCCGCCCGAGTTGGACACCCTGGGGCGGCGGCTGCGCAACGCGCGGCTCACCCAGGACCTCACCGTCGAGCAGCTTTCGACGGAGCTCAGAATCGAAGCGAAACACCTGCACGCGCTCGAGGAGAATCGGTTCGAGGAGATCGGCGTGCCCGTGTTCGTCAAAGGGTACCTCAAGCAGTACGGGCTCAGGCTCGGTCTCGAGGTCAACGATTTGCTCGCGCTGTACTACGAGCAAACCACGCTGCGCGACGTCGAGATTCAGCCGAGCCCCACGATCAAGCTGCGCGACGAGCGGCAGATCGCGTCGTGGATTCTTGCGGCCGTGGTGCTGCTGGCCGCCGTCGCCGGGCTAGCCGCGTGGTGGTGGAGCGGCGGCAGTTTCGAAGGAGTGCCGTCGTTCCGCGGCACGGAGTCGGCGCCGGCTCCGGCGCCGGGCCCCGACGAGCCTGCCGCCGCGGAGGGGCCTGTTCCCGCCCCCGCCGTGCCGGCGCCGAT
>JBBIJV010000260.1:0-3632 GCA_037445815.1 Rhodospirillaceae bacterium
GCCGGCGACGATGCCGCCTGTTGGCGCGCACACTGTTTTGTGGTTCACCGGCCGGTCGGTCGCGGAGTCGTTCACCGTTGATCGGTGTGTGATGATGAGCGAATGGGAGACGGCGCTAGCGGCGGCGTTTCGCATTGGCTCATCGATGGGTAATCTCTCTTTCCGGTAACCCTGAAGAACAAGAAGCCCGCCGCGGTCAACACCCGCGGCGGGCCGGATGCTGGTGCAGCTTCGATTCAACACGGGGCTTACCAGCGAGCAATACGTTACCCGGCAAGCGTGGCGCGATGCAAAGCTCGAGCGCTGTCCCGCTCATCCGCGGGGCGGCTGCGAGTTTGGGCGGCACGGGACGTACGTCCGCAAACGTCCGGCGGGGACGCAGATTGCGCGCTGGTACTGCCCGCAAGCCCGGTGCACGTGGAGCCTGTTACCGGATCATCTGGCGGCGCGCTTTCCTGGGACGCTCAAGGAACTTGAAGACATCGTCAGCGCAGCCGAAGGGGCGAAGAGCCTTGAGAAGCTGGCCGATCGGCTGCGTCCCGAGGGGGTGAGTTTGCCGAGCGCGCTGCGCTGGCTCGCTCGACGCGTTCGTCTGCTTCACCGCCTGCTCACCATGCTGATCGGGCTCCTACCCGAGCAGCTTGCCGGCTGTCCGCCGACGGTGGACGCGTTTCGGCAACGGCTGTGCTGCGAGTGGGTGCTCGTCACGCTGCGCGCCAATGCGGCACTGCCGCTCGCGACATTACCTCGACCGCTCGGTTTTGCTCCCAGCCGCCGCGCGAGCGGTGAACCGAAAAAGCCTTTCCAACAACACCTGGGGCCGGACCCGCCATACGTGCCTCGCTAACGTGCTCGCCCTCATCCAAGAAGAGGAGGCGTGCGGGTGAACGAGAACGAACAACAACGCCGTCAAGCGATCGCGCTGTTCCGCTACGGGCTGATCGCGGATCTGTTGCACCTGAACGAACGTAGCCGCGGGTTGTACGCGAAGCTGCGCGAGAAGGCGGCCGCAACGTACACGATCCCCGGCAGCCGCCGGACGCACGTCGCGGCCGAGACGCTGCGGCACTGGTTGAAGCAGTATCGGGAAGGCGGGTTCGAGGGATTGCTGCCGGCGGTGCGCAGCGATCGTGGTCGCTCGCGCGCACTGCCGCAAGCGGTGGCCGACGCATTGCTCGAGCTCAAAGAGCAACACCCCCAACACTCCGTTCCGATGCTGATCCGCGCGGCGCGCGACGGGGGCAGGGTGCCGGCCGAGCTGCACTTGCCGCGTTCGACCGTGCACCGGCTCTTCAGCCGCCACGGTCTGATGCGGCGCAAGGACGGGAACCAGGAAGACCCGCGCGATCGGCGCCGGTTTGCCTTCGCACACGCCGGGGAACTGTGGATGAGCGATGTCATGCACGGTCCGAAGGTCACCGATGCGCACAGCGGCACACGCCGCAAAACCTACCTCATCGCGTTCCTCGACGATGCGACGCGGGTGATCCCGTACTGCGCGTTCACGCTTGCCGAGAACACCGAGACGTTCTTCCCCGTCTTCAAGCAAGCGCTGCTACGGCGCGGAGTGCCGTTGCGGCTCTATGTCGACAACGGCGCGAACTTCCGCTCGCAACAGCTCGCGCTCGTCTGCGCCAAGCTCGGCATCACGCTGATCCACGCCCGTCCCTGTCAGCCACAAGGGAAGGGTAAGCTCGAGCGCTGGTTCAGAACCGTACGCGCTCAGTTCCTGCAGCGCGTAGCGGAAGCTGACCTTCAGAGCCTCGACTCGTTGAACAAGAAACTCTGGGCCTGGGTCGAGGGCGAATATCACCACACGCCCCATCGCAGCCTCGAGGAACACACCCCGCTCGAGTGCTGGGCGCAGCGTGCCGAGCAGGTCCGCATGATCGATCCGATGCTCGATCTCGAGGCGCTGTTCCTGTTCGAGGCAAAGCGGCGCGTCGAGCGCGATCGTACGGTGAGTCTCAACGGCGTGCTCTACGAGGTCGACGCCGCGCTCGTCGGTGAGCGGGTGCTGCTGCGCTATGACCCGGTGGCCCCTGCCAGCCGCGGGGTCGAGGTCTGGCACGCGGGCGAGTTCCGCGGCCGCGCGCGCGTCGTGGATGCCTACGCCAACTGCTTCGTCAAACGGCAGCCGCTCTCCCGCACCGTGCACTCCGATACTCCGGCCGCCGCACCGCGCGGCGTCGGTCTGCCGCTACGCAAGCTGCGCCGCAACGACGAACAGAAGTAGCGATGAGACGAGACAAAAGAACCGGTAAATGGAGTCCGACGGATGTATCTCACCCACTTCGGCTTCACCCACTTCCCCTTCGAGCGCGAACTGCCTCCTGATGCACTCTTCGCCGGCGCCGGAGCCGAGGAGGCCGAGACGCGCTTGAAGCACCTGCTGGAACTTCGCGGCATCGGGCTTCTCACCGGCGAGGTCGGCTGCGGCAAAACCACCCTGTGCCGGAAGGTTACCTCCGCACTTCATCCGGGGTTGTACCGCGTTCTCTACGTGACCTTGTCCACGGGGCATGTGCTCGACATGTACAACTGCATCGGCTGGGAGCTCGGGCTCCCCGCCGAACGCAACCGCGCCGCCGCTTACCGCGCGATCCACGCCGAGATCAGCCGGCTCGCGAGCGAAGCTCGACAGCGGCCGCTCTTGATCATCGACGAGGCGCACCACCTGCGCAACGAGGTGCTCGAGGATCTGCGCCTTCTGACCAACTACGAGATGGATGCCGAGCGGCGGCTCACGCTGCTCTTCGTTGGGCTCACCGAGCTACGCCGCCGCCTGAGCATGGCCGTGCACGAATCCCTCGCCCAGCGGCTCGTCGTCCGTCATCACCTGACCGGGCTCACGCGCGAGGAGTTGCCCGGCTATCTCTCACATCGGCTCGAGCTCGCCGGCTCCACGCTGCCGCTGTTCGAGCCCGCCGCCATCGAGGCACTGTTCCAGGCCACCCACGGCCTGCCGCGCAAAATCAATCGCATCGCCCACTACGCCCTCAGCGCCGCCGCCCTCGCCAAATCCAAACAGGTCCGCCTCGAACACCTGCAAGCCGCGCTCGATGAGCTCCAGCCATGAAAGTCGCAGCCCTCTGGCCGGCCCGCCACAAACTCCTCGCCGTCATCGTCGATGAACGCGGACGCCCCGCTGCCCCAATCGACGCCGCGCGCACCCGCGAAAGCGCCTCGGCGCTCATCGCCTGGCTCGACATGACCGTGGACGTGCTCGTCGTCAGTGACGCCCACGACGCGCTCGTCGACCTGGCCCGCTCCGCAAGCTCCTTGACCCTCGAGCTCGCTCCCCACAAGCTCCTCGAAGCGATCCGCCGCATCGCAGGCTTCACCCACCGGCCACAACGCGATACCGCCGCCTTGCTGGCCCGCTGGCCACTCACGCCGGTGCTGCGACGCTATCTTCGCCGTCCCCCAAGCGTCGGCCTTGCCCGCCACCGCGATCAGCTCCCACTGCTATAAGCCGCCGCGGGCTGCACCCTCCGCGTCCCGCATTGCTCACCCGTCCCGGACCCGTTCACCGCACCCTTCAATCCGGGACCTCAGCCATCAACTCTCACCAAAAAGCGCGGGCGCTTCGCGGTGAAATAACGTGCGACGCAACAGCGGTACGAACTCAA
>JBBIJV010000261.1:0-3627 GCA_037445815.1 Rhodospirillaceae bacterium
CCGATCCGCCGGCCGAGCCCGAAAAGCCCGAGCCGCCCGAGGACCCGCGCGCCGCGATCGGCCGCCGCGCCCGCGAGCGGCGCGCTGCGGAGCTGGCCGAAGTCGGGCAGGATCCGCAAGTCAAAGTGCTCGACACCTACGCCGGTGCGCAGCCCGAGCCGGAGCCCGGTGCCGCGCCGACGCCCAATACACAACCCACTGACAGCGCTGACCAGAAGGGCGTGCAAGACGCTCCACCCCAAGCGGGGGCGGACCCGGCTGTTGAGGGTATCAAAATCTCGGTCTATGGCGAGGAAGTCATTGTCACCGAGGACGAGGTACGCGCCGCCGGCATTGCGACGCTTCAGAAAGAGCGCGCCGCCGAGTACCGCTTGCAGGAGGCTTCAAAGGCCGAGAGCCGGCTGCGCGCGTACCACAAGGAGTTGGACGCCTACCGCGACCGACTCAAGAAGATGGAACAGAATTTGCGCGCCGGTAAACCGCCGAGCGCGCAGGATGCCGACGTCGTAGCCGCGCCACCCACCTCGGGCGCGACGGTTACGGTCGACGACACCAAAATCGCCGAGGCGGCGCGTACCGTCACCGAGGCGATCTACCGCGGCGACCCGAAGGAGACCGAGAAGGCCCTTCAGGCGCTCATCGCCAGCGTTGCTCAGGGGCGCACTGCTACCCCTCCGCCGGTGGACGTGCAAGCAGTCGCGGAAGCGGCTGCGGACGTAGTGGACCAGCGCCAGGAAACGCGCACGATCGAACAAAGGCGGCAGGCCGTGAACACGACTTTTGCCACCGAGTTCAAGGCCGTGCTCGAGCACCCGGAGGCATTTGCAGTCGCCAAAACCAAGTTCGACGCGCTCCTCGCCGACGAAGCCAATGCCGGCAAGTCGTGGGAGGATCTCGCGCGCGAGGCTGGCCGGGCGGCGCTGCATCGCTTCCCGGAGCTGAAGCCGGCACCGAGTAACGCAACCTCGCAGGCGCCGCCTGCGTCGACGGTCGATCAATCGCTCGAGCAGCGTCGCACGCTGAAGTCGCGCACCGTCGTACGCCAGTCGACCGCCAGCGCCCGCGCGCCCGCCCCTACTCCGCCTGCCGTCCGCACCAACAGACAGTACATCGCGGACATGCGCAAGGCGCGGGGGCTCCCCGCCTGACGTAGGTCCGCTGCCTAGAGGAGGCAGCGATCATGCAAGTTTGGGCCGTCAACTCGCTCGGCGGGTACATGTACTCGGACGAGCTGTCCGATATCTTGCGCACGGCGCTTCAGCCGATCGTGCGGTTCCGGCAGTTCTGCGACGCCAAGGACGCGACCGACAAGGGTCTCGGCAAGGGCGACCTCTTCCACTGGAACGTCTACTCCGACGTCGAAGATGGCGGCGGGGAACTCCAGGAACTCGAGGCTATGCCCGAGACGAACTTTGTGATCACACAGGGGACGCTGACCGTCACTGAGTACGGCAACTCGGTCCCCTACAGCGGCAAGCTCGACAACCTGTCGAAGCAGCCGGTGTCCGAGATCATCCACAAGGTCCTGAAGGTCGACGCCAAAAAGACGCTCGACGGCGCCGCGCATGCTCAATTCAACGCCACGCCATTGACAGTCACGCCGACGGGCGGCAACTCCACGACCGCGGTTACGTTCGAGGAGGGCGGCTGCACCATCACGAACAACGTCGCGATGGGCAAGGACCACATCAAGGCGATCGTCGACGGCATGAAGGAGCGGAACATCCCGCCCTACATGAACGACGACTACTTTGCCCTCGCCTGGCCGACCACGTTTCGCACGGTGAAGAACAACCTCGAGGATATCCACAAGTACGTGGAGACGGGCTTCACCAAGATCATGAACGGCGAGATCGGCCGCTACGAGTCGGTGCGCTTCTGCGAGCAGACCAACATCGCCAAGGGCGGCGCCGTCGACTCGACGACCTGGACCTTCCGCACCGCCGACCCCTGGAACAACGGGTTGTCGGACTGGGCGTTTTTCTTCGGCGAGGACACGGTGGCGGAAGCCCTCGTCATCCCCGAGGAGATTCGCGGCAAGATCCCGGGCGACTACGGCCGCTCGCGCGGCGTCGCGTGGTATTACCTTGGCGGGTTTGGTGTCGTGCATGGCCCTTCCGGGGACGCCGGCCAGGCCCGCATTGCCAAGTGGGAGTCCGCGGCATAAGGGCGGTACGAAACTTTCTCGGGAGTCGCCGGCGCGCAAGGGCCGGCGGAGCCCATCACCCAGGCGTGAGCGGCGGCCGAGCTGTCGCGAGCGCCTAAACCAGGAGACAAAGGCTATGCGCTCGCGCCAACACGGCAACTACGAAAACGCGATGATCTTGCGTTACACCTACCCCGCGGTCGACTTCGGCGGCGGCTCCAACGTGACGCACTTGATCCCCGTCCCGACGCTGAAAAGCCGCGGGCTCGCGGGGCGCGTCCAGGCGATCGAGATCGCCCGCGTGACGGAGGACTTCGCCGGCTCCACGTCCGACGCAGGCGTTCGCATCGGCGACGGCGCCGACGACGACAAGTATTTCGACACGGGCCTGGTGCTCAACGAGTCGGTGGACGTCGGCGAGGTGCTGCACCTCGAGCACGACGACGCCGGTGGCGGCGAGGACATCGAGCGCGGCCGTTCGAGCGTGACGATGACCTGCGTCGCGAGCGTGGGCACGCCGACCGGCATCGCCGACGTCTGCCCGATCATCGCCTGGTGGTAAGCGCGCCAGGCATTCGACCGATTTGATGCCGTAAGGAGGCACCATGCAACGCGACGCGGAAACGAAGGGTGGGACGCTTGAGAGCGGCACCACGAAGAAGGAGTCCTTTCACTCGACGAGCGCCGGTTCGCTCGGCATGGGTGTAAAGGGCGATCCGACGACTGGCAAGCAGTTCCCGGCGGGCAACCCGTCGAAGAAGGCCCCGCGCGGCCACACGCTCAAGTAGCCCGAACCTCACCCCCACGGGCTGCGGCAAGCCCCGGCGCTGCTTCTCTCCCTGGAGGCGGCGCCGGGTTTCGACGTAAACGGAAGGAGCGTATGGCAACTTTGGAGGACACCAGTAGTGGCAAAAAAGAGCGGCGGGTATCTGGCGAACCCAGTGCCAGCGCATAGAGATTACGATCCCTCGTACGACCCGACCGACATGGCGGCGAACCCGCACGGCGGGTATTGCGGGCGGGAAACGGCCTACGGCCTGAGCGACCGCAACGGCCAGCCGACGCCCACGCACACGCGCGGCTACGGCTTTCGCTTGGGCGGCATGCACTCGAACCGCACCCGCTGCGAGTACGACGGCCCGGGCGCGCAGCGCCAGCTCAGGGAGCCCACGGTCGAGGAGGGGGTCACGTTCCGCGAGCGGCTGCGCTCGGACCTCGACGAGGACGTTTTCAAGTGGTGACGTGATTTTCAATCCAACCAGGGAGACCTAACAATGCCCAAGATGCTCGATCGATCGCGCAAGTTCTCGACGAGCTACGGCGAGGACCCTCGTCGTTACTACCAGGACGGGGTGTACTTCGACTCGGCCGGCAACGAGATCCCCTCGGCGCCACAGCCGCAGCGCGCCGCACCGCCGGCTCGACCTCGCGCCAGGGCCAGTGCATGGGCGCGGATTCGGGTTGCGGAAACCAGGGCTCGA
>JBBIJV010000262.1:0-3592 GCA_037445815.1 Rhodospirillaceae bacterium
CGTGCGCGCGGACCCCCGGCTCGACCAACTCGTCTCGCCCGACGCGCGCCTCGAGCTCTTGGGCGACCGCTTCGGCCTCACGGAAGGGCCGGTGTGGATACCCGAGGGCGACGACGGCTTCTTACTCTTCAGCGACCTGATCTCGAACGTGATCTATCGCTGGGCGCCCGGCGAGCCGATCAGCGTCTACCTGGACCGCGCGGGATACACCGGCAACGAGATTGCGAAAGCCGGCTTTCAGACGCGCCGCGGCCGAATGGCCGTGCTCTTGATCGGGCCGAACGGTCTTTCGCTCGACAGCGAAGGCCGCCTCATTTATCTCGCAGCGAACGACCGCGCTGTCATGCGCCTCGAGCGCGACGGCACGCGCACCGTCATCGCCGATCGCTACGACGGCCGGCGCTTCAACGGCCCGAACGATCTGGCCGTGCACTCGAACGGCTCGATCTATCTCACGGACAGCGTGTGGGGCATCCGCGACGGCCTTGCGAACCCGGACTCCGAGCTCGACTTCAGCGGCGTCTATCTGATCCGCGACGGCAACGTCACGCTGCTCTACAGCGACGCCGAGAACCCGGGCGGCTTTCCGAACGGCATCACGCTCTCGCCCGACGAGCGTTTCCTCTACATGAACACCGGCGTGCAGAACATTTTGCGTTTCGAGCTCGCGCCCGACGGTACGCTGCGCAACCGCACCGTCTTCATCCCCGGCGAAGGCAGCGACGGCATGAAGGTGGACACGCTCGGCAATCTCTACACGACGAACGGCGCCGGGGCCGGCGAGGTGCGCATCACGGCGCCGGACGGCACGCGGCTAGGCGTGCTCGAGCTGCCCGTTCCGGCCGGCGAGCCGCGCGCGCAGGTGTGCGCGACGAACGTCGCGTTCGGCGACCGCGACAGCCGCACGCTGTACATCACGGCGTGCGAGCATGTTTACCGCATCCGCATGAACGTCGCCGGCGTGCATCCCGCAGCCTCGAGACGTTGAACGATGGCACTGCCGCCCGAAAGACGAGCCGTCCGGCGCAACGTGAAAGTCGCGGCGCGCGGCGCGGCGCTGATCCGCAATCCACTGTTGAACAAAGGCACCGGGTTTCCCGTCGAGGAGCGACAGGTCTTCGGCCTCGAAGGTCTGTTGCCCGTGCGCGCCAAGAACCAGACGCAGCAAGCGGAGCGCGTCTACGAGCAATTGCGCCAAGCGCCGAACGATCTCCAGAAGTACGTGATGCTGAACGCGCTGCGCAACCGCAATCTGCACCTCTACTACCGCGTGCTCGCAGATCACCTCGAGGAGCTGATGCCGATCGTTTACACACCGACGGTCGGCGCGGCCGTGCAGCGGTTCAGCCACGTGTTTCAGGGCGGCGGCGGCATCTGGATCACACCGGACATGAAGGGCCGCATGGAGCGAGTGCTGCGCGGCATCGTGGGCGAGGAGGACATACGCCTGCTCGTCGTCACCGACAACGAGTCGATCTTAGGTATAGGCGACCAGGGCGCCGGCGGCATGGCAATCTCGCAAGGCAAGCTCGCGCTCTACACGGCCGCGGCCGGCATCGACCCGAGCAAGGCCCTTCCCGTGAGCCTCGACTTCGGCACCGACAACGAGGAACTGCTCGCCGACGATCAGTACCTGGGCTGGCCGACGCGGCGTATCCGCGGCCCCGAGTACCTCGCGCTCGTCGACGAGTTCGTGGCGGCCGTGCGCTCCGTGATGCCGCGCGCGCTCGTGCAGTGGGAAGACTTCCGCAAGGACAACGCGCTGACGATCCTCGACCGCTACGCGAACGTGCTGCCGTCGTTCAACGACGACATTCAGGGCACGGGCGCCGTCGTCATGGCGGGGCTCAACACCGCACTCAAGGTCAAGAACGAGCGGCTCGCCGATCAACGCATCGTGATCTTCGGCGCCGGCGCGGCCGGCCTCGGCGTCACCCGGCAGATCAAGGCGCAGCTCGCCGACGAAGGCGTCGTCGGCCACGCGCAGGCCGCCTGCGTGGCCGTGCTCGACCGCGGGGGCCTACTCGTCGACGACGGCAGGCCGATGGACGCATACAAGCGTGCGCTCGCCTGGCCAGTCGAACGCGCCGTCGAGCTCGGTTTGTCCGAGCCGAGCGAGCGCAGCTTGTTCGACGTCGTGCGCAAGTATCGGCCGACGGCGCTGATCGGCCTATCGGGCGTCGCCGGCGCGTTCAACGAGAAGGTCGTACGCGAGATGGCCGCGCACGTCGGCCGGCCCGTGATCTTTCCGTCGTCGAACCCGAGCTCGAGCTCGGAGGCGACGCCGGCGCAGCTCTACGCGTGGACCGATTGCCGCTGCTTGGTCGCGACGGGCAGCCCGTTCCCGAACGTCGAGTGCGGCGGGCACGTCTATCGCGTGGGCCAAGGTAACAACGTGTTCATTTTCCCCGGCTTGGGGCTCGCCGCCATCGCGGCCAACGCGCGCAAGGTGACGGACGCCATGACGAAGGTGGCGTCGGAAGCACTCGCGGCGCAAGTCACGACCGAGGAGCGCGAGTGCGGCCTTTTGTTCCCGAGCGTGGCGCGCCTGCGCCCCGTGTCGTTCGAGATCGCTGTCGCCGTCGCGCATCAAGCGATCCAGGACGGGGTCGCCGACGCAGCGCACGACGACGTGGAGCGGCTCGTGCGAGAGGCCCGCTGGTCGCATGAGTATCCGGACTACGTACCGGTCTAGCACTCGTCCGACTCGTCCTCCGAGGGCACGCGACAAACAATTCGCAACGCTCCGAGCTTCTTGACGACCTGTCCTCGTAGAGCATGCAATTCTTGAGCATCCTCTGCTCCGTGCGCAAGTTGCTGATCGATGACTTTCACTTGATGGCGCATGCAGATCCATCGCAACTCAGGGACCTTCTTTCCGATTCGCGCGGAAAGCTTTTCGAAAAGAATCCGATCCAGATGGTTGCCGAAACTCTCGGATCTCGCGACACCCTGATGATCGATGAACGATCCAGTGCAAATTAAGGCGCTTCCAATCATCGGGCACTGGACCGATCCCGTATCGACCTCGCGTCGCCCTGCGTGCCGACCGAGAAACCGGCCGGAATCGCGGCGGGCACGGCACCGCTCGTCGCAGGCGGCAAAGCAACCGCGACTGTCGCAATACCCGAATAGCCGCTGCACCCTGCGCCGCTGCACGCGCGTATCTGATACTCGTAAGTGCCCTCCGTCGTGACCGCGGCATTCGCGCTCGTGCCGGCCGCGTCGTGAATCGTCGTCCAGCTTCCGCCGCTCGGGCGCTGCTGGAGCGTGTACGTCGTGGCTCCCGTCGTGGCGCTCCAACTAATCGTGTAGCCGCCGCCGAAGCTGTAGCTCGGGGCGCTCGGCGTGCCGCGTGTTGCGGGCGTGGAGACGGTCGCCCCGCGAGCCGTGCTTAGAACCGGCGACGCATCCACACGCGATGACTGATCGCGGGGCCTTCGATGGTATCCTTGGCCCCCATGGCAGACCTCGCGCGTAAATCCGCAACCGTTGACGAACTAATGGCACGGGTGGACGCGGGCGACACCTACCTCGAGCTCTGGAATGGACAGCTCGAGCGGCAAGCCATGCCGCGACTCGGTCATAGCCG
>JBBIJV010000263.1:0-3553 GCA_037445815.1 Rhodospirillaceae bacterium
CCTTTGTAGAGCGCCGGCATGATCTTGCCCGTTTTCGTGCTGACGAAGAACGTGCCGACGATCGATGCGACGATCGACACGGCGCCGAGCACGATCGGGTACAGCGCTGCGCTCGTGGTGTCGAGGCCGAGCTCCGCGGCCGTGAGGCCGCCGAGCAGCATCGTGGCGATGACCGTGACTGCGTAGGTCTCGAAGAGGTCCGCGGCCATGCCGGCGCAGTCGCCGACGTTGTCGCCGACGTTATCGGCAATGACGGCCGGGTTGCGTGGGTCGTCCTCGGGAATGCCGGCTTCCACCTTGCCGACCAAGTCGGCGCCGACGTCGGCGCCCTTCGTGAAGATGCCGCCGCCCAAGCGCGCGAAAATCGAGATCAGCGAGCCGCCGAACGCGAGGCCGACGAGCGCCTTCAGGATATCGTCCTCGGGTTTCCCCATCGCGTGCAGCACGGCGTAGTAGCCGGCGACGCCCAGGAGGCCCAACCCGACGACGAGCAGCCCCGTGACGGCGCCGCCACGGAACGCGAGCGCGAGCGCGGGATTCAGGCCTTGCGTGGCTGCTTGCGCGGTGCGGACGTTCGCGCGGACCGAGACGAACATGCCCGTATAGCCCGCGAGGCCCGAGAAGAGGGCGCCGACCGCGAAGCCGATGGCCGTGTACCAATTGAGCGCCACGCCGAGGATCACGAACAACACCACGCCGGCGATCGCGATCGTCGAGTACTGGCGGTTCATGTACGCCTTCGCGCCTTCCTGCACTGCGCCGGCGATCTCCTGCATGCGCGCATTGCCGGCCGATTGAGCCAGCACCCAGCGCACCGTGAAGATGCCGTACAGCACGGCGAGCGCCGCGGCACCCAGCGATAGCCACAACGTAGTCGTCGGATTCATCCCGTTTTCTCCCTAACCAATCCGGTGTCTCGGGGGCGCTCGACGCGACCCCGCGGCCCTTGAATCAACCCAGTGAAGCTCGCCGTCCGAGGTCGGGGCGCGGCGGTTACGATCGGGTTTGTTCCCTGTTTTTGCTCAGTTGCCTCGCCGCCCCGGCGAAGCGGGCGCTACTTTAGCACAAACTCCGTGGTGAGCTTGCGCGCAACCCGCTGATTCTTGAGGCTGACATAGGCGGGCAGCCCGTTCTTGTAAGGCGGATAGTCCTCGCCGCGGATCAGCGGCGCCAGGTAGCGGCGGCAGGCCGCCGTGATGCCGAAGCCGTCCTCCGTGATGAAATCGCGCGGCATCATCTTCTCCTTGTTGGCCACCTCGGCCAGCGCGACCTTGCCGACGCCCCACCGATACGGCTCGTCGGACTTGCGCACGATCGTCGGCATCACGGCGTTCTCGCCTTTCAGCGCAAGCTCGACGGCGGCCTTGCCGACCGCGTAAGCCTGCTCCACGTCGACCTTCGACGCGATGTGCCGCGCGGCGCGCTGCAAGTAGTCCGCGATCGCGTAGTGATACTTGAGCCCGAGCTTCGCTCTCACGAGCTGCGCGACGGTGGCCGCGACGCCGCCGAGCTGCGCGTGCCCGAACGCGTCTTTGCCGCCGGCCTCGGCGAGGAATCGGCCGTCGGCGTAGCGCGTGCCTTCGGACACCACGACGACGCAGTACTCGTACTTCGCGACGCAGTCCTTGACGCGCGCGAGGAATGCGGCCTCGTCGAACGGAATCTCGGGAAACAAGATGATGTGCGGAGCGTCGGCGGGGCCTTCGCCGGCGAGCCCGCCTGCCGCGGCGATCCAGCCCGCGTGGCGGCCCATGACCTCGAGGATGAACACGCGCGTCGACGTGCGCGCCATCGATGCCACGTCGAGCGCCGCCTCGCGCGTCGACACGGCCACGTACTTCGCGACGGAGCCGAACCCGGGGCAGGTGTCCGTGACGGGCAGATCGTTGTCGACGGTCTTCGGTATGCCGATGCAGACAATCGGGTACTTGAGCTCCTCGCCGAGCTGCGAAACCTTGTGCGTGGTGTCCATCGAGTCGCCGCCGCCGTTGTAGAAGAAGTAGCCGATGTCGTGGGCTTCGAAGACCTCGATCAGGCGCTCGTACTCGGCGCGGTTCTTGTCGAGCCCCTTCAGCTTGTAGCGCGCGGAGCCGAAGGCGCCGCCCGGCGTGTGCTTGAGCGCGGCGATCGTGCGCGCGGACTCCGCCGTCGTATCGATCATGTCCTCGGTCAGCGCGCCGAGAATGCCGTTGCGGCCGGCGTAGACTTTGCCGAGCTTCGCTTTGTGCTTGCGCGCCGTCTCGATGACGCCGCAGGCGCTGGCGTTGATGACGGCCGTGACCCCGCCCGACTGGGCGTAAAACACGTTCTTCTTCACGTGGCCTCCCGCGCTGTTACAGCCGTCTTCGAGAATAGCAAAAAGGGCGCGCGCGTTTGACGAAGGCAGCCGGCGTCGCTAGCGTACGGCCGTTCAGCATTTCCCGTGGGAGAGCCATCATGCGAATCGTCATGCTCGGTGCGCCGGGCTCCGGCAAGGGCACCCAAGCACAGCGCATTCAGAAGGACCACGGGCTGCCGCAGGTTTCGACGGGCGATCTATTGCGCCGGGCCGTCGCCGACAAGACGCCGCTCGGACAGAAGGCGAAGCAGGCCATGGACGCTGGCGAGCTCGTCTCGGACGACATCGTGCTCGGCATGATCCGCGAGCGCATCGCGCAGCCGGACGCGAGGCGCGGCTTCGTGCTCGATGGCTTCCCGCGCAATACGAGCCAGGCGAATAGCCTGGACGCGCTGCTGACGGAGCTCGGCACCAAGCTCGATCACGTCGTGCTGATGGACGTCGACTTCGACATCCTGATGAAGCGGCTGACGGGCCGGCGCACGTGCTCGACGACGGGCGCGGTGCTGAACATCTACTTCTCGCCGCCGGCGGAGCTCGAGGCGTGCCGCAAGAGCGGCGGCGAGCTCGTGCAGCGCGACGACGACAACGAAGCCACGATCCGCAACCGCCTCCAGGTCTACGAGCGCCAGACGGCCCCGCTCGTCGACTACTACTCGAAGCGCGGCCTGCTCGCGACCGTCGACGCCACCGGCGAAGTCGACGCCGTCTACGCCCGCCTGAAGTCCGCCCTCGGCCTCCAATAGCCCCCGCGGGCGATGCGCTGAGCACCAACGCCCGCAGCCGCCGCGGCGAGCGCAGCGTTGTAACGCGCGCGCCGGCCTATTGGGCGGGCGACGTTGCGGCCGGTTCCGCGTGGGGAGCGACGCCGGCCAGGATTGAGGCGAGCTCGCGCGCGCGCCAACCGGTGCGCAGGTGGAGCGGAGGGTCGTTGAGGGCGACGCCGACGAGGTCGCGCTTCGTCGCGAGGATTTCGGGCTCGATGCCGAGCACGGCCGCGCGCTGGCGTACGCGCTCCTGTAGCGACTTCACGAGCGCTTTGTCCGGCATCGGCTGCGCCGCATTCGCCCGCACCACGGCTTGCAGGTCCGCGTCGTTGCGCGATTCGAGCGCCGCCAGCACCGCCGGCGCGCTGCGCGCCATGAACTTCGACTCCGCGAGCGCCGATAACGCCGCCGCGTCGCGCGGCAGCGCCGCCGCGATCGCGACGAGCGC
>JBBIJV010000264.1:0-3424 GCA_037445815.1 Rhodospirillaceae bacterium
CGGCGGCGCGTCGGCGGCCGTCCAGAGCCGGCCCGCGCCGCCCCGATACTCGCGGTTGCGCTGCGCCGCCGGGGCGCGCAGGTCGTAGCCGCCGGCGCCCGCGTGCGTGTCGACGAAGCGCAGCGGCTTGTCCTTCGTGACGAGGCGCGCGAGCAAGGCAGAGAGCACAGTGTGCTTCAAAACGTCGGCATGGTTGCCGGCGTGGTAGCCGTGCAGATAGCTCAGCATGATCGGCGGCTAGCCTCGCTCGAGCGGCAGCTCGGGGTCCGCAGCCCATTCGGCCAGCGAGCCGTCGTAGACGGCGGCGTTCGGCGCCCCGATCAGCGTCAGGGCGAGCGCGTCGCTGCTCGCCGCAATCCCGGCGCCACCGCAGAGCTCGCCGAGCACGTCGACGAACACGCCGCCAGCAACGTGCGCCGCTTGCGATTCCTCGCGAGCCGCAACGAAGGTCGGCGTTCCGTCGGGCGCCGTGCGCAACGCGACCGAGCAGTCGAGAATGCGCAGGTCCGGCCGGTCGAGATTGGCCCCGAGCCAGGCCGTGCTGACGAGCGGTGACGTCATCGATCGAGTGGTAGAGCGGTGCTGAAGCGATACTGACACCGTTACCGTCCCCATGTCACTTCGCGGCAGCGGCGGCAGCCGGTGCTATCATGGCCGCCGCCAACGTTAGGAACTTCGAGCCCGTCGATGAGCGCGCATGATTTGCGCAGCGCCGAGCGCCCGCCGCCCGACAAGTTGCTGACGGATATCGCCGACTACGTGCTCGCCTTCCGCGCCGACGGCGCCGAGGCTCGGCGCATCGCGCGGTACTGCCTCATGGACACGCTCGGGTGCGGCATCCTCGCGCTCGGCTTTCCCGCCTGCAAGAAGCTGCTCGGCCCCGTCGTGCCCGGCGCGGAGCTCTCGCGCGGCGCGCGCGTACCGGGCACGCGCTACTCGCTCGACCCCGTGGCCGCAGCATTCAACATCGGCGCGATGATTCGCTGGCTCGACTTCAACGATACGTGGCTCGCCGCCGAGTGGGGCCATCCGTCGGACAACGTCGGCGCGATCCTCGCTGTCGCCGATTACCTCAGTCGGCAAGGCGAGCGGCTGACGATGGCCGACGTTCTGACGGCGATGATCCAGGCCCACGAGATCCAAGGCGTGCTCGCGCTCGATCACAGCTTCAACCGCGTCGGCCTCGATCACGTACTGCTCGTGCGCGTCGCGAGCACGGCCGTAGCCACGCGTCTCCTCGGCGGCAGCCGCGAGGAGATCGTCAACGCCGTCTCGAATGCCTGGCTCGACGGCGGCGCGCTGCGCACCTATCGGCACGCCCCCAATACGGGCTCGCGCAAGAGCTGGGCCGCCGGCGATGCGACGAGCCGCGGTGTTCGGCTCGCGCTGCTCGCGCGCGCCGGCGAGATGGGCTATCCGTCCGCGCTGACCGCGAAGGGCTGGGGATTCCAGGACGTGCTGTTCAGAGGCGCGCCTATCGAGCTCGGCCGCGCGCTCGGCTCCTACGTGATGGAGAACGTGCTGTTCAAGATCTCGTTTCCGGCGGAGTTTCACGCGCAGACGGCGGTCGAAGCGGCTCTGGCGTTGCATCCGCAAGTTGCGCCGCGCGTCGACGAGATCGCGCGCATCACGATCGAGACGCAGGAAGCCGGCGTGCGCATCATCGACAAGACGGGGCCGCTCGCGAACCCGGCGGACCGCGACCACTGCTTGCAGTACATGGTCGCCGTGCCGCTCCTGTTCGGCCGCTTGACGGCCGGCGACTACGAGGACGCCGTCGCGCGCGATCCGCGCATCGATGCTCTGCGCGCAAAAATGATCGTCTCGGAGAACGCCGAGTTCAGCCGCGACTACCTGGATCCCGACAAACGCGCCATCGGCAACGCGGTGCAGGTGTGGTTCGCGGACGGGTCGCACACCGAGCGCGTGGCCGTGGAGTATCCGATCGGTCATCGGCGCCGGCGTGCCGAAGGCATCCCCAAGCTGCAAGAGAAGCTCGAGCGCAATCTCGCCACGTTGTTCGGCGCGGCGCAGTGCGCCGCGATCTTGGCCGCCTGTGCCGACCAAGCCCGTTTCGAGGCGCAGCGCGTGGAGGATTTCATGTCGCTCTGGGTGCCCGCGTCGTGAGCGCCGGCAAGAAATTCCGCCGCCACGTCGCGAGAGAGGCGCCGCTGCAAGTTCCCGGCGCCGTCAACGCGTATTGCGCGCTGCTCGCCGAGCGGGCCGGCTTCAAGGCGCTGTACCTCTCCGGTGCCGGCGTCGCGAACGCGTCGTTCGGCTTGCCCGACCTGGGCGTCACGACGCTTGGCGACGTGCTCGAGGACGCGCGGCGACTCACGGCCGCGACCTCGTTGCCGCTGCTCGTCGACGTCGACACGGGCTTCGGCGGTGCGTTCAACATCGAACGTACGGTGCGCGAGATGGAGCGCGCCGGCGTCGCCGCCATCCATATCGAGGATCAGGAGCAAGCGAAGCGCTGCGGCCACCGGCCGAACAAGGCCACCGTGGCCGTCGAGGAAATGTGCGATCGGCTCAAAGCCGCCGTGGATGCGCGCCGCGACAGCCAGTTCGTCATCATGGCGCGCACGGACGCGTTCGCGCGCGAAGGCCGCGCGGCGGCGCTCGACCGGGTGGCCGCTTACGTCGAAGCGGGCGCGGATATGATCTTCGCGGAAGCGCTCTACACGCTCGACGACTACGCGGCCTTCACGCGCGCGATCGACGTGCCCGTGCTCGCGAACCTCACGGAGTTCGGGCTGACGCCCTATTTCACGGTAACGGACCTGCGGCGCGCCGGCGTCAAGATCGCGCTGTACCCGCTGTCGGCGTTCCGCGCGATGAGCCGGGCGGCGCTGCGCGTCTACGAGACGATTCGCCGCGACGGCACGCAGCGTTCGGTGCTCGACACGATGCAGACGCGCGACGAGCTCTATGACGTGCTCAATTACCTCGCGTACGAGCAGAGGCTCGACGAGCTCAATGCGAGGAGGAATGAGGGCGCCGGCAAGCGCGCGGCGCGAAAACGCGCGAGCCTCCGCCGCAGCGCGGCAGGGTCTCGACCGAGGCGCGGCTCAGCGTGACGCCGTCTTCGGCGGTTGCGCCGAGTCGTCGATGAGCTCGAGCGGCGCGTCGTCGCCGAGGCCGAACAAATCGAACGGATCCTCGGCCGGCAGCGTTGCCGCGGCCGCCGGCTTTGCGGGCTCCGTTTTCGGCTCGGCGGCTTCGTCGTTCTCGTCGGGCCATTCGGCGGCGAGCGCCGCCGTCACGAGATCGAGCTCGGCGTCGCTGAACAGGGTTTCGGCCATCGAGCTCGAGATGTCGTCGATCGACTTCGCGACGGCGATTGCGCGCATCGTCTGCGTCTGACGCAGCACGTCGTCGTCGATGTCGGTCGCCGCCGCGTCGGCTTTCGGGGCGGGGGCGG
>JBBIJV010000265.1:0-3417 GCA_037445815.1 Rhodospirillaceae bacterium
CGACGATGGAGAAGGGGCGCGTGCTCGCGGCGCCGCCGCGGCACCCGCTGCGCGAACGGCGCAAGACGCGCGGCAACGGGCTCGACACGGCGTGGCTCACGCTCGAAGGCGTCACGCGCCACAACCTGCGCGGCATCGACGTCGCGCTCCCCCTCGGCCGGCTCGTCTGCGTGACGGGCGTCAGCGGCAGCGGCAAGAGCACGCTGATCCGTGAGGTGCTCGAGGACAACCTCGCGCGGCTCGTCGCCGCGCGGCGCGGTCAAGCGCCGAAATTGACCTCTTTGAAGGGCTTGAAGGGTTGGCAAGGGATCGGCCGCGTGCTCGAGGTGGACCAGACGCCGATCGGCAAGACGCCGCGCTCGTGCCCCGCCACCTACGTCGGCATCTTCGACGAGATCCGCAAGCTGTTCGCCGCGACGACGGAAGCGCGCGTGCGCGGCTACGACGCGAGCCGGTTCTCGTTCAACGCCGCGGGCGGACGCTGCGAGGGCTGCGAGGGGCAAGGGCAGAAGAAGATCGAGATGAGCTTCCTGCCCGACGTGCGCGTCGCCTGCGAGCGCTGCGGCGGCCGCCGCTTCAACTCCGAGACGCTCGCCGTGCTGTTCCGCGGCAGGAGCATCGGCGACGTGCTGATGATGACCGTCGACGAAGCCGTCGCGTTCTTCGCCGCACAGCCGAAGATCCATCACCCGTTGACGCTGCTGGGCGACGTCGGCCTGGGCTATCTCGCGCTCGGCCAGCCAAGCTCGACGCTGTCGGGCGGGGAAGCGCAGCGCGTGAAGCTCGTCACGGAGCTCGCGAAGGTGCGGCCCGAGAGCCTGCGCGCGCGCCCGTCGGCGCCGACGCTGTACGTGCTCGACGAGCCGACGATCGGCCTGCACATCGCCGACGTCCAGAAGCTCGTGCGCGTGCTGCATCGCCTCGTGGATGCCGGCAACAGCGTGATCGTCATCGAGCACAACTTGGACGTGCTCGCGGAAGCCGACTGGATCGTCGATCTCGGGCCCGAGGGCGGCGACCGCGGCGGCCGCATCGTCGCGCAAGGCACGCCGGAGAAAGTGGCCAAAGGCAGCTCGCACACGGCGCGCGCTCTGGCGCGGTTCCTCGCCGAGCGCAGCAACGATGCGTCGCGCGACTCTTCGACGAGCGGCAGCTCATCGCCGTGCTGAGCCGCCCGTCGGGACATGTCGCCGCGGCAGTGGGCGGCGTAAACTCTGCGCCGATTTCTCGAAGCGCGCGGAGATTTGCTCAGATGCCGAAGAAGACGACGGCCGCCAAACGCGGCACGCCGAAGATCGAGACGACGGAAGAATTCCTGACGACGACGGAGCTCGTCGCGCTCGCCAAGCAGCGCCTGCCCCAAGCGGCGTGGGACTTCATCCTCGGCGGCGCCGAGACCGAGACGACGATCGTCCGCAACCGCTATGCGCTCGACTCGATCGCGTTTCGGCCGCGCGTGCTGCGCAACGTCGAGAAGGCGAGCCCGGCCACGACGTTCCTTGGCATGAAGCACCGCATCCCCGTGCTGCTCGCGCCGCTCGCGAGCATGACCGACATCGACCCCGAAGGCGCGCTGCCCGTGGCTCGCGCGGCGCACGAGTTCGGCTGCCTGCTGCTCGTGAGCAGCGTGACGCAGCCTTCGTTCGAAGAGGTCGCGA
Organism: Rhodospirillaceae bacterium; assembly: GCA_037445815.1. Taxonomy (GTDB): domain Bacteria; phylum Pseudomonadota; class Gammaproteobacteria; order Steroidobacterales; family Rariloculaceae; genus FEN-1219. The sequence continues at coordinate 1,659 of JBBIJV010000265.1, forward strand.
GAGCGGCCGGCGAGCGGTTCGCGGTGCAGCTCTATACGGACGGCGACGAGAAGTGGGTCGTCGACACGGCGAAGCGCGCCGTGCAGGCCGGCGCGAAAGCCGTCTGCCTGACCGTGGACGTGCCGACGTTCGGCCGCCGCGAGCGGCATATTCATCGCCGCCAGGCGATCGCGGGCCGGCCGTTCGGCGCGCTGCGCAGCGGGGAAGCGCATCGCGGCCGCGCGGAGTGGAGCCTCGTCGACAAGCTGAAGCGCGCCGTCAAAGTGCCGCTGATGCTGAAGGGCATTCAGACGGCCGAGGACGCGGATCTCTGCGTCAAGCACGGCGTCGACGTCATCTACGTCTCGAACCACGGCGGCCGCCAGCTCGACCACGGCCGCGGTGCGATCGAGCTCTTGCCCGAGGTGATCAGCGTGGCGCGCGGCAAGGCGCAGTTCGTCATCGACGGCGGCTTCCTGCGCGGCACCGACGTGTTGAAGGGCGTCGCGCGCGGCGCCGCGATGGTCGGCCTCGGCAAGCTTCAGGCGCTCGCGCTCGGCGCAGCCGGCGCCGGCGGCGTCTTGCGCATGCTCGAGATCCTCGAAACGGAGCTCGTCGTCAACATGAAGCTGCTCGGCGTGAACGCCGTCGGGGAGCTCGACGGCACTTACTTGCAGCCGGCCGCGCCCGTTACGGCGTGCGGGGCGTTGAGCGCGCTGCCGCTTCTTTGAGGCGGGCGGCGCCGCGCCGCCCAAAGTACGCGCCGACGAAGCCGGCCACGAATTGCGGGATCGAAAGAATCAGCATCATGACCATCGCAATCGGCCACAACGACAGCGACGAGCCCGTCAGCAGCATTGCCGTGATCTGGCCCGCCGCCATGCTGAGCGTCCAACGCCAAGACTGTTTCGGAAACACGTAGGCGAGCGCGAGAATCGCGAGGGCCATCAGCGGGATGCCGACCGGATAGTACGCCGCCGTGTCCACGGCTTCCCGCCCCCCGGCCGCGATCGACAAGCCGAGGCAAACGACGAGGCCCGCGAAGAACGACGCGGCGTACGGGAAAATTTCGCTGCTCTGTGCGGTTGGGGCGCCTTTGGTCATGGTAACCGCTCCGAGCGGCGGTCGAGCGACGATAGCGGGCCGGGCGCCGGGCCGGCCATGTTCCGGGCGCCAAAGTGTGCGCTCGCTCTCAAGGGCGGCAGGCGCGCGGCCGGCGCGCGTGTCAGTCGAGCACGTGCGAGAGCAAGCCGTCCGCGAGCTTCGGCTCGAACCACGTCGACTTCGGCGGCATGAGCTTGCCGGCGTCGGCGACGGCCATGAGCTGCTCCATGCGCGTCGGGTGCAGCGCGAACGCGACGGCCGCGCGACCCGTTTGCACGCGCCGTTCGAGCTCGGCGAGCCCGCGGATGCCGCCGACGAAGTCGATGCGCGCATCGGTGCGCGGATCGCCGACCCCCAAGATCGGCGCGAGCAAATGATCCTGGAGCAGGCTCACGTCGAGGCTCGCGACGGGGTCGTGGCGCGGCACGAGCTCGCGCCGAATCTCGAGCTCGTGCCAGCGTCCCGCGAGGTACATCGAGAACGTCTCGGGCTTCACGGGCGACTTCGCGCCCGCAAGCGGCACGACGGAGAACGCCGCGCCGAGTCGCTCGAGCAGCTCGGTTGGCGTGAGCCCGTTCAGGTCGCGCACGACGCGGTTGTAAGCGAGGATCTGCATTTCGTCGTGCGGGAACGCGACGGCGAGAAAGAACTCGTGGCTCGCGTCCGGCGAGCCGCG
>JBBIJV010000266.1:0-3412 GCA_037445815.1 Rhodospirillaceae bacterium
CGGCGCCGGCGCCGCGGCCGGGCTCACAACGGTCGTCTCGGGCAGCGGCGCAGCCGCCGCGGGCCGACGGATTGCCTCGTCGGTTACCTCGCTCGCGGCGCCGTTCGGGCGCGCCGCCAGCCGGACGGCATCCGAAAGAATCCCACGCGTCGGTGCCGGCGGATCGATGAACAGCTCGAAGCTCCGCAGAAAACGCGGTGTCGCTTCGCAACGGACTTCGACCGTGAGGCCGATCAATGGCTCGAGCACGCGGGCCGTGCCGGAGATCTCGATGTGAGTCGGCGTGATGGCGATGCGGCTCGCACCCGAATACGCCGGCGGGGCGTCGCCGGAGCGCTGGGCGGCGAGGCTGACGCAGGCGGGCGTCAGGCGCTCGGCGGGCGCGAGCCGATAGGGAACTTGCACGAGCAATGTTTCGCCCAGGCTGCTTCGCAAGATCGCTTCGCCGAGCTCGAGGCCGAACGACGGGGCGGGGGCGAGCGCCAGCAGCCCGACGGCACAGGCCACGTGGAGACGACGCAACGCGAAGCGGCTTTCGATCGGCAGACTCGCGGAGGTTTTGGGTGAGCGCAGTGTCTTGAGGGACATCTTCTGGTCAGCATCGAGCCCAATGGCCGATTTGCGGCCCACCTTACGCGATTCCGCGGTCGCGAACCGCGACGGGCTTCTTTTTTTCCGCAATTTCTGCGGACGTAGTTGCCCTTTTCCCACAGCCGCGACCCCGTTACCGGCCGGAGTCTCGAGCGTGTCAGACGAAAAAGGCTTGCCCGCTCGAAGATGCTGAGAATTTCGACGCTCGTCATCGGCGCGCTGCTGGCTGCGGCATGCGGGCCGCGGTTCGTCCCGCTCGACATTCGAGAAACATGGTTCGCCTGCGGCGAGGACCGCGACTGCACCGTGCTCGAAGATCCGCGCTGCTCGCTGATCCCGATCAACCGCCGTTACGCGCGTGATTTCGCGAAGTGGGTGCGCCGCTATCGCGCAGCGCAAGTCAGCGTCGAGCCGTGCGCTCGGCGCAAGTTGCGCTACGACTCCGTCTGCGAGTCGGCGCGCTGCTCGTCGAGTCTGGTGCGGCCGCAGGCCGCGGCTTTGGGCGAAAGCGACGCGCTTTGAAGCGCCGCCGGCACGGGTGTTTTCATGCCTCGGCGCGGATGCATGGGGAACCGCGTCATCGCCTCGCTCTCGCCGGCACCTGCCGCGCGGGTGTTCGACCGGTCGTGTGCCGCGCGCTCAGCGCGACGGCACGAGATTGGCCCACGTCTCCGTCAGCACGTCGGAGCCCCTTTGCAGATAGCCGCGCAGCTCGACGGGCTGCGCGGGATCGAGCTGCTTGACGAGCACCGCCATGCGCCACGCGCCCGTCGCTTCGACGCGATACGCGTTCGTCTCGACGATCTCGCCGTTCGCGGGCGCCGAGACGACGGCCTTCACGGGCGCGTCGGCCGGCAACGGCTCGAGCGACGGGCCGACGAAATCGACCATGAATTGATGCTCGTTCGCGGCGAGCTCGCGATAGCCGCGCCCCGCGCGCGACTGCGCCACCCACGCGCCGGGCGGGCGCTGCTCGACGCGTCCGCTTTGCCAGTGTAGCCGGTACGAGAAATCGAGCGGCTCGCCGGCCGCCGGCACGATTTCCGGTACCCAGTACGCGACGATGTTGTCGTTCGTCTCGTTCGGAGTATGGATCTGCACGAGCTCGACGCGGCCCGGGCCCCATTCGCCGACGGGCTCCACCCACGCGCTCGGCCGCAGGTCGTAGCGCGCCTCGGGGTCTTCGTAGCTCGCGAAGCTGCGGTCGCGCTGCATGAGCCCGAACCCGCGCAGCTCGCGCATCGAGAACGACGTGGCCAGTGTCGCGGGCGGATTGATCAGCGGGCGCCAGAGCCACTCGCCCTCGCCGGTCGCCACCATGAGCCCGTCCGAATCGTGTACCTCGGGCCTGAAATCCGTGCGGTGCGGCTGGTTTTCGCCGAACTGATACATGCTCGTGAGCGGCGCGATGCCGAGCGTCGCGACGGGCGCGCGCAAAAAGAGCCGCGTACGCACGTCGACGACGGTCTCGTCGCCGGGGTTCACGTCGAACTGGTAGGCGCCGCTCACGCGCGGGCCGTCGAGCAGCGCGAAGAGGCGCAACGAGCTCGCGTCGGGCGCGGGCTTCACGGCCCAGAACTCGAGGAAGTACGGAAACTCCTCGCCTTGGCCGCCGACGGTATCGACAGCCAAGCCGCGCGCCGACAAACCGTAGCGCGTTCCGGCCGCGAGCGCGCGGAAGTAGCTCGCGCCCAGGAACACGATGAGCTCGTCTTTGTACTCGGGCCCGTTCAAATGGTAGTGCACGCGCAGGCCCGCGTAGTCGAGATTGCGCGGCCAGCTCTGCGGCGACAGCGTGTTCTTGCCGAAGTCGAAGTCGTCGCTGTCGTAGGGCAGGTGCCGGGCGTCGCCGTCGACGACCTCATTCATGCGCACGCGCGGATTCGATTGGCCGCGGTGGAAGAACATCAAATCGAACGGCAGCCCTTCGGCGCGCCAGATCGCGCGATCGGGCCTGAAGCGAATGTCGCGATACCGGTCGAAGCCGAGCGCCTCCAGCTCCGCGGGCTGCGTGCGATCCGGGGGCGCGTACGCCGCGCGGGCTTTGCGCCGCGCGAGCTCGGCGACGTCGTCGAAGTCGAAGGCGTGGGCAGCGTTCGCGCCGACGAACGATGCGATCAAGGCGCCTGCGAGGAGCGCAGGCGAAGCGCGGCGTGAGAAAAGCGTCGAAGCCATGATTTTCAGTCCGTTGAAACCTTGGATTTTCCTCGCAGCAAACATAGCTGGCGGAGGCGCCGCGGACTAGACCGGTGGATAAATCGCTTCTTTTTGCAGGACTGAGTCGGCGCGTCCCAGTTTCTGTAATCGGCGCCGAGTGCCGACAATCTGGCGCGGCCGCGCGCTCGGCGCCGACGCACGGCGTTCGATCGGTGCGGCAACGCGCGACGCGTGTCCCGCTCCCGAATCAGTGGCATACTTTCTGCACGGTCGAAGCAGTCCCGTTCGAGAGCTGTAAAGGCCGACCATGGTAAGACGGCACTCTTCCCCCGCACTCGCGGAGCGCTCCGGCCGCTTGCCGCCGAACGACGCCTCGGATGACGGCTACGATCCGTGGGAGGGCTACGAGGGTCTCGATCTCAGGCCGACGATCCTCGACAGCCTCCTCGCTTGGGACGTGTCGAGGCACGCGCGGCGCGACCAGGAGCGCATGCGCTCCGCCGTCTTGCGGATTCCCCCGGCGGCGCCGCGCCGCTACTAGCCTGGATTCCCACGGCGCGAGATGGGCCTAACAAAGGTAGCTGGAACGGCGGGCTGGTCGCGACGCGTTAGTCGTACTGTAGACACCACGGACTACCCGAAGGTCAGGGACAAGCGCTTGTTT
>JBBIJV010000267.1:0-3369 GCA_037445815.1 Rhodospirillaceae bacterium
CGCGTCGAGCAGCGGCTCGGCGCCTGCCAGCGCGCGCACGTACGCGCCGGGCGCAGCCGTCGCGGGCAGCTCCCCGGGCCCGAGCGCCACGAACGCCCAATACGAGCCGCGCTGCCACGAGCGCATGAACCGCGAGCCGCGCTCGATACGCCGCTCTTCCGTGCCCGAGCGCAGGATCACGCCGCCGTCCGCGATGCCGACGACGACGGCGTAATGCCAGATTGGGATGCGCTCCACGCCCAAGTTCTGGAGCACGAGCACGGGGCGCCGGTCGGCGAGCTCGGCGAGGAGAGCGGCCGGCTCCGGCGCGATGACGTACGGAATGAAGCCGTGCCGGCGCGTGGCGCCGAGCAGCTCGGGCTGCAAGCTGCCGCGCAAGCCCGGGGCGTAGACCTCGCGAACGAGATCGTCGGCGGTGACGTGGGCGCCCGCGTGCGCGAGCACCGTGGCGAGCGCAGCGGGGCCGCATTGGTACTCGGTCTGCGGGAAGAACGGGACGTTCGTGAGCTCGATGGCCGGCGCGTTCGGCGGCAGCGTGGGCGCGGCCGCGCACCCGCACAGAGCGAGCGCCGCCGCGACGACGCTAGATCTTGCTGAAGATGTCAATGACGCCGACGAGCTCGAGAATCAGCAGCACGATGAACACGACGCCCACGACGCCGAGCAGATCGCCGCCGGCGGGCAGGCTCTCGAGCTCCGTGGCGAGCAGCTCGAGCTCCTGATCGGTGAGCGCCGCGATGCGCTCGTCGGCCGCAACCGGGTCCACCCCGTAGTGCTCGAGCCGGCTCCGCACCTCCTCGCGAGCGAGCACGGCGTCGATGCGCCGCCGCGCCGCCTCGCGATCGACGGCGGAGAGGTACTGCTGCGTGGTGATGACGCCGGCCCGGGCGCTCTGCACGGACACCGCGAGCAACGACGCGGCGAGCAACACGGCGAGCGAGTTGCGGCGACGATGACGCATGGAAGGATCTCCCTATCTTGATCCGGTCACTCGGCCGAGAAACCTTAGCCGACGCATCCGAGCGGCGCTAGTCCTCGGCCCACCAGGCGACGAACTCGTCGAAATCGATGAGCCCGTCGTCGTTCGTGTCGATGTCTTTGAACCCGATCTCGATGTCGCTCGGCGACATGTTGGCTTCGAGCTCGTCGAGCATGGCCGAGAACTCGTCGAGCTGGATGCGGCCGTCCTGGTCGCGGTCGTTGTAGTCGAAAGCCTCGCGCAGCTCGTCGAGCTGCTCTTCGTTCGGTGGGTTCCTCGCCATTCCTCTCGATTCCTTGGGCCAATGGGTCAGGCGCCATTGTCGCCTTTTTTCGGGCGCCCCGCCTCGGCAGCCGGCCCGCCGGACGCGGTCTTCGGCTCCTCGCGTTCCTCGATCTCGGCAGGCGGCCGGCCGATGAAGTCGTAGATGAATCCCACCATGGCGTTCAGCCCCGTGACGCGCAGTACGAGCGCGGGGGCCGACATGGCGCGGCGAGGCTTGCGCAGATCGCGCACGCGGCGCGACAGCAAGGCCGCGAGAATCGCACGCGCGCCGCCGGAAATGATGAAGAGATAGAGCAGGGTGCTCTGCGTTGCCGATTCGCCGAGCAGCACGCCGCGCGGCGGCAGCAGTACCTCGAGCAGCGCGCCGAGCATGGCGCCGCCGAACACGCCGGCGGCCGTGCCGACGTTGTGGAACGCCACGTAGGCCGCGCGCCGCGTCTGCGGCACCAGCTCGTAGAGCAAGTTGCCGGCCGAGAGCGTGAAGCCCGACCACGAGAGGCCCGACAGCGCCTGAAACAGCATGAGCGCCCAGAAGTCGTCCGAGAGGAGCCACAGCGAAGGGACGATCGGCAGCGAGATGCTCGTGACGATCAAGATCAAGCGATTGCCGTACACGTCGGCGATGCGGCCCCAGGTGGTCAGCATCAGGAACTGCACGAGCACGCTGGTGCCCGTGAGCACAGTGAACTCGAAATAGCTGAGCGAGAGGTCGCGCAGCATATAGACGGTGAAGAACGGCGAGGAGATGCCGACCGCGGCGTTCATGAGCGCCACGTACACCGAGAATCCGATGGCACCCGTCGAGAGCAGGCTGCGCCACCAGTGCTCGATGTGCATGTCGGGCACGGGCGTGGTCGGCGGCTGCTCGTGGAGGAACGTGAGGTGATAGACGGAAATCGCGCGGGCAACGAACGCGATCAGGAAGATCGCGACGAAGCCGAGATAGGTGCGGCCCGCCGTGTCGAGCTCGTGCAGCAGCAAGCCGCACGCGACGAGGCTCGTGAACGTGGTGAGCGTCATGAGCCGCGTGCGGTGCGCGAAGTAGCGCCCGCGCCGCCGCTCCGACACGAGGTCGCGCATGATGCTCGTCCATTGCGGCGCGGCGAGGTTGTTCGCGCTGTGATAGAGCACGAGCAGCACGAGCAGCGCCGGGATCGCGTACTGCCCGAGCAGCGCCGGCAGCACGATGATCGGCAGCCAGAGCAAAGCCTGGAGCGCACAGCCCATGAGCACGAGCCGGCGTCGACCCGCGTAGCCCCCGAGCCACGCGGAAAAAATCTGCGCGCCCGACGCGAGCAGCGGCGGCAGCGTGGATAAGAGCGCGATCTGCGGCGCCGTGGCTTTGAGGAACAATGCGAACGCCGAGAAGTACGTCTCGCCGGCGCCCACCTGCACCGAATACGCCATCCCGTCGCGCACGGAATGGCGCAACGCTTTGTCGACGACGGGGTCCTTCGAGAACTGACCCGCGGCCATACCTACACGCGCGACGCGCACGGCGCGCCGGCGGCTCCTCGCTCGTGAATGGCCGAACGGCGGGGCGCCGGCGGTCACGGGCGGGATTATAGGCTCGCCCCTTCGAGCCGCAACGGACGCGCGCCCGCGGCGCTCGCGGCAGCGTTATGATGGCCGCCGAGACCGTGAGCGAGTACGCGATGCCGATTCCCGGTCTTACGAGAAAGCGATCGGCCGCGGCGAAGCACCATCGGGAAATGCAAGAGACCCAACGCGTTCACCTACGAGGCCGCTCGCCCGTCGCCGTGCCGAGGTGGGGCGAGGCGGGATCGCCGCTGGTACCGGAGAGCTTGCGCGCAGCCCTCGGCGGCACTCCGCTGCCCGCGTGGGCGGCGGAGGCCATCGGCCGCCCGCACGGCGCCGGCGTGGCCGACCTGGATGCGCGCGTGTGGCGCACGATGGAGACCGCCGTCGGCGAGCGGCTCCGCGCTTACCTCCGCGGGCTCGTCACGCGCCCGGAGCTTGCCGGCCGGCGAGTTTGGGAGCGGCCTTGGCCGCTGGGGCTCGTGCCGTCGATGCTGCCGTTATCGGAGCGCGTCGCGAACGTTTTGGGGCGGCAGGGCCTCGTGGACGACGTCGAAAGACTTTCT
>JBBIJV010000268.1:0-3365 GCA_037445815.1 Rhodospirillaceae bacterium
GAATCAATGCTCATGCAATGCTCCCGGACTCGCGACGAGACTCTACCCCGGAAGCATCCACCAATTCACCTAGGCTTTCCAAAAGCGCTCTTCCTCGAATGTGAACCCCGTCCCGGTATAGCGGTTGCGCAGGTCCTCGATCATGCCGGGATGGCCGCAGGCATAGATGCACGTGTCGCGCGGCTCGAGCTCCCATTGCCTGACATAACGCTCGACGATCGTGTGCACGCGGCCCGTTTGGCCCCTCCAGCTTGCGTTGCGCGGATCGCCGGGCCGCGAGCACGTCGGCACGAACACGACGTTCGAGTGGCGCGCCGCCATGTCGCGGAGCTCGTCGTCGTAGCCGAGCTCGTCGCAATAGCTGGCGCCCTCGAGCACGTAGATGCGCCGCTCGTCGGCCGCCCCGTCGAGCCGGTGCCGCAGCATGCTGATGAACGGCGCGATGCCCGTCACGGTGGCCACCATGACGTGGTTGCGAAACTCCGGCCGAAACAGAAACACGCCCTTCGCGCGCGGCCGCAGCGTGACCGTGTCTCCAATCTCGAGCGCGTAGAGAAGCGGCGTCAGATGCCCGATCGGGGGCGGGATCAGCTCCACGAACAGCTCGAGCAGCGGCTCGCGCGGCGACGACACGATCGAGTACGGCCGCTCGATCCCACCGGCACCGAGCGTGCAGTACTGGCCGGGCTCGAACGTGAACGGCTCGGCGCAGCGCAGCCAGAGTTTGAAATGCTCGGCCGTCAGATCGACTCGCTTGACGATCTCGGCGCTCGTGACTCTGCCTTTGATGACGTGCGGCCGGTCGTGCGGCACGGCGGCTCCGCTTGCGGGCAACGAGCCCATGGTACACGCGCGGCCGAGTGGGGAGTGCCGCTGCGGCTCGCGCGGCTTCACGGGACCGTGGCAGCACTTCGTGGCCCGGCTCACCGTTCGAGCCGCTCGCGGCGGCGCTTGATGTAGGCCCGCAACTCATGCAAGGTGCCCGGCATGGCTCGCCGCTCGCGCACTCGCGCGCCCTCCACCCGACGCTCCCGCATCCGCGGCCTGGTGCTCCGCCTCGCCGCGGCCGGCTTCATGGTGGCCATCGCCTACGGCGGCTACCTCGCCTGGACGGCGACGAGCGAGTTCGAGGGCCGCCGCTGGGACATTCCGGCGCAAGTCTATGCGGCGCCGCTCGAGCTCTACGTGGGGCGCGCGCTGTCGGCCGAGCTGCTCGTCACGGAGCTGCGCCGCTTGGGCTACCGCGAGGATCCGCGGCTCGGAGGACCCGGCACGTATCGCGTCGGCCTGGGCAGGCTCGAGCTCGCGACGCGCGGCTTCTCGTTCGCCGGCGACACGGAGCCCGAGCAGCTCGTCTCGATCGCGTTCGTCGGCGGGCGCATCGCCGCGCTGCGCGATTCGAGCGGCCGACCCACGCCCATCGTGCGCTTGAATCCGCTTCTGATCGGCAGCCTGTTCCCGTCGCACGGCGAGGACCGCATCATCGTCGCGCCCGACGAGATCCCGCCGCTCTTGACCGAAACGCTGAAGGCCGTCGAGGACCGGCGCTTCGACAGCCACTTCGGCGTCGATCCGATCGCCGTGGCGCGCGCGATTTTCGTCAACGTGTCCGCCGGCGAGATCCGCGAAGGCGCGAGCACGCTGACGCAGCAGCTCGTTCGCAGCTACTTCCTCACCAACGAGGTCGCGTGGACGCGCAAGCTGCGCGAGGCGTTCATGGCCGTGGCGCTCGAGCTGCGCTACTCGAAGAGCGAGCTCCTGAACGCGTACGTCAACGAGATCTATTTGGGGCAAGACGGCGCACGCGCGATCCACGGCTTCGGCCTCGCGAGCCAGTTCTACTTCGGCAAGCCGCTTGCGGAGCTCGAGCTGCACGAGCTCGCGCTGCTCGTGGCCATCGTGCGCGGACCCGCCTACTACGAGCCGCGCCGGCACGCGGACCGCGCGCTCGAGCGGCGCAACTTCGTCTTGCAGCGCATGGCCGACGAAGGCCTGGCCGGCAACGACGAGGTGCAGAAGGCGGCCGAGCAAGGTCTCGGGCTCGTCGACGACAGCAGGCGAGCCACGACGCATTCGGCGTTCCTTGCGCTCGTTCGCCGGCAGCTCTCGGCCGATTACCAGCGCGACGACCTCGAGCGCAAAGGGCTCATCGTGCTCACGACGCTCGATCCGGCCGTGCAGGCCGCCGCCGAGCGGGCGTTGAGCGAAGGCATCGAAAGCCTCGGCAAGAACGCCGCGGACTTCGAAGGCGCCGTCGTCGTGACGAGCCCGCATACGGGCGAGGTGAAGGCGATCGTCGGCGGCCGCAATCCGCGCTACGAAGGGTTCAATCGCGCCCTCGACGCGCGCCGGCAGATCGGCTCCCTGATCAAGCCGGCCGTCTATCTCACGGCGCTCGAGTCCGGGCGCTACTCGCTCGCGAGCGTCATCGACGACGCACCGATCGTCGTCGAGCTCGACCGGCGCAACACCTGGACGCCCAGCAACTTCGACAACCAGGCGCACGGGCTCGTCCCCCTCGTGCGCGCGCTCGCGGAGTCGTACAACCTCGCGACCGTGCGGCTCGGCCTCGACGTGGGCCTCGAGTCGATCGCGGACACGCTGAAGCGCCTGGGGCTCGCGCAAAAGCCCACGCTGTACCCCTCGATGCTGCTCGGCGCGCTCGCGCTGACGCCGATCGAGGTGGCGCAGGTCTACAACACGCTCGCGAACGGCGGCTTCCGCGTGCCCTTGAGGGCCGTGCGCAGCGTCGTCGGCGAGGATGGCGAGCTCCTTCAGCGCTACCAGATCGAGATCGAGCAGGCGGCCGACCCCGGCGCCGTCTACGCGTTGAACCAGGCGCTCGTGCAGGTCATGGAGCGCGGCACGGGGCGTAGCGTGCGGCGGCTGTTGCCCGACGACATCGTCGTGGCCGGCAAGACCGGCACTTCCGACGACTTGCGCGACAGCTGGTTCGCCGGCTTCACGAACGAGCACCTGATCGTCACGTGGCTCGGCGCCGACGACAATCGTCCGATCGGCCTCACCGGCTCCACGGGCGCGGCGAAGATCTGGGCGCGCGTGTTGACCGCGCTCGAAGCGAACTCCTACAGCGCGCCGCCGCCCGAGGGCGTCGACGAGACCTGGATCGACTACCTCACCGGCACGCCGACGGCCCCGCGTTGTCCCGACGCGATCGCGGTGCCCGTTCCGGAGACCGACTACTACCCGCGGGCGTTCGGTTGCGAAGGCCAAACCGGGATCGGCGCGCGCATCCGGTCGTGGTTCGGCGGCGGTCAATGAGGCGCTTGCCGCGCGCGCTGGCGCGCTGTGCGCCGCTCGCCCTCGTCGCCTTCACGGCGGCGTGCACCACGCTGGCGCCCGCG
>JBBIJV010000269.1:0-3349 GCA_037445815.1 Rhodospirillaceae bacterium
AAGCGAACGGCGGCCAGCCGCCGGCCGACAGCGGCGGGGTAGTCGAGGCGGGCACGCAAGCCGAGCCGGGCGGCGGACCGAACGGCCAAGGAACGTCCGTGCACGATGCTCCACGGGAGGCGAGTGACGGCGGCCGGGACTTCGGCGGCGGAGCACCGCAGGGCGGTGCCCCCGAGCGGTCGTACGACGAGCCGCCACGGCAGACGGCCCCCGTCGAGCGCGAATCGGCTGCTGCGGAAGAACGGTGGTCGTCGCCCCCCGAGCCGCGCATCCGGCAAGAATCTCACGAGCCCGATTCCGCGCCGCGCGCGGACGCGCCGGGGCCCGTCTCGTCGGACGAGCGCCAAACGGGTTGACCGCAGCGGCGCGAGCGCCGCATCGCCCGTCAGAGGGCGTGCGGCCGCTCGTAGCGCCGCTCTCGCAAGCAACGCGTCTCGCGCGCCTCCGCCCGGCCTACAGCCGGCCGATGAATCGCACGGCCGCGGCCTCGGAACGGCTGCGCGGCGATGCGCCGTCGAACTTCGCTTCGGAGAGCGAGAGCTGGACCGCTACCCGCGGCCTGAAGAATTACGTCGCGCCTACGCTGTAGGAGTCGTAGTCGAAGTCGCTATCGGGTCGCGAGTACCCCAGCCGCACCCCGATTGCCCGCGTTGGGAAGAGCTCGGCCGCCTCCGAGTACGTTCGCACGCTTGGGGACGAAAACGCCCCGGGAGTCATGAACGCAACCGGCGAGCGGATCTCGACGTCGCTGTCGCGGTCGGACACGGTGCCTTGCAATGCATAGGTCAACGAACGGAGACGCCGTACGTGGAAGACTTCGAGGCCCACGGCATCGGACGTGCGCTCGAGCTCCGTCGGAAAGCCGATCGGCGCGCAGAACGGTAGGCCCGCGCAGGAGATCTAGCTCGTCTGCTCGGCTCGGCCCAACGTGAGCTCCAACGTCGTGTTGGCGCCCAAGTAGCGGTAGGCCCGTCGCCCGGCGCCGGCGAATCGCTCTTGCTCGCCCCGGCGGACACGCGCGTCGTCGGATTGAGGAACGATGCGAGCGCGTAAGGGCCCATCGCCGCGTCGTCGATCGAATTCACGTAGAACACCGCATCGACGCCCCAGGAGTCGAAGTCGCTCGTTTCCGACTCGAGCGCGCCGCCGGAGAGCTGCCATGAAAACTCTTCCGCTTGCGCGGCAAACGCTGCGCAGGCTGCAACGATGGCCGCTCCGGCCACACGCTTCGGTACTGGCAAAGACATGAACATTGGCGAACTCCTCACCGTTGGACATGTCGCCGAGGCTAAGCAATGCGCGTGCCAGGAGTCCAGACGCCGTCGCAGCCTCGAAATTCCGGCGCCGCGGCAAGGGCTGAGTCCCGATTTTCGGACGGCTTTTCCCGCTACCGGGACGGTGACCGGTCGGCGGACCCGCCGGTAGTGGGCCGCTCACGAGCTCTTCGGCGTGCCGCGCAAGTGCTCGAGAAGGCCGGCGGCGGCCTCCTCGACGAGATCGAGTACGCGCTCGAATCCAGTACTGCCGCCGTAATACGGGTCCGGCACTTCGCGCAGAGAAAGGTGCGGCGCGAAGTCGAGCAGCAGCCGCACGCGGTGGCGATACTCGGGCGGACACACCTCGAGCAGGAACTCGCGGTTCTGCTCGTCCATCGCGAGCACGAGCTCGAAGCGCTCGAAGTCCTCGGGCGTCACGCGCCGCGCACGCAGCGGCCGCAAGTCGATGCCGCGCCGCTCGGCCGCCCGGCACGCGCGCGGATCGGGCGGAGCTCCGTCGTGATAGCCGTGCGTGCCGGCCGAGTCGATGACGACCTCGAGATCGGGCGCGCGCTCGGCGAGCAGCTTGCGGAACACGCCCTCCGCGGTCGGCGAGCGGCAGATGTTGCCCATGCAGACGAACAGTATGCGGCGGGCCGCCGGCGACTAGATCGGAAGAGCGGCGGCGCCCTTGCCGAGCGTTCGTTTCAAGCTTTCGAACAACGTTCTCATGGGTTTACTGCACTGCACGCGGCGCGCTCGAGATAGCGGCGCACCTTCGCGAGATCCTCCTCGGTGTCGACGGCCGGCGCCGGCGGCTCGGCGGCCTTCTCCACGACGATTCTGAGGCCTAGCCAGAGCGCGCGCAGCTGCTCGAGCTGCTCCACCTGCTCGAGCGCGCAGGGCGGCTCGGCGCTCAACCGCCGTAATCCGCCCGCACGATAGGCGTACAGCCCGATGTGCCGCATGACGGCCGGCATGCGCCCGTCGCGCGGGAACGGGATCGGCGCACGGCTGAAGTAGAGCGCGCAGGCGTTCTTGTCCGTGACGACTTTGACGAAGTTCGGGTCCGAGAATTCGGCCTGCGACTCGAGCGGCGTCACGAGCGTAGCAATCGCCGCCTCAGGATGCCAGCCGAGCAAGCGCGCCGTCTGCGCAATACAAACGGGCGAGATGAGCGGCTCGTCGCCTTGTACGTTGACGACGATCTGCTCGTCGGGCCACCGGAAGCGCCGCGCGAGCTCGGCGATGCGGTCGGTTCCGCTCGCGTGCTCGGCCGAGGTGAGCTCCACCGGCGCGCCGAACCCACGGCACGCCGCCGCGATGCGCTCGTCGTCGGTCGCCACGATGACTTTCTCGGCGCCGCTCTTCGCGGCTTGCCGGTACACCCACTCGATCATCGGCTTGCCGGCGATGTCCTTGAGCGGCTTGCCCGGCAACCGCGTCGACGCGTAGCGCGCGGGGATCACCGCGATGAAGCCCGCCGTCACGCGCGTCGCCCTCCGGCGTCACGCAGTATCAAGCGCATGAGCCGTGCCGCGGCGTCGGCGTCGAACTCGAAATCGACCACGACGCACCACACACCGTCCGGTCTGAGATGCTCGCATTTTACCGCGTCCTTCTCCGTGATCAGAACGGCGCCGGGCTCGTCGAATGTGAGATCGTCGAGCGTGATCTCGGCGTGATCGTCGAGCGGATGGCCTTCCACCTCGAGGCCCGCGTCGACCAGCAAGTCGAAGAACCGCTGCGGATTGCCGATGCCGGCGACGGCGTGCACGGGCTCCGCGCCGAACGACTCGAGCGTTCGCTCCGAGCGATCCTTCAGGCTGTAGACCTTCGTGACGACGGCCTTGGCGCGGAACACGCCGGCATGCCCGAAGCCGTCGCCGTTCACGACGATCGCGTCGACTTCCTGGAGGCGCGCCGGCGGCTCGCGCAGCGGACCGGCGGGCAAGCAAAGGCCGTTGCCCATGCCGCGCGCGCCGTCGACGACGGCAATCTCGAACGTGCGCGCCAAGCGATAGTGCTGCAGCCCATCGTCGGAAATCACGACGTCGAGGCGATGAGCCTCGAGCAATGCCTCGACGCACGCG
>JBBIJV010000270.1:0-3327 GCA_037445815.1 Rhodospirillaceae bacterium
CCGCGCTGCCCGGCCGCCAGCGCGGCCCGCGTTTCCTCGTGCGCGACGATGCGCGCTCCGCTCGCGCCGAACGCTTCGTTGCCGCCCGTGTGATCCGGGTGAGCGTGACCGTTCACGACGTAGCGGACCGGAGCGGCGCCGAGCTGCTCGACGAGCGCGGCGATCTCGTCGTGCGCGCCGGCGCTCTTCGTGTCGACGAGCAAGGAGCCGTCGCGTGAAACGAGCAGCGTGCTGTTGGCTCCGCCCCCGCCGGTCAATACGTAAACGTTCTCGGCGATGCGCTCGGCGCGGACGGGCGGCGGTGCCGCGGCCGGCGGCGTTTGCGCGAGCACGGGCGCGCCGCCAGTCAACAATAGCTGGAAAGCCACGGCCATCTTGGCTCGCATGACGCATGCACTCCGGCAACGAGTGCTCGGGATTTTAGGGGAGGCCTCACCGGGGTGCTACAATTCCACTCGTCGCAATCAAATCGGAGCGAGCATGCAGTCGCAGACTCTGCCTTACACGCCCGTCGCCGAGCTCAGCGCGGAAACGCGCTCGAGCTTCATCTGGCGAGCCTACGGGCACCTTGCGGCCGCGATTCTCCTCTTTGCGGGCATCGAGACGTATCTCTTCGACAGCGGGCTCGCGATTCCGCTGGCGCGATCGATGCTCGGGTTCAACTGGCTCTTGATTCTCGGCGCCTTCATGGTCGTGGGCTGGATCGCGACGCACGTCGCGCACACGGTGCAATCGAAGCCGCTCCAGTACTTGGCGCTCGTCGGCTTCGTCGCCGCCGAAGCGATCATCTTCGTGCCGCTGCTCGCGATCGCGATCTCGATCCAGCCCGGCATCGTCGAGAGCGCCGTCGGCGTCACACTGCTCGGTACGGCAGGGCTCACGGCCGTCGCGCTGATCACGCGTAAAGACTTCTCGTTCCTGCGCGGCATACTGATCTGGGGCGGCGTCCTGGCGCTCGTCGGCATCGTCGCTTCCGTGCTATTCGGGTTCGAGCTCGGCACCTGGTTCTCGGTGGGGATGATCGGCTTCGCCGGAGCCGCCGTGCTCTACGACACGTCGAACATCCTCCATCACTATCCGGAAGACCGCTACGTCGGCGCGGCGCTTTCGCTGTTCGCGTCGATCGCGCTGATGTTCTGGTACGTGCTGCGCCTCTTTACGTCGCGCGAGTAGCTCGTTCCGCTCTCTTTGCCCTCGATGCGGCTCCTTTGGGAGCCGCGTGGCTTTTTGGCGGAGTGCAGGCTCGGCTGAACCGCTGCTGAACGCGTTTTCCGGGTCGTAAGAAGGGTCAAGTTGCGGAAGCGGCTTTTGCGGCCGCCGGAAACGATCGAATACAATTGCCGTCAATCGATCCTCGACCAATCGGGACCCTAAACCATGACCAATGCAGCTTTGCTCAGGCCCTTCGTCGCGATCGCCGGCCTCGCCTTCAGCGTCGGCGCGCTCGCGGCGCCCTGGACGCTCGTCCCCGAGACGAGCTCCGTCGGCTTCGTCGGCACGCAGCAAGGCACGAAGTTCAACGGGCGGTTCCAAACGTTCACGGCGCAGATCGACCTCGATCCGGCCGACCCCACGAAGGGCAGCATCGTCGGAACGGTACAGCTCGACTCCGTCAACACGCGCGACCACGATCGCGACGCCTCGCTGCTCGACAAGGACTGGTTCAACGCCAAGGAATTCCCCGAGGCGAAGTTCGAGTCGCAGAAGATCGAGAAAGCGGCCGACGGCTCCTACGTCGCGAACGGCCAGCTCACGCTGAAAGGCACGACAAAGCCCATCGCGATGAAATTCACGCTGAACGGCTCGGGCAACTCCGCGCAGTTCGCGGGCTCGATGACGATCAACCGCTTCGACTTCAACGTCGGGGAAGGCTGGAACGACACGAGCTGGGTGGCCCAAGACGTCGCCGTCGACATCAAGCTCGACCTCAAGAAATAACGTCGGGCGTCGGCAATCCTCGCAGGGCCGCGCCGCCGCCCGACGCGGTCAGGCCAAGGCGGCGCTGATCCGAAGACTTCCGCCGACAGCGTTTCCGCGAGCCATGTGAGCGGGTTGGTACTCGGCGCGAACGGCGCCGCGCAGCCGCTGGACGCGCTCTTTACCGGTCCGCGCGAGCGCGGCCAAACCGATGTAGCCAGCAGCGTTCGACGGCGCTCGCCGGACAGCCTGCCCGTAAGCGGCGCGCGCTCGTGCGAGGTATCTCGCTTGCGCTTCCGGAGCCAGCTCGTCTTTTCGCGACAGCCCAGTGAGCGTCTCGCCGAGGAGCAGCGCAAGGTCGACGGAGGGCGAGCCCTGCCGAGTCGTCTCGAGCCGTTGGAGAAAAACGAGACAGCGCTCGAACTTGGGCGCTTCGAGGCACTCTTGCTCGTACAGCTCGTGAAAGCAGGCGACTTCTTCGCGTCCGCACTGAGCCGACGGCTGCGCGCGAACGGGCTCGCGCACCGCAGCGCACGACACGGCTACGCAGAGAATCGCGAGAGCCCGGCGCATGGAGCTCGTGCACCTCCGTCGCTGACTGCGACAACTCGATGGTAGCGCCTAGAGCGCCTGCTCCGCTCCCCCGCCACTCCGCACCCGCGGAGCCGGCCGCGAGGCTGCAACGGCGCGAGCCTCACCGCCTGAACGCCTCACGCAGATTGTGTATGCTTGGCTACACGATTCGAAGAGAGCGAGCCCATGAACCGAAAAGTATGGACCGCGCTCGCCGCGGGACTGCTGATGGCCGGTCTCGGCGCACCGACGCGGGCACATCACTCGTTCGCCGCCGTCTACGACATGTCGGCACCCGTCAAGATCACGGGCAAAATCGCGCGAGTGCGCATGACGAACCCGCACGCGTACTTCTTCCTGGACGTGCCCGACGAGGACGGCCGAGTCGTACAATGGACGTTCGAGGCCGGCACGCCGAGCGGCATGATTCGCAACGGCTACTCGCCGGACGTCATCAAGCAAGGCGACGAAGTCACGATCAGCGGCTTTCGCGCACGGGACGCCTCGAAGAACGCCGGCATGCTGCGCGAGCTCGTGACCGCAGACGGTACCGTGTACGGAATGTTCGGCCCGCGCGAGGGACCTGATCCGCGCTGAGCCATTCTTTCGCTGCTGCCGATGAAGGGGTTTGGGATGAATCGGTCACACTTCCGCTCGCCGATGCGCGCAAGCGTAGCGTCGGCGACGGCCTGCATGGCGCTCTTCGCGCTCGGCTCGGGCGCGGCGCAACCATCATCGAGCGATGGCATTCCGCGCATGGCCGACGGCCACCCGGACCTCTCGGGCGTCTGGTGGGGCGGCGGCGACGTCGGCGGGCCCGGCTTCGGCGGCGGTCGG
>JBBIJV010000271.1:0-3326 GCA_037445815.1 Rhodospirillaceae bacterium
CACGGACTTCCCGCTCGCCACGCTGAACACGGCGTTCGCGCGCCGCGGCGTGTGGCTGCGCGTGCGCGCCGGCACGGCCGTCGCGGCGCCGGTGCATGTCGTGCTGATCGGCTCGGGGCGCGCACGCATCGCGGCCCAGCCGCGCATCGTGATCGAGGTCGAGCGCGATGCGCGCGTCACGTTCGTGCAACACTTCGTCGACTGCGGCGCGGAAGCCGAGAGCTGGACGAACGCCGTCACGCAGGTCAAGCAGGGCGCAGGCTCGCGCGTTGAGCTCTATCGGCTCCAGGAACACGCGCGCGGCGTCGCGCACACGTCGGTGCTCGCGGCCGAGCTCGCCGACGGCGCGGAGCTCACGGCCGGTTACGTCGATCTCGGCGGCCGCCTGGTGCGCAACGACGCTTCCGTCACGCTCGGCGGCCCCGGCGCGCGCACCGAGCTCTTCGGCCTGCTGCTGGCCGGGCCCGGACAACACGTCGACGATCACACGCTCATCCGGCACGCCGCCGGCTCGACCGTGAGCCGCGAGGTCTTTCGCGGAATCATCGGCGAGCGCGGCCGCGGCGTGTTCAACGGCAAGGTCGTCGTCGAGCCGGGCTGCCGGCGCATCGATGCGAGCCAGAGCAACGACAACCTGCTGCTCGGCGAGCACGCCGAGATCGACACGAAGCCCGAGCTCGAGATCTACGCCGACGACGTCAAGTGCAGCCACGGCTCGACGGTCGGCGAGCTCGACCCGGAGCACCTCTTCTACCTACGCGCGCGCGGCCTCGACGCTGCCGACGCGCGCCGCGTGCTGACCGAGGCCTTCGCCGCGACCGTCCTGGAGCGGATCGCCGACGCGGGCGTGCGGGCCCGCGCGCTCGCCGACGTCAAGTCGAGGCTCCAAGCGTTGACGGAGCGATGAGCGTGGTCACGGCAGAGCGGCCCGTTCCGCAGCTCAAGCGGGATTTCGAAGCCCTGCGCAAGGACTTCCCTGCGCTGCACCAGCTCGTCCACGGCAAGCCGCTCGCGTACCTCGACAACGCGGCATCGAGCCAGGCGCCCGTGCAGGTTCAGGAAGCGATCGCCGAGCAGCAGCGCTTGAATCACGCCAACGTCCATCGCGGCGTGCACCAGTTGAGCGAGCGCTCGACGGCCGCCTACGAGGGCGCGCGCGAGCGGGTGCGCCGTTTCATCAACGCCGCGTCGGCGGCGGAGATCGTCTTCACGCGCGGGACGACGGAATCGATCAACCTCGTCGCCGCTAGCTTCGGCCAACGGCTCTCGACCGGCGATGAGGTGCTCATTACGTGGCTCGAGCACCATTCGAACATCGTGCCGTGGCAGCTCGCCTGCGAGCGCACGGGCGCCCGGCTGGTCGTGGCGCCGATCCGCGACGACGGCTCGCTCGACGTCGCGGAATTCGACCGGCTGCTCAACGAGCGCACGAAAATCGTCGCCGTCGCGCACGTCTCGAACGCGCTCGGCACGCTGAATCCCGTCGCCGAGCTCGTCGCGAAGGCTCACGCAGCGGGCGCCGTCGTGCTCGTAGACGGAGCTCAGGCCGTGCCGCACCTGCGCGTCGACGTCGCGTCGCTCGATTGCGATTTCTATGCGTTCTCGGGCCACAAGATGTTCGGCCCGACCGGCACCGGAGTGCTGTACGGAAAGCGGGCGCTGCTCGAGACCATGCCGCCGTATCAGGGCGGCGGGGACATGATCCTGACGGTCAGCTTCGACCGCACGACGTACAACGCCCTGCCCTACAAGTTCGAGGCCGGCACTCCGAACATCACGGGCGTCGTCGGCTTGGGCGCAGCCGTCGACTACCTCGAGGGCATCGATTTCGCCGCGCTCGCGGCGCACGAGCATTCGTTGCTGCACCACGCCACGGAGCGCGTCCTCGCCGACGTGCCCGGCGTGCGGTTGATCGGTACCGCGCCGCGGAAGGCGAGCGTACTGTCGTTCGTCGTCGATGGCATTCACCCGCACGATCTCGGCACGATCGTCGACAGCGAAGGTGTCGCGATCCGCACCGGGCATCACTGCGCGATGCCGGTCATGGAGCGCTTCGGCGTCGCGGCGACGGCACGCGCGTCGTTCGCGCTCTACAACAACCGCGACGATGTCGACCGCCTCGTCGCGGGGCTCAAGAAGGCAGTGGAGATCTTCCGTGGATGAGCTCAAAGAGCTGTACAGGCAAGTGATCCTCGATCACAACCGCAATCCGCGCAATTTCGGCGAGCTTGCCGACGCGACGCGCGTCGTTTCCGGAGTGAATCCTCTCTGCGGCGACAAAATGACGCTCTACGTGAAGCTGGCCGAGGACAAGATCGACGACATTCGCTTCAAGGGCACGGGCTGCGCGATCTCCGTGGCGTCGTCTTCGTTGATGACCGAGCGCGTCAAAGGCGCGCCCGTTGCCGTGGCGCTGCGCCTTTTCGATCAAGTGCACGAGCTGTTGACGGCGGCGCACGATCGCGAGCCGCCGGCGGACCTCGACAAGCTCGCTGCGCTCGGCGGCGTGCGCGAGTACCCGTCGCGAGTCAAGTGCGCGAGCTTGGGCTGGCACGCGTTGAAGTCCGCGATCACGGCCGAGGGCGAGACCCGGGTCACGACCGAGTAGCGCATGTATCACTTGCAGAACGAGCCCGTCACACTTTCGCGCGACTGCCCGGCCGTGCTGATCCCGGCCGGCGAAAACGTCGTGCTGCCCGAGGGGAGCACGGGATTCGTGACGCAGGCGCTCGGCGGCAGCTTCACGATTTACATCGAGGGTAATCTGTTTCGCATCGCGGGCCGCGACGGCGACGCCATCGGCAAACCGGCGCTGACGGCCCCCGAGGTGCCCGAAGATGCGACCGAGGCCGACATCGAGTCCGCGGTCTGGCAGCAACTGCGCACGTGCTATGACCCCGAGATACCGATCAACATCGTCGAGCTCGGGCTCGTCTACGAGTGCAAGATCGAGCGCGCGCCGTCCGGCAATCGCATCGTGAAGATCAAGATGACGCTGACAGCCCCCGGCTGCGGTATGGGCGACATTCTGGCTCAGGACGTACGCGAGAAGCTCGAGATGATTCCGACCGTCGAGCGCGCCGACGTAGAGCTCGTCTTCGACCCTCCATGGAACCAGTCGATGATGTCGGAGGAAGCGCGCCTCGAAGCGGGTCTCCTGTGACGCACGCGCTCTCGAGTCGCGGCCGGTGAAGCGCTTGCTGCTGCTGCTGCGCCACGCGAAGGCCGTGCCGGCCGCCGAGCCGCTCGCCGACATCGCGCGCCCGCTGGCCCCCCGCGGCACGCGCGACGCCGGCCGGGTCGGCGAGCGCCTGTTGCGGCACGGG
>JBBIJV010000272.1:0-3261 GCA_037445815.1 Rhodospirillaceae bacterium
CCGTTCGCGCAGCACTTGGTCGAGCGTGTGCTCTGCTTCGGCCGGCGTAGGAGCGATGATGACGCCCTTGCCGGCCGCAAGCCCGTCGGCCTTGACGACGACCGGCGGCGTGCGCGTTCGCACGTAGTCGCGAGCCTCCGCGAAATCCGTGAACGTTCGATACGCGGCCGTCGGAATACCATGCCGCGTCAGGAACGCCTTCGTGAAGGCCTTCGAGCCCTCGAGCTGCGCGCCGGCCGCGCGCGGGCCAAAACACTTGAGTCCCGCGGCCTCGAAGCTGTCGACGATTCCGCCGACGAGCGGAATCTCCGGCCCGACGACGGTCAGCGCGACGCGCTCCTCGCGCGCCGCGTCGATCAGCGCGGCGAAATCGTCCGCGCGAATCGGCAAGTTACGCGTCTTCCGCTCGCTCGCCGTGCCTGCGTTGCCGGGCGCGCACAGCACTTCCGCGACCTTGGGCGATTGCGCGAATTTCCATGCGAGGGCGTGCTCACGGCCGCCGCCGCCGACGATCAATACCTTCACCGTTGCCTCCGTGCGCTCAGTGGCGGAAGTGACGCATGCCCGTGAAGATCATGGCCATGCCGTGCTCGTCGGCTGCGCGCACGACTTCTTCGTCGCGCATGGATCCGCCCGGCTGCACGACGGCCAAGACGCCGCGCTCGGCGGCCGCGTCGATGCCGTCGCGAAAAGGAAAAAACGCGTCGGACGCGAGGACGCTGCCCGTGACGGCGAGCTTCGCTTCCTCGGCTTTGAGCGCCGCGATGCGGGCGCTCATGACGCGGCTCGGTTGCCCCGCGCCGATGCCGATCGTGGCGCCGTCGCGCGCAAGCACGATCGCGTTCGATTTCACGTACTTGACCACGGTCCACGCGAACGCGAGGTCGGCGAGCTCGCTCGCCGTCGGCCGGCGCTGCGTGACGACTTTGGCCGCCGTGACGTCGACGCTGCCTGAGTCCGCGCTCTGCGCGAGCAGGCCGCCCTCGATGGACTTGTGCTCGAAATGGCCGGAGGCCGTGGCCGATATCGCGGGCCAGGCCGTCTCGAGCACGCGGATGTTCGGCTTCTTCGCGAGCGCCGCGCGCGCGCCCGCGCCCACCTCGGGGGCGACGACGACCTCGGCGAACTGCTGGCCGACGATCGCTTCGGCCGTCGGCTGATCGAGCGGGCGATTGAACGCGATGACTCCGCCGAACGCCGACGCAGGGTCCGTGCGGTAGGCGAGCCGGTACGCCGCAGCGGGCGTTGCGGCCGTCGCGACGCCGCACGGGTTGGCGTGCTTCACGATCACGCATGCCGCCGCTTGGAACGCCTTGACGGCTTGATAGGCTGCGTCGGCGTCGACGAGGTTGTTGAACGACAGCTCCTTGCCCTGTATCAGCGCTGCGTGCGCGACGGTGCCCGGCACGCGCTCCGGCGCGCGGTAGAGAGCCGCTCGTTGATGCGGATTCTCGCCGTAGCGAAGCGGCGACGCGAGGTCGAACGCGAGGATGAGCGGGTTCTCCCACTCCGGCGGCGCGGCGCTGTGAGTGCGCAAATACCGGCTGATGGCGGCGTCGTAGCGTGCGGTATGGCTGAACGCCTTCACCGCGAGCTCGCGGCGCAACACGGCCGGCACGGCGCCGTCTTGCAACGCGGCGAGCACTCGGTGGTAGTCCAAGTGATCGACGACGACGACGACATGCTCGTGGTTCTTGGCCGCCGCGCGCAGCATCGCGGGTCCCCCAATGTCGATGTTCTCGATGGCTTCGGCGTCCGTGCAATCGGGGCGAGCCGTGGTCGCCTCGAAGGGATACAGGTTCACGACGAGCAGATCGATGAGACCGATGCCGTGGCCCGCGAGCACGGCGTCGTCGATGCCGCGCCGCGCGAGCAGTCCGCCATGAACGTGCGGATGCAGCGTCTTGACGCGGCCGTCCATGATCTCCGGGAAGCCCGTGACCGACGTGACGTCGGTGACGGCGACCCCGGCGGCCCGCAGCGCCTTCGCCGTGCCGCCCGTGGAGACGATCTCGAAGCCGAGGCGCTCGAGGCCCGCTGCGAACGGGGCGAGCCCCTGCTTGTCGGCCACGCTGAGTAACGCGCGGCGCTTCGGGCGCCCGCCGTCCGGCGCGTCCGAAGCCGGCAAAGACTGCGCGCTTGCGCGCCGGGTCTTGCGGCTTGCGCTCATCGACCCTGGAGCTTGTAGTCTTTGAGCTTCTTGCGCAGTGTGCCGCGGTTGATGCCGAGAATCTCGGCGGCCTCGCTCTGGTTGCCCTTCGTGTACGCGAGCACCGCACGGAACAGCGGCTTTTCCACCTCGCCGATGACGAGCTGATACAGGTCGCCGGGCTTGTGGCCGTTCAAGCTCTCGAAGTAACTATTGAGACATTCGTCCGTCAGGTGACTCAGCAACTTGTTGCGCGTGCCGACGTTCGCCGTGTGGCTCGCAGCGCGCTTGGTTTTTTTTCGTGATGTCTTCTTAGTGCTAGGCATGGCCATCAACACGTTCCGCCCCCCTCGAGAACGTTCCCCACTACCCATTCGGCACTCGCTGCAAGGCGTCGCGGTAGAACAGCGCGTGCGAAAGCGCTTCGGTCCCGGCTCAAGCCAGGTATTCGTTCGTTGACGCTAACCCCGTTTCTTGCAGTAGAAGTACCGACTCAGGGTGATGCGATCATAGCACGCGCGCACGAAGTTTTGTGCCGCGAGTTTGCGTGCGTCGCGGTGTCAGAGAAAAATTTCGTCGGTACCGCAGGTTACTAATGAAGCTTCGACCTCGATGCAAACATCGAGCTCGAAACCGTATGCATCGGGCCCCGGATCGACGACTTCGATCTGCGCGCGCGCCGTTTCACCGGGCGACATCAATCGTCCGCGCGGCAGGTCGCTCGGTAAATACTCGGCCGGCGAAAACATGCGGCTGCCGACGGCGTCTTCCCAACGATCCTTGAGTTTCAATTGCAGCGAGGGATACGGTTGACGCAGCGGCCCGCGGTTCTTGATGCGCGCCGTGATCTTCAAGCTGCCGAGCCCGCGCGCATTCGGTTCCGCCGTCGCAACCCAATCGAGAATTTCGTATTGCCGCACGTCCCATACCGGAGTCAGCGTGACGCCGAGCGCTTCGTAGGTCGCCGTGATCCAAGGCCCGAACGTGGCATTCGCGGCGATGTCGGAACGAAAGTGATGGACGGCTTGCGCGCAGAGCGTGACGAGCGCCGCGGCCGCCGCGACGGCCCAGCGCCGTCCGCGCGCGCGCGACGCGGCCGGATCCGCGCGTTC
>JBBIJV010000273.1:0-3190 GCA_037445815.1 Rhodospirillaceae bacterium
CCGCCGATGGGCGTGCTGGCGCAATAGTCATGGTTTTGTGTAATCCATTTTTGTGCCATGCTTCGTGCCATGAAATCGACCATCGACGGCGCGGGGCGGATCGTAGTACCAAAGGCCTTGCGAGAAGCATTGGGTTGGCAGGCGGGTCAACAGCTCAAGCTGCGGGCGAGGGATGGGTTGCTTGAAGTGGCAGCGGCGCCAACCGACGTGAAGCTCACGAAGCGCGGTAAGGGGGTAGTTGCCGTGCCTGACAAGGAGCTGCCTCCGCTCACCCCGGACCGAGTGCGCGACACACTGGAGCGGCTACGCCGGTGAGGGCCGCCGATACGAGCGCCGTCGTTGCGGCCTTCGCGACGTGGCACGTACTGCACGAGGCGGCAAGACGGGAGCTCGATCGCGGCCTGGATTTGATCGAGCACTGTGCATTGGAGACTTACTCCGTGCTCACCCGCCTCCCTCCCCCGCATCGGGTACAGGCCCCGGTGGTGCGCGACTTTCTCGAAGCGCGGTTTCAGCGCCCCTTCTTGCGTCTCACCCCTCAAGCGTACCGGGGCTTCTTGCTCGATTTGGCTGGCAAGGGCATCACGGGCGGGAGCTCTTACGATGCTCTCGTCGCGGCGACTGCGGCCGCCGGCGACGTCGAGCTCGTCACGTGCGATCGGCGGGCTTCGGACGTATACGAGCGCTACGGGGTACGGACCCTCTTTTTGGGCTGAAAGGCGCCTGCGATGCCCCTCGGCAAGAACGGCGCACCCCCTCGTCGAGCAGTGGGGGAGCGCGCTGCGTCGGCCTCTTCGCGAGACGCCGCGACGGCCCTTACGCCCGGCTCGGCATCCCGCCGGCGGCCTCGGCGCGCTCGCGACCCTCGGCGCGCCGCGCGACGAATTCCGCCACCATCACGTAGGTCGCCGGGATCAGCACGAGCGTGATCAGCGTCGAGGCCGCGAGGCCGCCCAGCACCACGCGCGCGAGGGCGGCTTGCAGCTCCGCTCCCGCGCCGATCGCGAACGACAGCGGCAAGAGGCCGAGCATCGTCGTCGCCGTCGTCATCAAGATCGGGCGAAGCCGCAGGCGCGCGGCCTCGACGACGGCCGCGCGAACCGCCATACCCTGCTCTCGGCGCAGCAGATTGATGTAATCGACGAGCACGATCGCCGCGTTCACGGCTATACCCGTGAGCATGACGATGCCCATTAGGCTCTGTAGATTGAACGTCGTGCCCGTGAGCAACATCGCCGGGACGACGCCCACGGCCGCCGTGGGCACCGCCGTCATGACGATCAGCGGGTCGATGAAGCGCTCGAACTGCGCCGCCATTACCATGTAGATCAGGATGATCGCCGTGATGATCGCAAGCAGGAAGTCGCGTTGCGCTTTCTGCTGCTCCTCGTACTCGCCGCCGAAGTACACGCTGAACCCCTCCGGCATCGGAACGTCCGCGAGCGCTTCGCGAATACGCACCACGGCCTCGCCGAGCGCCACGCCTTCTTCGAGGTTCGCCGTGATGTAGCTCACGCGCTGACCGTCGATGCGGTTGATCGTCGTGGGACCGCGCCCCGTCTCCTGCTCGATCAGCGCCGACACGGGCATGATCCCGGCCGAGGTGCGCACGGCAATGTTCTGCAAGTCGAGCGCGGACATGCGGTCCTCGGGCCGCAGCCGCACGTTGATGTCGATCTCCTCGCCGCCGACGCGATAGACGCCGGCTCGCCGTCCGCCCACGCTCGTCTGAATCGCAGTGGCGATGTCCTGCACGCCGATGCCGAGCTGAGATATACGCTCGCGGTCGAAGGTGATGTTGCGCTGCGGGCGCCGCTCGCGGTTGCTCGCGTCGACGTCCTCGACGCCCGGCACGCGCTCGATGACGGTGGCGATTTTCTGCGCGAGATCCTCGGCGACCTCGAGGTCGTAGCCGCGCAGTTGCAGCTCGAGCGACGAGCCCTGATTGCCGCCGCTCTGGAAGAGCTGGCGCAAGATCCGCAGCCCCGACTCCGCCTGCACCCAGATGCTGGCGCCGGGAATCGTGTTGGCCACGGTCTCGCGGATGCGATCCGCGATCTCCGTCGTGCTCTCGTTGCGCTCGTGCGGCGGCTTCAGCGTGAGCTCGACGTTGGCGCGGTTGTTGCGCACGTCTTTCGTGAAGAACAGCACGTCGTCCGGTGAAACGGCCGCGCGCACGCCGGCATCGAGCAGGTCCACGTACTCGTACATGACCGCGATGTTCGTGCCGTCGTCCATTCGCATGCCGACTTGAATGTTCTCGCCGTCGGTCTGCGGCGCGAGCTCGAACGGGATCAGCGTCGCCGCGAGCATGGCGAGCACGAACGCGCCGAAAGCTCCCGCAACGACGGCGCCGCGATGGTCGAGCAGCCGGTCGAGCCTGCGCGCATACGCGTCCTCGAACACCGCAAAGCGGCTCGGCCGGTCAGGCGACGGCGGCCTCACCTTCAAGAAACGGCTCGCGAGCATCGGCACGAGCGTAAGCGCGATCACCAGCGCGGAGAACTGCGCGAACACGACGACGATCGCGAGCTCGCGGAACAGCGTGGCGGTCGTCGTCTGCATGAACCATACGGGCAAGAAGATCACGCAGGTAGTCAGCGTCGACGCGATGATCGCGCTGGTCACCTGAGCCGCGCCTACGCGCGCGCTCTCGGCATGCCCGAGTCCCCGCTGCCGCTGCCGAACGATGTTCTCGAGCACGACGATCGAGCAGTCGACGATCATGCCGACGCCGAGCGCGACGCCGCCGAACGTCATCTGGTTCAGCGTGAACCCGCCGAAATAGACGAGCGCGTACGTTGCGATGATCGAGATCGGGATCGAAACCGATATCACGGTCGTGGCCGACGTGTTGCGCAGAAAGGCGAACAGCACGATGACGGACAGGATGCCGCCCCAAATCGCGGAATTCCGCACGTTGTCGATCGAGCTCTGGATGAACGCGCTCTGGTCGGTGATGACCTGCATCTTGAGGTCCGACCGCGACGCGTTGATCGCCTCCATCTCCTCGCGGATGCGCGCCGCCACCTCGACGGTGTTCGCGCCGGTCTGCTTGCGGATGCCCATCCGGATCGTCGGCGTGCCGCCGATTTCCACGTAGCGGCCGATGTCCCGGTAGCCGAGCTCGACCTGCGCTACGTCCTTGACCCTGATCGGGTTGCCGTCGACGACGGCGACGACGGTGTCG
>JBBIJV010000274.1:0-3116 GCA_037445815.1 Rhodospirillaceae bacterium
CACCGCCGGTCGGCTCGCTGCCGCCGTCGCCGGGCAGCGACGCGCGGTTCACGGCGATGTGGGCGGCGTGCAGCGCGCGCTCGGCGCGCGCGGCGTCGATCCGGGTGCCGCGCAGGTCGACCAAGAGCATGTGGTTGTCCGTGCCGCCGGTCACGACTTTCCAGCCGCGCTCGATGAGCCCTTGGGCCATGAGGCGGGCGTTCGCGAGCACTCGGCGCTGGTAGGCGGCGAACGACGGCTCGAGCGCCTCTTGGAGCGCGACGGCCTTCGCGGCGACGACGTGCATCAGCGGGCCGCCCTGCGTGCCGGGGAACACGGCGGCGTCGATGCGCTCCGTGAGCGCCGACTCGCGCGGCGCCAGGATCATGCCGCCGCGCGGTCCACGCAGCGTCTTGTGCGTCGTCGTCGTCGTGACGTCGGCGAGCGCCACGGGGCTCGGATAGAGGCCCGCCGCGATGAGGCCCGCGACGTGTGCGATGTCGGCGAGCAAGAACGCGCCGACGTCGTCGGCGATCGCGCGGAAGCGCTGCCAGTCGACGACGCGCGAGTACGCCGAGAAGCCTGCGACGACGAGCTTCGGCCGGTGCTTAAGCGCGAGCGCGGCGATCTCGTCGTAGTCGAGCTCGCCGGTCGCGGCCGACACGCCGTACGGCACGACGCGGTACAGCACGCCGGATTGATTCTCGGCGGCGCCGTGCGTGCGATGGCCGCCGTGCGCGGGCCGCATGGCGAGCAGCACGTCGCCGGGCTCGAGCAGGGCGAGATACGCCGCGAGATTCGCCTGTGAGCCGGAGTACGGCTGGACGTTGGCGTAGCCCGCGCCGAACAGCGCTTTCGCCCGGTCGATCGCGAGCCGCTCGACGGCGTCGGCCTGCTCGCAGCCCGCATAGTGACGCTCGCCGGGATAGCCGTCCGCGTACTTGTTCGTCAGCAACGAGCCTTGCGCGGCGAGCACGCGCGGACTCACGTAGTTTTCGGATGCGATGAGCTCGAGATACGACTCCTGCCGCAAGCGCTCCGCATCGAGCGCTCGCGCGACGTCTGCATCGACGCTCGCCAGAGGCCGCGAGTCGAACACCGCTACCCCGCCAGCTCTTCGACGACGCGCGTCCATGCCTCGGCGAGATTCGCGCGGTTGTAGCCGCCGCCGCCCATGGCGAGCACGCGTCCTTCGGCGTGGCGGTCGGCGAGCACTGCCAAGCGCCGCGCGGCGTGCGCGTGCGCTTCGGGCGTCAGACGCAAGTGCGTGATCGGATCGCCGCCGATCGAGTCGGCGCCGCACTGGAGCAGGATCAGCTCCGGCTGCGCGGCATCGATGTGCGCCTCGATCTCCTCCCACGCCGACAGGAACGCTTCGTCGCCGGCGCCCGGCGGCAGCGGGATGTTGAGCTTCGTGCCGAGCGCCGCGCCCTTGCCGGTCTCGCTGCGCGCACCCGTCCCGGGATACAGGAACCGCCCGTCCTCGTGCGTGTCGGCGAACGCGACCTCGGGGTCCTCCTCGAACGCATAGAACACACCGTCGCCGTGATGCGCGTCGATGTCGACGTAAGCGACGCGCCTCAATCCGTGAACGCGCCGTGCGGCCTCGATCGCGACGCCGCAATCGTTGAACACGCAGAAGCCGGCCGCTCCGTCGCGCGTCGCATGATGCAGACCGGCGATCGGGATGAATGCGCGGCGCCGCGGTCCCGCGACGATGCCCGCGAGCGCTTCGAGCGTGCCGCCGACGACGTTGGCGGCCGCC
Organism: Rhodospirillaceae bacterium; assembly: GCA_037445815.1. Lineage (GTDB taxonomy): Bacteria > Pseudomonadota > Gammaproteobacteria > Steroidobacterales > Rariloculaceae > FEN-1219. The sequence continues at coordinate 1,745 of JBBIJV010000274.1, forward strand.
TCGTAGACGCCCGGGAACGCCGGCGTGTCCCCGGCGTCGAGCAGCCCGCTGCCGCGCGCCGAAAGCTCGACGACGCGGTCGACGTAGCGCGGCGTATGGAAGTATTCGAGCTCCCCGCGCGACGCTTGCCGAGCCGAGCGGCGGTCGAGCATGGCGGCGACCGGAGACTGCTCGAGCCGCGCCATGAACGCGGCATGGCGGTCGGGCCCGAACGGATGGCCGTCCGGAAAGCCGTACCGGGCAATCTCGGGCCCCGAGATCAGGAGAACCGTTTCGGGCATGGGCTCGTCCGGCGCCCGAGCACGGCCGGCCAGCGCAGCCCGCTCGAGCACATTGAAAGCAGTGGTCTTTTTATCACGAACACGCCTCCCGAATCCCATGCCCGCGCACCGGCATCGGTCGTCGCCCGTATGATGGCGCCATGTCGCCACCGCGCTCGCGGCGCCCACGGAACGAAGTTGCCGCTCTATTGACATCGGACGGGCGCGCCGGCCCCTTTGCGCACGCGCGAGCAAGATCGCGCGGCGCACGGCGGACAGCTCCCGCAAGAGTCACCGCCGATTGGCCAACGAACCGAAGCTTCTCCGCATCCCACGAGCGTCGCACGCCCTATGAGCGCAAGGGCATCGAGCTCGCGGTCTTCGCTTGCGCGCGCAAACGTAGCGTTGCCACGGCCTCCGAGCTCACGCCGTCGGTCGTTCGCGACCCGCTGCCGCCGCAGCACGTGCACGGCGCGGCCGCCGGCGTCTTCTTGCGATTTCGTGAAAACGGGAACACGCGGGCGGCGTCGTACATGGCGGCCTACCGACGCCGCTGGACGACCCCGGCAGCCGCGGATATATAGGAATGCCGCATCGCCTTGACGTGTACTCCATGATCGGTCGTGTCGCCATCGTCTCGCTCGCAACACTGCTCGCGCAGCCGCTGCGCGCGGCGGAAGTATTCGACATCGGCCTTGCCGCGAGCGGCACGCGCATCGACGCCGCAGCCGTCGACGCGCGCGCGGAGAACGCGCCAACCGTCGTCCTCGTCGGCGGGCAGGGCACCCGGCTGCGGGAGCTCTTTCCCGATTTTATGGAGCGGCAATTTCCCATCGAGAGCGAAGTCACCAAAGAGAAAGTCTATTTTCTTACCTCCGGCGGAAAATTCAGTTTCCCGATCATTCCGCCGCCGCTGCAGAACCACGGCAACTACATCATCTCCCTCGGAAACCTCACGAAGTGGCTGGCCGGCAAGGTCGAGGAAGAAGGGGTCTACGTCTTCACCGGCTTCCCCGGCTCGGAGCTGCTGTACGAGGGAACGACCGTGGTCGGCGTCCGCACGGGCGACAAGGGCGTGGACAAGAACGGCGAGAAGAAGTCGAACTACGCGC
>JBBIJV010000275.1:0-3058 GCA_037445815.1 Rhodospirillaceae bacterium
CCATGCGTATGCAGTCTGCGGCAACGGCTGCGGGTCCGCCGTCAGAACGCGGTCGACTTCCGTGGCGCTGATCGCGCTCGCATCGGCGGGCGAGTCTGGCGACGCTTCGGCCGCTGTTGCATCGGCCGAGGGCTCGGGCGCCTCTTCGACGGCTGCGGCGCGCTTCGCGCCGGTGCGTACCACGGGCGCGTCGCCCCGAGCCTCGGCTGGCGCGGGAGCGTGTTCGGCCTCGGGCGACGCGGCGGCGGGCGCGCCGCCGTCCGAAGGTGCGAGTCCGGGCGCGCCGCGTTCCGCAGCCTCGGGCTCGAACGACTTGGCCGCCGGGTCGTGCAGCTCCGCGTAGGCATTGAAGACGGTGGCGCAGCGCCCACAGCGAACCTGGCCGTTGGCCTTCTTCAGCGCCTCGTCCGTGAGACGGAACGTCGTGTCGCATTCGGGGCAGCGCGTGAACAGCATGGCGGCCGCTCGGCTCGTGACGCGGCGATTCTAGCGGTTCTCGCTCGGGTTAACCCGCCTTCCGCCGGAGAGCGATGCGTGCCCAGCCGTCGCGGAGGTCCCGCTCGAGCTCGTCGAAGTACGGCGCGTAGGCGGCCTCGACGCGCTCGGCCTGCGCGGCGAGAATGCCGGCGAGCACGGCGTGGCCGCCCGGCACGACGCGGCGTGCGAGCTTCGGGGCGAGCTTTACGAGCGTGCCGGCCAAGATGTTCGCGGCGAGCACGTCGACGGCCACGACGGGCAGCTCCTGCGGCGTGCCGACGTGGAGGCGCCCCAGCGCGCCGTTCAGCGCCGCGTTCGCGCGCGTCGCCGCGACGGCTTGCGCGTCGATGTCGACGGCGTAGGCGTAGCGTGCGCCGAGCGCCAGCGCCGCGAGCGCGAGGACGCCGGACCCGCAGCCGTAGTCGAGCATCGTCATGCCGCGCGCGACGCGGCGCTCGAGCCACTCGAGGCACGACGCCGTCGTCGGATGCTCGCCCGTCCCGAACGCGAGTCCCATGTGAATGCGGACGCCGACTCGGCCGGCAGGCGTCTCCTCGTTCTCGGCCGGGGCGAGCCAGAGGCGCTCGCCGATCGCGCGCGCCTTGACGGTTTGGGTAAGTCCCGCTCGCCACGCCGAATCCTCGAGCACGTCGAGCGTCGGCGCGGAGTCGCGGAATTCGCCGCCGAGCACGTTGCGCAGCGGCTCGAGCTCGACGTCGCGCGGGAACAGGGCTTCGAGCGTTACCTTAGGCCAGAGCGGCGCCGAGCCGGGCTCGGGCTCGAGGACCGGGGCATCGGCTGCATCGCGGATCGCGATCGTGTCCGCGCCGGCGAGCGTCAGCAGCGCCTCGGCTTTCGCCACGTCGTCCGCCGCGAGCCGCAGCGTGAGCCGCTGCCGGCCGAAGAGACCTCCCGCCGTCACTTCACTTCAAGCCGAGCCGCCGCTCGAGGTAGTGGATGTCCGTTCCGCCGGCCTTGAAGGCGCCGTGCTGGAAGATCTCCTGGTGCAGCGGGATGTTCGTGCTGATGCCGTCGACGACGATCTCTTGCAGCGCCGTCGTCATGCGCGCGATCGCGGCGCGCCGGTGCTCGCCGTGCGCGATGACCTTCGCGATCAGCGAGTCGTAGTACGGCGGCACCGCGTAGCCCGAGTACATGTGGCTGTCGACGCGAATGCCCGGGCCGCCCGGCGGATGCCAGAGGCTCACCGTGCCCGGCGAAGGGACGAACGTCTTCGGATCCTCGGCGTTGATGCGGCATTCGATCGCGTGGCCGCGCCAACGGATGTCGTCCTGCGTGTACGGCAGCCGCTCTCCGGCCGCGATCGCGAGCTGCGCCTTCACGATGTCGATGCCCGTCACGAGCTCCGTAACGGGATGCTCGACCTGAACGCGCGTGTTCATCTCGATGAAGTAGAACTCCCCGTCCTGATACAGGAACTCGAACGTGCCGGCGCCGCGGTAGCCGATCTTCAAGCAAGCTTCGACGCAGCGTTGGCCCATCTTGCGCCGCTCTTCCTCCGAGATACCGGGCGCCGGCGACTCCTCGATGACTTTTTGGTGGCGGCGCTGCATGGAGCAATCGCGCTCGCCCAAGTGCACGGCGCTGCCGTGGCTGTCGGCCAAGACTTGAAACTCGATGTGGCGCGGGTGATCGAGGAACTTCTCCATGTAGACCTGATCGCTGCCGAACGCCGAAAGCGCTTCCGCACGCGTGATCGAGATGGCGGTGAACAAGGCCGCTTCGCTGTGCACGACGCGCATGCCCCGGCCGCCGCCGCCCGCCGCGGCTTTGATGATGATGGGATAGCCGATGTCGCGCGCGAGGCGCGCGTTCGTCTCGGGATCGTCGGTGAGCGGGCCGTCGGAGCCCGGCACGCAGGGGACGCCGGCCTCGCGCATCGTCTTGATCGCGGACACCTTGTCGCCCATCAGCCGGATCGTCTCCGACTTCGGGCCGATGAAGATGAACCCGCTTTCCTCGACGCGCTCGGCGAAGTCGGCGTTCTCCGAGAGGAAGCCGTAGCCCGGATGAATGGCCACGGCGTCCGTCACCTCGGCCGCGGCGATGATCGCCGGCATGTTCAAGTAGCTCTGCTGCGCGCGCGGCGGGCCGATGCAGACGGTCTCGTCCGCGAGCAGCACGTGCTTCAGCGTGGTGTCGGCCGTCGAGTGCACGGCCACCGTCTTGATGCCGAGCTCCCGGCAAGCGCGGAAGATGCGAAGCGCGATCTCGCCGCGGTTGGCGATCAGAACTTTGTCGAGCATCGTGTGAGCGCTCGTCCGGCTGTCGTTCTTCTAGGACCTATTCTTCGATGACGAAGAGGGGTTGACCGAATTCGACGGGGCTGCCGTTCTCGACGAGGATGCTGACCACGCGGCCGGCGACCTCCGACTCGATCTGATTCATCATCTTCATCGCTTCGATGACGCATAACGTGTCGCCGGGCTTCACCTCGCTGCCGATCTCGACGAACGGTTTCGCCCCCGGCGCGGGGCCGCTGTAGAACGTGCCGACCATCGGAGCGGTGACTTGCTGGCCGCGCGCCGCGGGCGGCGGCGCCTCTGCGGGCGGTGCGGCC
>JBBIJV010000276.1:0-2962 GCA_037445815.1 Rhodospirillaceae bacterium
TGCTCTTCCGATCTAGCGCAGCACGCGGAGGAACTCGCGCGGCTCCGGGAAGCCGGCCGTGATGTACGCGACGAGCGCCGGCGGCCCGCGCTTCGCGAGATCGCGCGTGAGCGCCGCTCGGAGCCGGTCACGCGGCAGCATGCCGGCCTCCGGCGACGGCTGTGCGGCCCGAGTCGGCGTCCACCGGCGCCGCGGTGTACTTGGCGAGGATCGGCATGTCTTTGTCGCCGCGGCCGGAGAGGCCGATGAGCACGCGGGCGCCCGGATTCTTCGCGGCCCAGCGCTTCGCGCCCGCGAGGGCGTGCGAGCTCTCGAGCGCCGGCAGGATGCCCTCGCACGACGTGAGCTCCTCGAGCGCGGCCAGCGTCTCGTCGTCGCCGGCCGTCACGTACTCGACGCGGCCGACGGCTTGCAGCAGCGCGTGCTCGGGGCCCACGCCGGGGTAGTCGAGGCCGGCCGAGATCGAATGCGTCTCCTGAATTTGGCCGTGCTCGTCGTAGAGCAGCATCGTGTGCGTGCCGTGCAGCACGCCGGGCTTGCCGTACGACAGCGTCGCCGAGTGCTCGCCGAGGCCCGTGCCGCGGCCGCCCGCCTCGACACCGAAGATCTTCACGGCGCGGTCCGCGAGAAAGCCGTGGAACAGGCCGATCGCGTTCGAGCCGCCGCCGACGCAGGCGAACACGGCGTCGGGCAATCCGCCCGCGTCTGCGAGCATCTGCGCGCGCGCTTCCTTGCCGATGACGGCTTGCAGCTCACGCACGAGAAACGGATACGGGTGCGGTCCGATCGCCGAGCCGAGCAGGTAGTATGTGCCGACGGGGTCGGATACCCAGTCGCGGATCGCCTCGTCGATCGCGGCGCGCAGCGTGCGGTCGCCGGACTTCACGGCGACGACGGTCGCGCCGAAACGGCGCATGCGGTCGACGTTCGGCGCTTGCCGTGCGACGTCGATCTCGCCCATGTAGACGGTACAGGGCAGCCCGACGCGCGCGCACGCGGCGGCCGACGCGACGCCGTGCTGCCCGGCGCCCGTCTCGGCGACGACGCGCTTCGCGCCGAGCGCTTTCGCGAGCAGCGCCTGGCCGATGCCATTGTTGATCTTGTGCGCGCCCGTGTGGGCCAAGTCCTCGCGCTTGAGCCACACGTCTGCGCCCCACCGCGCGCTCAACGTGGGCGCCGGAGTCAGCGCCGTCGGCCGGCCGATCCAGGATTTCTGCTCGCGCTCGAGCGCCGCCCGGAACTCCGGCGAGGGCAGTATGTTGCGCACGCCGTGCATGAGCCGCTCGATCGCCGGCATGAGCGTCTCCGGCACGTAGCGGCCGCCGAACGGGCCGAAGCGGCCGTTTTCGTCGGGCAGACGTCCCTCGAGCAGGGCCTCGAACAACCGTTCTCGCTCTTTTCTCTCCATGCTCATACCTCGGCGTCGGCTCTTTGCGGCGCGGCTTTGCTTCGCACCTCGAGGTCCGCCTCGATGGCGCGCACGCGTGCGACGAACTCGCGGATCTTCGCGGGGTCCTTCTCGCCGCGCTCGCGCTCGACGCCGCTCGAGACGTCGACGCCCCACGGCCGGACGAAGCGGATCGCTTCCTCGACATTATCGACGGTGAGCCCGCCCGCGAGGATGACCTCGGCCACGCGCGCGAGGCCGCCCGCCTCGTCCCAGTCCGCGAGGCGGCCGCTGCCCGAGTGCGTGCCCTCGTAGAGCAGGCGATCCGGCAGGTCGGTGTCGGCGGGTGCGTTGCCGTCGCGGAAGACCGGCAGCGCCACGCAACTCCGGGGCAGCTTGATCCAGCGGAAGTCCTCGGCGTCGGTTTGGAGCCAATTCGGCTCGAAGACCTCGAGGACGCGCTCCCAATGCTCCTTGTGCGGGTGACGCATCACGGCCACGCGTATGACGCTCGGCGGCACGCCGGCGCTCAAGCACTTCGCCTGCTCCGGCGTCACCTGGCGCGGCGACTCGGCGAACACGAAGCCGATCGCGTCGGCGCCGGCCGCGACGGCGGCCTCGATGGCCTCGGGCGTGTTCATGCCGCAGATCTTCACGAACATGGCGCGTGCCTCCTTGCAACCACGGCCCTGCCCGCCGCGAGCCAGGCGCCGAGCGCGCCCTCGGGCTCGGGTGAGCGCATGAGCGACGAGCCGATCAATGCGAGACGATAGCCGGCCGCGGCCACGGTTTCGACGTCCGTGCCGCCGCCGATGCCGCTCTCGGCGACGGTGGGCAGATGGCGCGGCAAATGCGGAGCGAGCTCGGCGAACCGCTCGAAGCGCACGTTCAAGTCCCGCAGGTCGCGGCAGTTGACGCCGGCCAATACGGGCGCGCTCCCCGGCTGCGGCCGGTCGTACGGCGCGAGGCGCTCGAGATCCGCGCGGTCGAACGCCTCGAGCAGCACGAACATACGCAAGCGCTGCGCGCAATCGACGAGCGCGCGCACCGTAGCGTCGTCGAGCATCGCGAGAATCACGAGCACGCCGCCGGCGCCGGCCGCGCGCGCCTCGAGCACTTGATACGGATCCGTCAAAAAATCCTTGCGCATCGCGGGCCGCGCGAAGGGCCCGAGCGTTTCGGCGGCAGCGGAGAGATGCGCGAGCTCGCCGCGGAACTCCGTCGGCTCCGTGAGCACGGAAACGGCCGCGGCGCCGCCGCGCGCATAGCTCGAGAGCTGGGCCGCCGCGTCGAACGTGCCGTCGGCGAGCGTGCCGGCCGCCGGCGAGCGCAGCTTCAGCTCCGCGATCACGTCGAACCGGTCGAGCACGAGCGGCGGCGGTACGGGGCGCGCAAGCGCGCGCCGTTCGAGCGCGGCTTCGCTCTCTTTCGCGCGCGCAGCTCGCACGCGTTCGCGACTCGACTCCGCCATGCGTGCAAGAAACGTCATTGCGCGCGTTCCGCGGCGAATTTCGCGATGCGCTCGAGCAGCGCCGTGCCGGCGCCGCTTGCTAGCGCCGCGCGGGCGCGCGCCAC
>JBBIJV010000277.1:0-2942 GCA_037445815.1 Rhodospirillaceae bacterium
GCTCACACCGCGATCGGCGCTTTGATCGAGCCGTGCGCGTAGTAGTCGAGCAGCTCGAAGTCTTCGAAGCGATAGTCGAACAGGCTCTCGGGCTTGCGCCTGATCACGAGGCGCGGCAGCGGCAGCGGCTCGCGCGTGAGCTGGAGATCCGCCTGCACGAGGTGGTTCAGATAGAGATGGCAATCCCCGCCCGTCCAGATCAGCTCGCCGGGCCGAAGATTCGTCTGCTGCGCCATCATGTGGATCAACAGCGCGTACGACGCGATGTTGAACGGCACGCCGAGGAACACGTCCGCGCTGCGCTGGTAGAGCTGGCACGAGAGTCGGCCCTGCGCGACGTGAAACTGAAACAGCGCGTGGCACGGCGCGAGCGCCATCTCCTCGAGCTCGCCGACGTTCCAGGCGCTGACGATGATGCGCCGCGAGTTGGGGTCGGTGCGGATCGTGTCGAGCGCGCGCTGCATCTGATCGATGTGCCGGCCGTCGGCCGTGCGCCACGCGCGCCATTGCGCGCCGTAGACGGGGCCGAGATCGCCGTTCTCGTCGGCCCACTCGTCCCAGATCGTGACGCCGTTGTCGCGCAGATACTTGACGTTCGTGCCGCCCTGGAGGAACCAGAGCAGCTCGTGAATGATCGAGCGCAAGTGCAGCTTCTTCGTCGTGAGCACCGGGAAGCCGGCGTCCAAGTCGAAGCGCATCTGGTAGCCGAACAGCGAGAGCGTGCCGGTGCCCGTGCGATCGCCCTTGCGAACGCCGCGCTCCTTGATGGCCCGCAGGAGATCGAGGTATTGCCGCATCCTATGCCTTGCTCGCGCGCTTGTGCGCGAGCACCCACAAGATTACACCGGCCACGATCATCGGCGCCGAGAGCACCTGCCCCATCGTCACCCAGCCGAATGCGAGATAGCCGAGCTGCGGATCCGGCACGCGGACGAACTCGACGACGAACCGCGATACGCCGTAGACGATCAGGAACAACGCCGAGGTGGCCATCGTGGGCCGCGGCTTCCGCGAATAGACCCACAGCACGAGGAACAGCACGATGCCCTCGAGGAACGCCTCGTAAAGCATGCTCGCGTGGCGCGCCTCGCCGTTCACGATGACGGCCCACGGCGCGTCGGGGCTCGTCGGCTTGCCCCAGAGCTCGCCGTTGATGAAATTGCCGATGCGGCCTGCGAACAGCCCGAGCGCCGTCCACGGCGCGACGAAGTCCATGACGACGAAGAACGGCTGCTTGATGTGTCGGCCGTAGAGCCACATCGCGACGAGCACGCCCACGAAGCCGCCGTGGAACGACATGCCGCCCTGCCACACCTTGAACAGCGATAGCGGGTCGGCGAGCAGCTCGCTCAAGCCGTAGATGAACATGTAGCCGATGCGGCCGCCGGCGATCGCGCCGAGCGCCACGTAGAACACGATGTCGTCGATATGCTCCGGACGAATACGGCTGTCGGGCCGTTTGGCTCGCTGCCGCGCGCCCCACCAGCCGCAGGTGAACCCGACGAGGTACATGATTCCGTACCAACGCACCTCGAGCGGACCGTAGCCGAACAACGGTCCGATCGAGATGGCGACGGGATCGAAGTTGGGATACGTGAACAACGGGGCACCGGCGGGCGATTCGAAAGTGCGGCTAGTGTAGCCGCGCCCGCTTCGCCGCGGCCAGACACGCGCGATTTCTCCGTTTGGGCACCGAAGGTGCATAGTGGGCGCATGCGCAACCGATTGAGCGAAGAGACGAGCCCATACCTAAAGCAGCACGCGGACAACCCGGTCCACTGGCAGGCCTGGAGCGACGAGGCACTCGAGGAAGCCCGCAAAACGGGCAAGCCGATCCTGCTGTCCGTAGGCTACTCCGCCTGCCACTGGTGCCACGTGATGGCGCACGAATCGTTCGAGGACGAGGACACCGCGCGTCTCATGAACGAGCTTTACGTCAACATCAAGGTCGACCGCGAAGAGCGCCCCGATCTCGACAAGATTTATCAGACGAGCCACCAGCTCATGTCGGGCCAGGGCGGCGGCTGGCCGCTCACGGTGTTCCTGACGCCGGAGCAGATCCCGATCTTCACGGGCACCTATTTTCCGAAGGAGCGCCGTTACGGCATGCCGGCGTTTCGCGAGGTGCTCGTCGCCGTCGAACGGTACTACCGCGAGAAGGGCGACGAGATTCGCGAACGCGGCGCCCACCTGGTCGAAGCGCTGGGCAGCGCGCAGACGGCGAGCGGCGACGACTTCGCGCCGCTCACGCGCGCGCCGCTGACGAGGGCGCGCGAGCGCCTGAATGACAGCTACGACTCGGAGCACGGCGGATTCGGCGGCGGCCCGAAATTCCCGCATTCGACGCTGCTCGAGCTCCTGCTCGACTATTGGCACGCGCAGCGTGCCGGCAACGGCGACGCGCAAGCGCTCGAGATGCTCACACGCACGCTCGACTGCATGGCGCAGCGCGGGCTTTACGATCACTTGGGGGGCGGCTTTTTTCGCTACAGCGTCGACCGATTCTGGTCGATTCCGCACTTCGAAAAAATGCTCTACGACAACGCGCAGCTGCTCGCCGTCTACGCCGACGCCTATACCGCGACGGGCACGCCGCGCTACGCGGACGTCGCGAACGAGACGGCGGACTGGGTCATGCGCGACATGCAAGACAGCCGGGGCGGCTATTACTCGACGCTCGACGCGGACTCGGAGCACGAGGAGGGCAAGTTTTACGTCTGGACGCCCGCGGAATTCGACGCGGCGCTCGAACCCACCGAGGCCGCGCTCGCGAAACGAGTCTACGGCCTCACGCGCCCGCCAAACTTCGAGGGCAAGCGCTGGCATCTGTACCTCGCCGAGGCGCCCGACGCGGCGGCCGCGGCGCTCGGCCTCGACCCGCTCGAAACCGCCGAGACGCTCGAAGCGGCGCGCCGCAAGCTGCTCGCGGCGCGCGAGCGGCG
>JBBIJV010000278.1:0-2933 GCA_037445815.1 Rhodospirillaceae bacterium
CGCCGCGAGCGTCGCTACCGACAGCGAGGCTGCGCGCGACGCCGAGACCGTCGAGGCTGCGCCGGGGGTAGGCGCGCTCTCGTCGCCGCCTCAGTCAAGCAGCGGCCTAGCCACGCTGCCGAGCGCCGCGGCGCTCGCCGCCGAAGGCGTCACGTTGCCGCCGCTGCGCCTCGAGCTGCACGCATACAGCGGAGAGCGCCGCGGCCGGTTCGTCTTCATCAACGGCCGCAAGTACGTCGAAGGCGAGCGCCTCGTCGAAGGGCCGCAGCTCCTTTCGATCGAGCCGACGGGCGCGGTTCTCTCGCACGCCGGAAGACGCTTTCTGCTCGTTCAGGACTGACGCGCGCCGCGCCGCGGCCGCCGCGCGCCTCAGGATGCATGCCGGCGCCAACTAACTAACCCGCCTCGGCGACGGGGGCGATCAACGTCTCGTCGTCGTTCTTGGGATCGTTGACGCCGAAGCCGACGGGATGAACGGCCAACGGCGGCGGCTCTGCGGCGAACCGAAGCGCGTCGTCGACGCTCTGCTTCGGATCGAGCCAGAGCGCGTGCGCGTGGCGCGGAATGAGGAGCGGCATTCGGTCGTGGATCGGCGCGAGCTCACGACTAGCGTCGACCGTGACGATGACGCAGGTCTCGAGCTTCTCGCCCTCCGGTGTGCGCCAGCGCTCCCAGAGTCCTGCGAGCGCGAGCAGCGGGTCGCGCGCGGGCCGCACGAAGTGCGGGCGCTTGCGGCCGCCGCGCGGCTCGCTCCACTCGTAGAACCCGCTCGCCGGAATCAGGCAGCGCCGCCGTTGCCACGCCTCGCGATACGCGGGCTTCGTGGCGACGCCGTCGAGCCGCGCGTTGACGAGCCGCCGCCCGATCGTGGCGTCTTTGGCCCAGAACGGGATCAGGCCCCACTTCAGCGCGTCGACTCGCCGCCGCCCGTCGTGCTCGCGCACGACGGCGACGGCCTGGCCCGGCGTGAGGTTATAGCGCGGCTCGAGTGGCAGCGCGACGGGCTCCGTGAGGCTGAAGTACTCCTCGAGCACCTCGGGAGCGACGAACAGTCCGAACCGGCCGCACACGTCACGCCCTGACGCCGATGCCGCGATGCAGCATGAAGAGCACGGCCGCGAACAGGCCGACCGCGAAGCCGATCATGATCGCGTAGGCGACGCCGATCGAGATGTCGGCCGAACCCAGCATGCCGTAGCGGAACGCGTTGACCATGTAGAGGATGGGATTGAGCTGCGCGACGCCCTGCCAGAACGGCGGCAGCAGGGAGATCGAGAAGAACACGCCGCCCAGGTACGTGAGCGGCGTCAGCACGAACGTCGGGATGATCGAGATGTCGTCGAATGTTTTCGCGAAGATCGCGTTGAAAAGGCCCGCGATCGAGAACACGACGGCCGTCAGCGCGATGGTCGTCAGCGTGATCAACGGATGCGCCACGTCGAGGTCCGTGAAAAACAGCGCCACGACGACCACGAGCGCCGCCACGAGCAAGCCGCGCACGACGCCGCCGACGACGAAGCCGAGCACGATCGTGGTGTGCGAAAGCGGCGCCACGAGCATCTCCTCGAGGTGCAGCATGAGCTTGCTCGAGAAGAACGACGACACCACGTTCGCGAACGAGTTCGTGATGACGGACATCATGATGAGCCCGGGCGCGATGAACGTCGTGTACGGCACGCCGTCCATCTCGCCGATGCGCCGGCCTACGAGGCTGCCGAAGATGATGAAGTAGAGCGTCATCGTGATCGCCGGCGGCACGATTGTCTGGATCCAGATGCGCACGACGCGCCGCGACTCCTTGCGTACGATCGTCCAGAACCCCACGAGGTTGATGCGCCAGAGGTTCAGGTTCACCTCGGCGCGCGTGACGGCGAGCTCGCTCATGCCGATTTCCGCTCCTGCTTGTCGACGAGCCGGATGAACAGCTCCTCGAGCCGATTCGACTTCGTGCGCATGCTCGACACGCGGAGGCCCCGCGCCGAGAGCTGCGCGAACACGTCGTTCAAACCCTGGCCCTTCGCCACGTCGACCTCGATCTCGCGGTCGTTCCGAAGGCGCACCGCGAAGCCCGGCAGCAGCGGGGGCGCCGCGACGGGCTCGGCGAGGCTCAGCACGAACGTCTCGAGCTGGAGCTTGCCGATGACGTTGACCATCGCGTCGTTCTCGATGATTCGGCCCTCGTCGATGATCGCGACGTTGCGGCAGAGGCTCTCGGCTTCCTCCAGGTAGTGCGTCGTCAGAATGATGGTGGTTCCCTTCGCGTTGATCTCGCGCATGAAGTCCCACATCGAGCGGCGGATCTCGATGTCGACGCCGGCCGTCGGCTCGTCGAGGATCACGAGCTTCGGCTCGTGGACGAGCGCGCGCGCGATCATGAGCCTGCGCTTCATGCCGCCCGAAAGCTGCCGCGCGATCCCGGTCCGCTTGTCCCACAGGTGCAGCGCTTTCAGGTATTTCTCGGCGCGCGCCACGGCGACATGTTTCGGCACGCCGTAGTAGCCGGCCTGGTTGATCAGCGTGAGGTCGTTGCGCTCGAACATGTTCAGGTTGATCTCTTGCGGCACGACGCCGATGCAGGCTTTCGCCGCCTCGCGCTCGCGCTCGAGATCGTGGCCGAACACGGTCACCGTGCCGCTCGTCTTGCGGATGAGCGACGTGACGATGCCGATCGCCGTCGTCTTGCCGGCACCGTTCGGCCCGAGCAGGGCAAAGAAGTCGCCTTCGCGCACGGTGAGGTCGATGCCCTTCAGCGCCTCGACACCGTTGCCGTAGACCTTGCGCAGGTCCTTGATGACTAGTGCGTCCATGGAGTTCCCGCGGAGCCCGCGCTCCGAGGGCGGCTATTGTACGGGCCGCGCCGTGAGAAAGCCGGCTCGCGCTCGAGGCTCGCCGCGGCGCGCGTCAGGCCGTCGGCTGCGGCGGCCGCCGCGGCG
>JBBIJV010000279.1:0-2922 GCA_037445815.1 Rhodospirillaceae bacterium
CGACGATGGGCGTGGGCAGGCCGGCGGGTTCGACGGCAGGCGGCGGAGACGTCGCGCAGCCCGACAGCAGCCCGGATGCCGCGAGCAGCAGGCAGGCGACCGCCGCCGGCAGTCCGGTTCGTCGGGTGGCATTCCGCATGGAACCGCCAGCGTACGGGCGATCAGACCCGAGCCGGTGTGCGCGGTGTCACAAGTCGGGGCCGGCGCGACTTGCGCCGCGGCGCGCGCTCAGCCGCCGCCCGTTCCCAAGTACGGCAGCAATCGGCCGAACGAAAGCACTCCGAACCAAAACAGCAGAGACAACGTGCCGACGGTCTTGGCGAGCGCCGGCGTCGGATCGTTCGGGCCGAGCACGAGGAGCTTCGGCTCGACTTTCGTGAAGTAGAAGAGGAAGTTCACGCCGGCGAGCACGATCAGGATCATCTTCGCCCAGAACGACCAGTTTCCGAAGTACAGGTACGGCTCGCCGAACAGGAACCCGAGCCCCGAGAGCAAGTTGATGACGAACGAGACGATCGCGACGGGCATCAAGCTGTGCACGGCTTTCAGGGGAATGAGCCGATTGAAGCCGATCAGGCGCAGATCCATGATCAGCAGCGAGCCCATCAGCGTGCAGAGCGCAAGGAAGTGCAGCGTCTCGAGCGTCGGCCAGCTCCAGGCGTATCCCAAGACGACCTCATTGATCCAGGTGGACTGCATCCATTCCGTCAAGGCGTCCATGTTGCGCTCCTATAGATAGGCCGTCAGACGGCCCATGATGATCGCGACGACCCAGAAGACGACGGCCACGGCCGCGACGGCCTTCGTCCCGCCGGAGACTTGGTTGCTGGGTCCAGCCTGCGTGACGGCGGGCTGGAGGATCGCCGCAGTAATAGCGCCGAGCAGCACGAGCCCCATCTTCGTCATGAAGACCCAGTCCACGATATACATCGTCGCCTGAGCAGAAAAGAGCGCGGAGCCGGACAGAAAATTGATGCCGAAGCCGATCCACGCGAGCCGGAAGAATCGCTGGAGGGCGACGAGCGGGATGCCCGCGAACCAGCCGAGCACGCGCAGGTCGATGACGAGCGAGAGACCGACCATGATCGCCATGCCGATCGCGTGCAGCGCAATCATGGACGGGTAACCGGGGATCGATGAGCGCACCCATTCGGCTAGCCCGGTGGCTTCGAGCCAAGTCAAAAATCCCACGGAATCTCCCCCAGGACGAGCGGAAGCGAATTTTTCTGGGCGGCAGGGTAGCTGCAAGGGAGTGCGGCTGTCCACTGCGGAAAGCCGAAGAAAAATGCAGCGGCTCCGCGCTGTTGCTTACGGCGCGCACGGCCCCTATAGTCGGCCGCCGACATGACCGTCGCCACGCAGCCGCAAGAAAGCACCGCGCTCGCGCGGCTCGGCCTCGAGCTTTCCGATTGGTTCGAGAAGTGGTTTCCCGACGCGTTCGCGCTGGCTCTCGTCGTCGTGGCCGTGGTCTTCATCGCGAGCTTGGGCGCCGGCAGCAGCGTGCTCGACACGGCCCAGTGGTTCGGCACGGGGTTCTGGGGCCTCGTCAACTTCACGATGCAGATGTCGCTGATCATCGTCACCGGCTATGCCGTGGCGACGGCGCCGCCCGTTTATCGCGTCGTGCGCATGCTGGCTTCGGTGCCGCGGACGGGCCGCGGCGCGGCGGCGTATGTCGGCTTGTTCTCGATGCTCGCGTCGCTCGTGTCGTGGAGCTTCAGCCTGATCTTCAGCGCGCTGCTCGCGCGCGAAGTCGCGCACCGCGTGCGCGGCTCGGACTACCGCGCGATCGGCGCCGCCGCTTATCTCGGCGTCGGCAGCGTCTGGGCGCTCGGCATGTCGTCCTCGGCCGCGCTGATCATGGCCACGCCGGCGTCGCTGCCGGCCTCGATCGCGAGCGTGACGGGCACTATTCCGTTGAGCCAGACGATCGGGCTATGGCAGAGCTTGTTGATAGCGGCTTTGCTGATCGTCGTGTCGATGGCCGTTTCGTATTACTCGTCGCCCAGCGCGGCGCACGCCAAATCGATGAGCGACATGGGCGTCGAGTATGCCGCGGCTACGAGCAACTTGGGCAAGCGCGCGACGCCCGGCGAATGGCTCGAGTACAGCCCGCTGCTCACGATCGTCATTTCCGTCCTCGGCTTCGGTTACCTGGCCCGCGAAGTGGCAACGCGCGGCGCCGGTATCTTGCTCGACTTGAACCACTACCTGTTCCTGTTCCTGATGGTCGGCCTACTGCTGCACTGGCGGCCCAAGTCGTTCGTCAACGCGATCGCGGCATCGGTCACGCCGGTCGGCGGCGTGCTGATTCAGTATCCGATGTATGCGGGCGTGCTCGAGATGCTCACGCGGTCCGGACTCGCCGAGGACATTTCGCACTTTTTCGTCTACATCTCGAACGAGCACACGTTCCCTGTGCTTGTCGGCATCTATTCGGCGTTCCTCGGCCTGTTCATCCCGTCGGCCGGCGGCAAGTGGCTGCTCGAGGCGCAATACGTGCTCGAGGCGGCCATCGAGCACGAGGTGCACTTGGGCTGGGTCGTGCAGACCTACAACGCCACGGAAGCGCTCGCGAATCTGATCCATCCGTTCTGGATGCTGCCGCTCGTCGGTATCCTCGGGCTCAAGGCGCGCGACATCATCGGCTACTCGATGCTCCAGTTCGTCGTGCACGTGCCGCTCGTGTTGTTCCTGGTCTGGATCTTGAATTACACGCTGAGCTACGTGCCGCCCGCGCTGCCGTGACGAGGAGGCCCGCGTGGCCGCCCGCGGCGCGCACCGACCGCGTGTTCTACGGGGCGATGGCCCTGCTGCTGGTCGCGCTCCTTGCGGCGGGTTTCACGCCGACGTTCTTCGGGCGCAGCGCGGCTGCGGAGCTCGGGCCCTTGCCGCTGCCCGTGCTCGTGCACGGCGTCGCGG
>JBBIJV010000280.1:0-2915 GCA_037445815.1 Rhodospirillaceae bacterium
CGTCGTCGTCGCGCTCTTCGTCGCCGCGCTCTGGAGCGCCGACGTGGAGCCGCGCACGGTCGGCATCTGGATGATCGTGCTCGTCGTCGATTTGATCGTGCTTGGCATGCCGATTGCGTTCGCGCTGCTGCTCTCGGGCTTCATAGGCCTCGCGATCGTCAAGCACGACTTCATCATCGCGACGCGCACGCTCGCGCTCGCGGCCGACGGCACGGTGTCGGACTACGTGTTCGCGACGGTGCCGCTGTTCGTGCTGATGGGCCTGTTCGTGAACGTCTCCGACGTCGGCCGCGACGCGTTCCGCGCCGCGCAGCGCATCTTCGGCCGCGTCTACGGCGGGCTCGGCGTCGCGACGGTCGCGGCGAACGCCGTTTTCGCGGCGATCACGGGCATCTCGATCGCTGCCGCCGCGATCTTCACAAAGATCGCCGTGCCCGAGATGGTGCGGCAGGGTTATACGCCGAAGTTCGCGGTCGGTCTGACGGCCGGCTCGTCGCTGCTCGGCATGCTGATTCCTCCCAGCCTGCTGCTCATCATCTACGGCGTGCTGGCCGAGGTCTCGATCGGCGCACTGTTCCTCGCGGCCGTGGTGCCGGGCGTCTTGCTCGCCGTGGCGTTCGCCGTCGCGGTGGTGTTGATGGCGTGGCTCTGGCCGTCGTTCGTGGGCCACGCCAGAGGCGACGTGCACGCCGCAGAGAGCAGCAGCGCCGCGCTCGAAGTGCTCAACGGGCTCGTTCCGGTCGCCGCGTTGATCGTGCTCGTGCTCGGCGGCATCTACGGCGGCGTGTTCACGCCGACGGAGGCCGGCGCTGCCGGTGCGTTCGGCGCAATGGCGATCGCGCTCTTCAAGCGCCGCCTGACATGGCCCAGGCTCTGGGACGTCATGAGCGAGACGGGCCAGGTCTCGGTCTCAATCCTGTTCCTGATCATCTCCGCAAGCATGTTCAGCCGCATGTTGACGCTGACGGAGCTGCCGCAGGACATGGCCGCGTTCTTGGGCAACACGGGCTTGGGCCTCGCAGGGTTCCTCGCGGCCTATCTCGCGCTTTTGATCGTGCTAGGAATGCTGCTCGACTCGACGTCGATCATGCTGATCATGCTGCCGCTCGCGCTGCCCGTCGCGACGGCACTCGGCGCAAACCTGGTCTGGTTCGGCGTCGTGACCACGATCGCGATCGAGATCGGGCTCTTGACGCCGCCGTTCGGGCTCAGCGTCTACGTGATCAAAGCCGCCATGGACGATGCTTCGATGACGCTCGCGACGATCTTCCGCGGCGCGCTGCCGTTCGTGCTGATCACGCTCGCCGTGACGCTGCTCTTGATGGCGTTCCCGGAGCTGAGCCTCGTGTTGCTGTAGCCGCTACGTGTCGGCGCTCTCGCGCTTCGCGAGCTCGATCCAATCCTTCTCGCTGCGCTGAAAGTGCTTCGGCGCGAGCCGCGCGTCCTTCAGAATCGCGGCGAACAGCTCGCCGGCGCGCGCCTTGTCGCCCTGCTTCTTGTAGAGCATCGCCTGCCGCACGCGCGCCTCGGCGCCCGGATAGTAGTTCGCGAGCGCCGCGTATTCCTCGAGCGCGCGTGCCGTGGCGCCGCTTTCCTCGAGCGCGCGCGCGTAGATCAAGTGGCCGTCGGCCGAGCGAAAGCCGGGATTCTTCTCGCGCAGGCGGTCGAGCGTCTCGATGACAGCGGCGTGCCGGCCGGCCGCGAACTGTGCGTTCGCGAGCGACAGCAGGATCTTCGGATCGTCTTCGAAGAGCCCCGTGCGCGCCTCCGTGCAGATGCGGATCGCTTCGTCGTGCCGCCCGGCCTTCGTGAGCTCGTCGGCGAGCTTGCTCGCCGTGTCGACGTTCTGGCTCCGCTCGTAGCTCAACGACCGCTCCCGCACGCCGCGATTGGGGTCGATCGCCCGGCGCGCGCGGCTCAGCGCTTTGCGTGCCGCGGGATTGTGGCCGAACGAGGGCAGCACCTCGACGATGAAGTACGCGAGGCAGCCGACGACGGGCAGGAAGATGATCACGAACAGCCAGATCATGCTGCGGCCCGTGCGGATCAAGTGCACGACGGCGATGACTTGCAGCGCGATCGTCAGTATTGCGATGGGCATGGCGATGGCGGATCCGGCCGGTGGCCGCTAATCATTCTCGACCCCGGGATGCCTGGCAAGCGGACGCCGTCAAATCGAGGCGCTTTTTGTGATGGAATACTGAAGCATGATCGATCTATACACCTGGACCACGCCGAACGGCCGCAAGATCTCCATCGCGCTCGAAGAGCTCGGGCTGCCGTATCGTGCGATTCCCGTCGACATCAATGCCAACGAGCAATTCCGCCCGGAGTTTCTCGCGATCAGCCCGAACAACAAGATTCCGGCCATCGTCGATCACGACACCGGGTTCTCGCTGATGGAGTCGGGCGCCATCCTCTTGTATCTCGCCGACAAGACGGGGCGACTGCACGCCGGCGGCAAGAACGGCTGGCAGGTCGTCGAGTGGCTCATGATGCAGATGGGCAGCGTGGGCCCGATGCTGGGGCAAGCGCACCATTTCTTGAGGTTCAACCGCGGCAAGTCCGAGTACGCCGAGAAGCGCTACGGCGACGAGGCGAAGCGGATCTACGGCGTGCTGAACAAGCGGCTCGCAGAGGCCGAGTACCTCGCCGGCGAGTACTCGATCGCCGACATCGCGACGTGGCCGTGGATCGCTCGTTACGAATGGCAGGGCATCGACTGGGCGAATTATCCGGACCTCGAACGCTGGTACCGCGCCATCGCGGCGCGGCCCGCCGTGCAGCGCGGCTATCAGGTGCCGAAAGAGGTCGGGCCGATCCCGCTGCCGTGAGCGAGCGCCGCGAGCGCACGGATGTGCTCGGGCGTCGTGCCGCAGCAGCCGCCGACGATGCGCGCGCAGATCGGAAGAGCA
>JBBIJV010000281.1:0-2911 GCA_037445815.1 Rhodospirillaceae bacterium
CCGCCGCTCGGGCCCGCGGCCGCGCAGCACGGCCTCGGCCGTGACCTCGTCCCAGCTCCAGCGGCCGAGGCCGTACGTCGTCTCCCGCGCGCCCGGCGCGTTGCTCGCGGCCGCCGCGCTGTCCGCGGCCGCCGCGCCGTCGACGAGGCGCTGACGCAGAACGAATGCGCCGTCGCTCCTGAGCCAAAGCGTGGCTTCGATCGCCGCGCAGTTGCTGCACGGGAAGGTGCCGGCGTAGACGCCCGGCAACGATGGCGGCATCGGCGTCCGCGGTTCCACTTCGTCGCGCGCGTCGCGGCCGCAGCCGCCGAGCGCGGCAGCGAGCGCCAGGAGAACAGCCAGACGGCTCGTCACGGTGGGTCGCTCGGCGTCCATGGGCGGAATCTTCCGGCCTGCGGGGCGCGCAGCCAGTAAATGGATCACGCTCGGCGCACCGCCGCTACGGGCCCGGCAGCCGCTCCGGCGAGTCGTGTCTCGCTTCGACCGTGTTGCGCCTGCCCGGGGCGGCCGCCGCCATCGAGCTCGTCGCGGGTCGAAGTGAAGCACGACCCGCCGCGCACGGCCTGGACCCGCCTGGGTGCGGTCCTTTAGAGTTCGCGCTCCGCCGCCGACTCGAGAACGCCGCCGTGAACGCCCGTGCGATGCCCGGCTTGTATCGGTTCAGCTCGAGCTTCTTCGTCGTGTTCCTCGCGCTTACGGTCTGGGCGTTCTGGCCGAGCTATTTCGCGAGGCTGTTCGAGCAGCCGAACGTCTGGTTTCACGCGCACGCCGTCGTGCTCGCGCTCTGGCTCGGCATGCTCGTCGTGCAGGCGCAGCTGATTCGCAAGCAGCGCCGGTTCTGGCATCGGCAGCTCGGCAAGCTGTCGTACGTGGTTGCGCCGGCCGTCGTCGCGATTACGACGGTGTTCGTGCATCAACGCATCGCGCCCGGCGTCGCCGGCTTGCCGCGGTTGCCGGCCGCCGCCGCGTATTTCCTGGCGCTCACGTTGCTGTCGCTCGTGGTATTCGCCGTGTTCTACGCGATGGCGATCGCGCGGCGCAGAGAGCCGCAGACGCACGCACGGTGGATGCTCTGCACGGTGTTTCCGTTCGTGACGCCCGTGTCGGATCGCCTGATCGGCGCGCACGCGCCGGCGCTCGCCGCGCTCGTGCCGCGCATCGACGGCAATCCCGTGCTGCCCGTGGTCGGTTTCGCCGCGGCGGATCTCGTGCTGCTCGCGCTCTCGTGGTGGGACTTCAAGGCCAACCGTCGGCTCGACGTGTTTCCCGTCGCGCTCGGGGTTGTGCTCGCGTACCACGCCGGCACGCTGACTCTGCATCGCGTGCCGGCGTGGAATGCTTTCTGCGCCTGGTTCCTGGGATTGCCGCTGTGGTGACGCGGCCTAGAACGAGTACCGCGCGTTGATGCCGATGCCGTCCGCATCGCCGCCGAACGTGAGGCCGATGCCTGCCGAAAACGCCTCGGTGAAGCGGTAGCGTGCGCCGACCTGCAGCGACGTGTCGCTCTCGCCGACGTCGAAGTGCTGAATGCCTCCTTCGACCTCGAGCTCGTCGGTGACAAGAGCGCGAATGCGCGCCTGAATTCCCAAGCCGTCCTCGTCGTCTTCGCCGAAGCCCGGGAAGTCGGCTTGCGAGTTGACGTAGAGCACGCGGCCGTAGATGTCGACGTCTTGCCGGAGCGGGAACGCGTAGCCCGCGCCGATCATCCAGGTGTCCAAATCGATGCCGGCGTCGAGATCGGCGTTACCGTAGGACGCGAACACGTGCCAGTCGTCGTTGATCTCGAACGAGCCGGAGAGCGTTAGCCCGTCGCCGTCGATTTCCGCGTTGCCGATCTCGAAATCCGTCTCGTCGTACGCGAGCTCGACGTAGCTGTAGTCGAAGCTCGGCGACTGCGGGCGGGTCGAGCTCTGCTGTGCCGCGGCGAGGGCCGGCAGCAGCAGGGACGTGGCGAGCAGCGCTCGCGATACTCCATTCGTGATCATCATCTCTCCTTGTGACGCGACTTCGCGCCGGGCGAATGATAAATCAGATGTGCACGCGAAAGCCGTCTCCGTGAAGCGACACCCCCTTCGCTATCGACGTCCGGCTGCGCTGTCGGCGGCGTGCTCGCGCGCGGCGAGATCGTCGATGATCGCGAACCACGCGGCGTAGCTGCCCGCCATGGAGCCCATGGTCACGTATTTGCCGTTGACGACGACGCTCGGTGTGCTTTGCACCCGATAGCGTTGAATCAGCTCTTCCGCGCGCCGCAGCTTCGCGTTGACCGCGAACGAGTTGAACGCGTTCTTGAACGCGGACGCGTCGACGCCGAACTTCGTGAAGAACTCCACGAGCTTCTCCTCGGTATCGAGGTAGTTCTGGTTGACGTGAAATTCTTCGAAGAACGGCCCGTCGATCTGTTCCGTCAAGCCGAGCTCCTCGGCGGCGTAGTAGGCGCGCGCGTGGAGAGCGGCGCCGCGATGGCCCTGCCAGGCCGCGGGTATCCGAACGAAATTGACGTAGTGCGCCTTGCGCTCGAGCCACGACTTGAGGTGCGGCTCGAAACGGTAGCACCCGGGGCAGCCGAACATGAAGACCTCGGCCACCTCGACTTTGCCGGCGTCGGTGCTCGTCGGCTGCGCCGGGTCGAGCACGGTGTAGTGCTTGCCGGCTTCGAACGGGGGGGTGGCCCCCTGAGCGCCGACTTGCGCCGCGCCGAAGGCGGCGGTGCCGGCGAATACGAGCACGCGCAAAGTCTGCAATCTCACGTCCGGGCTCCTCAAGTCTTTGTTTTGCTGCGTATCACTCTTGTCCAAATTAGCGCGCCGATCTGGAGCTGAAAGACGTTGAGCCTCCTCGGGTAAGCTGGATGGTCACCACACCGTCCGGCTTTCCCCCGGCAAAGGAGACTCAACGTGAGACGATTCTG
>JBBIJV010000282.1:0-2872 GCA_037445815.1 Rhodospirillaceae bacterium
ACGGGGCCGCCGTGGCGTAGCGGACGCGCCAGCGGCCGGCCGCAGCGTCGAGCCGGCCGTTCAGCGCCTCGAACCCGGCTTCGGCCGAAACGTCGGTGGTGCGCCGCGCCCTCACGGCGGCGTAGAGCCGCTGCTGCTCCTTGAGCTCGCGGCGGCACACGATGCACGTCCTCGCGTGCGCTTCGACGGCCGCGCGCTCGCCGCCCGCGAGGGTGCCGTTGACGAGCCACGGCAACAGCTCGAACGCGCGGCCGTGCGACAGCGGCCCGGGCTCGCTCACAGAGAGTCCTTGCCGAGCGAAGGCAGCAGCTTCTTCAGCTTGGCGCGAGCATGAAACATGCGGGTCTTGACCGTATTCACGGGACACGCGGCAATGGCGGCGATCTCTTTGTAGGAGCAACCGTAAAAGTAGGTGAGCTCGACCACCGCACGATGCTCCGCGGACAAGTGCCGCAAGGCCACGTCGAGCAGGTCGCGCAGATCGCCGTCGTCGCTTTGTTCCACGGGCGCGTCGAAACGTTCAACGAGCTCGTCGAAGGAGGTGCCTGCGACGCGGTCCGTCCAGCGACGCGAGGCGGCC
Source organism: Rhodospirillaceae bacterium (assembly GCA_037445815.1). Taxonomy (GTDB): domain Bacteria; phylum Pseudomonadota; class Gammaproteobacteria; order Steroidobacterales; family Rariloculaceae; genus FEN-1219. The sequence goes on from JBBIJV010000282.1 coordinate 581, forward strand.
AAGAGCTTGAGGGCCTTTCGGTACGCGATGCCCATGATCCAGGTGGAGACGCTCGAGCGGCCGCGGAAAGAGCGCCCGTTGCGCCACACGACGAGCATCACGTCGTTGACGCCTTCCTGTGCGAGATCGAGCCGCCCCGTGATGCGGTAGATGAACCTGAGCAGCGGGTGATAGTACGTGCCGTAGAGCGAGCGCAGCGCCGCGCGGTCGCCGTTTGCGATGCGAGCGAGCAAAACGACGTCGGCGGCGTCGTCGGAAAAACGCGCCCGGCTGGGACGAAGATTCAGCCCTTGTTCCATCGTGATTGTTCTTCGCCGACGGGCCTTAGTCTACGCACGGGCGCAACAAGTTGCATCGCCCCGCTGCGCATGGCGGGGCGCTCAATGCGAGGCCGTGCCGTAGGCCGCGACGGCGGTGAAATCCGCCACCATCCTCGAAGGCTCGTGCGGGGGCGCGAGCACGGCCCGGACGCGCGCGGCGGGGTCGAGCACTACGACGCTCGAAGAGTGACTGACGAGGTAGTTATCGCCGTCTTGGGCGTCCGGCACATCGAACACCGCGTCCGTCGCAGTCGCGAGCTTCGCGAGCTCTTGCGGCGAGCCGGTCAAACCGTGGAGCTCGGGATCGAAATAAGCGACGTACTCGCGCAAGCGCTCGGGCGTGTCGCGCTTCGGATCGACCGACACGAGGTAGTACTCGACGGGCAGCGCGACACCTTGCGTTTCGAGCTCGCGCTTGAAGCTCGCGAGCGCGACGAGCGTAAGAGGGCACACGTCGGGGCAGTAGGTGTAGCCGAAATAGAGCAGCGACCAGTGGCCGCGCAAATTTTCGGGGCGAATCTGTGCGCCGTGCTCGTCGACGAGCGCAACGCCCGGCAGCTCGCGCGGCGTTGCGAGCACGTAGCCGTTGATCTCGGGAGGCGTGCTCAATCGCGTGTCGAGGACGAGCCAGGCCGCTAGGCCGAGCGCCGCGGCGACCACGGCGACCGCGGCCGGCACTGAACGTCGTGCTGCGTCCGCGCTCACGACGCCTTCAGTGCGCGTGCGCGTTCGCCCGTGCATCGACGACGGGCACCTCGATCTCGATGGTTCCGGCCGTCTCGAGCTCGAGCGACAGCGCCACCTTCGTGCCAGGCGCGAGCGGCGCCGCGAGGCCGATCAGCATCAAGTGTGCTCCGCCCGGCTCGAGCCGCACGCCGGCGCCGGCCGGGACGGCGAGCGCCGGCAGCCGTTCCATGCGCGTCGTGCCGTTCTCGGCGACGTTGGCATGGATCTCGACGGCGTCTGCGGCCGGCGTCGCGGCGCCGAGCAACCGGTCCGCCGTCGCCGCGCCGTTCACGGTCATGTATACGGCGGCCGTTCTCGCGCCGGGCGGCGTCGCGCGCACCCACGCGTCGGTCACGGACGGCCCGTCTGCGGCCGCCGGGGCTGCGGCCAACCAAGCCAACGACCACAGGGTTCGAACGAGAGGGCGCATCGCGTTACATCCGGCTCGAGACCTGCCATCGTACCAGCGTCCGCCGCGGAAGACGGCGGCTTGGAACTTTTCGGCGCGTCGCCTCGAATAGACAGCAGGGAAACGCCGACCAATGGCCGAGACCGACGAAGACCAAATCGACGTGCGATTGCTCGCCGAGATCGCGGCCGGCGCGGAGACGGCTTTCGTCGACCTTTACCGGCGCCGTCACAACGACGTCTACCGATTTGCGTTCGCGATGGCGCGCTCGCGCAGCTTCGCCCAGGACGTCATGCAGGAGGTGTTCCTGAACGTTCTCGAAAACGCGGGCCGCTTCGATCGGGCAAAAGGCTCCGTGCGGGCCTGGTTGTTCGGTTGTGCGCGGCACGTGACGCTCGACCGACTGCGCCTCGAGCGCCGCTGGACCGGCGAGCTGCCGCCGGAAGGCGCGTTGTTCGACGGCGACGAGCGTTTGCTCGCGGACCAGCGCGTCGAGCGGCTGCACGCCGCGCTCGCGCGGCTGCCTGTGGAGTACCGCGAGGCGCTCGTGCTCGTGGAGCTGCAAGAGTTGTCGTATGCGGAAGCGGCGGCGGTGCTCCAATGCCCGATCGGCACGGTGCGCTCGCGGCTGCATCGCGGGCGATCGGCGCTCGCGGCGATGCTCGACGAGCGTGCGCAGGCGGCCGGCGGCGAGCAGACCGTCGCCGCGCCGCTTCAGGCGAGAGGGGTGTGCCCATGAGTCCGACCCATCACGATACCTGCCGCTTGCAGAGCCTCGAGTCCGACCTCGCGCAACTGCGCAAGGCGCTCGGCGCGGTCGATGCGCCGGCGCCCGAC
>JBBIJV010000283.1:0-2775 GCA_037445815.1 Rhodospirillaceae bacterium
GTACACGAGCTCGGCCGGCAGAACGCCGCTCGCACCGAGCGGCACGCCGAGCTCGGGCCGCGCCGCGAGCGCGGCGACTTCTCGCGCGCGCTTGCCGTAGACGGCGAGCAGACGCTGCGCTTGGCGCTCGCCGAGCCGACCCGCCAAGTCGGCGAGCATAGCCCTGCGGTCGTCGGCCGCGATGGCGCCCGGCAGCGGCCGCTCGCGCGTCAGCGTGCGGCTCGCCGGCCGGGGCAGCTCGGGGCGGAGCTTCGCGAGCACGTCCTCGGCGAGCGCGCGATGCGTCGTCAGCTTGCCGCCGACGATCGAATGCAGTCCGCGCGCGGCGCGATGGCGGCGAATGAGATGGCGGCGCGTGATCGCGCCCTCGGCGCCGCGCGGCTCGAACGGCAACGGGCGCACCCCCGTGTGCGTGTACAGGACGCGAGCGTCGAGCCCAGCGGCTCCGGGAAAGACACGCTCGGTCTCGGCGACGAGATACGCGCGCTCGCGCGCGTCGATCGTCGCGAGGCCCGCGTCGCCCTCGTAGCGCTCGTCGGTCGTGCCGATCAGGAGCAACCCGTTCCACGGAAGGATGAAGAACGGGCGGTGATCCGTTCCGGCCTCGACGTAGACACCGCTCCGCGGCGCGCCGTCGAAGCGCGGGACGACGATGTGGCTGCCCTTCGTGCCGCCGATCAAGCGCGTGTGGCGGATGGAGCCGAGCACTTCGTCGACCCACGGGCCCGCGGCGTTCACGATCAACGGCGCCGCAGCGCCGCCGGCGCCGTGCGCCGACTGCCAATCGACGCCGACCGCGCGCCCGCGCTCGACGCGAATGCGCGTGACGCGCGTGTACGTCATGAGCGTCGCGCCGTTCTCGACGGCGTCGCGCACGTTCTCGACGACGAGGCGCTCCGGATAGCGCACCTGCGCGTCGTAATAGCTGGCGCCGCCCACGAGCCCGGCGGGATTCAAGCCCGGCAGGTGCGCAAGCAGCTCGTCCCGCGTGAACGATCGACGCTTCGGCAGCGACTTGCCGGCCGAGAGCCAGTCGTACAGCGCAAGCCCGACGCCGATCTGGCAGCGGCCGCGCCGCGCGCCACGATAGATCGGAATGCACAGCTCGAGCGGCTCGACCAAGTGCGGCGCGAGCTTGAGCAGCCTCTCGCGCTCGAGCAGCGACTCGCGCACGAGCTTGAGCTCCGCATGCTCGAGGTACCTGAGCCCGCCATGAATCAACCGCGACGAGGCCGCGCTCGTCCCGCCGCCGATGTCCCCCCGCTCCACGATCAGCGTCTTCAACCCGGCGAGCGCCGCCTCACGCGCAATCGCCGCGCCGTTGATCCCGGCGCCAATCACGATCAGCTCGTACCTTTCTTCAGTAGGCATCGCGGATGTCGCGGCCGTCGCATGCGCGCGTCCTGAGCAGATCGCACGCCCGCGATGCATCGTGTCGCGCCGTGCGCGCGCGAACCACTAACGTCGAAAAGAGCGCACGGGTGCAAGCCGCCGGCGTCCCAGAAAGCGGCGTCGATGCATGATGGCCCTTTCGGCAGCGTCGGCGCCATGGACGGCGCCGCCGCAGGCTACAGGGATGTACTTGCGCCGGTGCCGAAAGGGCCATCACGCAGCGGCGCCGCGCCTGTGATGCGCCGGATCGCGCAAACCGCCAGGGCGAACCGAGCCGCTCAAGGGCGAATTTGGCCGGAGCCGCGGACGACGTACTTGTAGCTCGTGAGCTCGGCGGCGCCGACGGGCCCACGCGCGTGGATCTTGCCGGTGGCGATGCCGATCTCCGCGCCCATGCCGAACTCGCCGCCATCCGCGAACTGCGTCGACGCGTTGTGCATCACGATCGCGCTGTCGAGCTCGTTCAGGAAGCGCTCGGCGGCCGCCGCGTCCTCCGTCACGATCGAGTCCGTGTGAGCCGAGCCGTAGCGCCGGATGTGCGCGAGCGCCTCGTCGAGCCCGTCGACCACGCGAATCGCGACGATCGCGTCGAGAAACTCCTTGCCGAAGTCCGAGTCGGCGGCCGCGCGTACACGCCGGTCGGCCGACTGTGTGAGCACGTCGCCGCGCACCTCGCAGCCGCCGGCGAGCAAATCCTCGACGATCGGCTGCAAGTGCGTCGCAGCGCAGGCGCGGTCGACGAGCACCGTCTCCGTCGCGCCGCAGATGCCCGTGCGGCGCAGCTTTGCGTTCTTGACGATACGCCGCGCCATTTCGAGGTCTGCGGCCGCGTGCACGTAAGTGTGGCAGATGCCCTCGAGATGGCTCATCACGGGCACGCGCGCGTCCTCGAGCACGCGGGCTACGAGCCCCTTGCCGCCGCGCGGCACGATCACGTCGATGTACCGGACCATGTCGCGCAGCATGATGCCGACGGCTTCGCGGTCCTGCGTCGGCACCATCTGCACGGCCGTCTCGGGCAAGCCGTGCATGCGAAACGCGCGCACGAGACAGCTCAGAATCGCCGCGCTCGAGCGCGCGCTTTCGGAGCCGCCGCGCAAGATCGCGGCGTTGCCGCTCTTGACGCACAGCGCCGCCGCGTCCGCGGTGACGTTCGGCCGGCTCTCGTAAATGATGCCGATGACGCCGAGCGGCACGCGCACGCGCGAGATTTTGAGACCGTTCGGCCGTTCCCATTCGGCGATGACCTGGCCGACGGGATCCTCGAGCGCGGCTACCGTCTCGAGGCCGGCCGCCGTGGCCTCGATGCGCTTGTCGTCGAGCGCGAGGCGATCGAGCATCGCGCTCGAAAGGCCGCTCGCCTTCGCCGCGGCGACGTCGTCG
>JBBIJV010000284.1:0-2744 GCA_037445815.1 Rhodospirillaceae bacterium
GCGGCATCGTGGCGTACTCGAACGCCGCCAAGACGAAGCTGCTCGGCGTGCCGAGCACGATCCTCGACACGCACGGCGCCGTGAGCGAGGAAGCCGTGCGCGCGATGGCTGAGGGCGCGCGGACCCGCTTCGCGACCGAGCTCGCCGTCGCCGTCAGCGGCATCGCGGGCCCGGGCGGCGGGACGGCCGACAAGCCCGTCGGCACGGTGCACTTCGCCTGGGCCGCACCCGCCGGCGCGATGGCCGCGCGCCGGATCTTTGCCGGGAGCCGCGAAGCCGTGCGCCGCCAGACGGTCGCGCTCGCGCTTGAGCGGCTCGTCGAGCTCGTGATGAACGATGAGCGGCGCGGCTGACGAGAGCGCGGCGCCGCCGGACCGGCATCGCGCGTTCTTCGCGCTGTGGCCCGGCGCCGCGATCCGCTCGGCGATCTCGCGCGCGACGCGCGATGCCGTGCGTCTCTCGGGCGGACGACCGATCGCGAAGGACCGGCTGCACTTGACCGTCGCGTTCCTGGGCGAGCTCACGACGGCGGGGCTCGAGGCCGCGAAAGCGGTGCCGCCGATCGGCGTGGGTGCGTTCGAGCTCACGCTCGACAGGGTCGGCGTGTGGCCCGAGTCGAAAGTGCTCTGGCTGGCGCCGCAGGAGCCGCCCGAAGCGCTGCTCGAGCTCGAGGCGTGCTTGTGGGACGCCCTCGTCGAGCGCGGCTTCCGCGCCGAGGGCCGCGACTATCGGCCGCACGTCACGCTCGCGAGGCGCGCGCGGCCGCCCGAGGTCGAAGTCGAGCCCGTCCGCTGGCCCGTGGCCGACCTCGTGCTCGTCGAGTCCTTTCCCGAAGGCCGCGGCGTGCACTACGAGGTGCTCGATCGCTGGCCGCTATAGGCTTCGCGGCGCTACTGGACAAAATCTCAGTATCGCGCTTCAATGGGCGCCTCGAGTTTCTCGGCGAAGCCCAGCGATTCTCGCGACTGCCCGCTCAACGGATCTATGAAATAATTTTGTCGCGCAACGCTGCCCGCGCAGCGCTCGAACCTCCTCATCATCGGACGAGCATATGGACGACAACCGCAAGAAAGCGCTTTCCGCCGCCCTGGGCCAGATCGAGAAGCAGTTTGGGAAGGGCTCAGTCATGCGCTTGGGCGACGCGATTGCCGCGCGCGACATCGACGTCGTGTCGACGGGCTCGCTCGGCCTCGACGTGGCGCTCGGCATCGGCGGCTTGCCGCGCGGCCGCATCGTCGAGATCTACGGGCCCGAGTCGTCGGGCAAGACCACGCTCACGCTGCAAGTCGTGGCGGAGATTCAGAAGCAGGGCGGCACCGCCGCGTTCGTCGACGCCGAGCACGCGCTCGATCCCGTTTACGCGGGGAAGGTCGGCGTCAACGTCGACGACCTGCTGATTTCCCAGCCCGACACGGGCGAGCAGGCGCTCGAGATCACGGACATGCTCGTGCGCTCCGGCGCAGTCGACGTCGTCGTCGTCGACTCCGTCGCGGCGCTCACGCCGAAGGCCGAGATCGAGGGGGAGATGGGCGACGCGCACGTCGGCCTGCACGCGCGGCTCATGTCGCAAGCGCTGCGCAAGCTCACGGGCAACATCAAGCGCTCGAACGCCCTCGTCATCTTCATCAACCAGATCCGCATGAAGATCGGCGTCATGTTCGGCAACCCCGAGACCACGACGGGCGGCAACGCGCTGAAGTTCTACGCCTCGGTGCGGCTCGACATCCGCCGCACCGGCTCGATCAAGAAAGGCGAGGAAGTCATCGGCAGCGAGACGCGCGTCAAGGTCGTCAAGAACAAGGTTGCGCCGCCGTTCAAGACGGCCGAGTTCGAGATCCTCTACGGCGTCGGCATCTCGCGCGAAGGGGAGATCGTCGATCTCGGCGTCAAACAGAACATCATCGAAAAGTCCGGCGCCTGGTACAGCTTCGAGGGCGAGCGTATCGGGCAGGGCAAGGAGAACGCGCGCGACTTTCTGATCGAGCACAAGGACATCGCGGCGCAAATCGAGAAGCGCATCCGCGCCGAGCTGTTGCCGACGGCCCGCAAGGGCTCCGACGCGAGCGCCGTCGTCGAGGAGGAGGGTGAGGCGCTCCAAGCCTGACGAAACTCCGCGCGACGCGACGGCGTGCAAGCACGCGGCGCTCGAGCTGCTCGCGCGGCGCGAGCACAGCCGCCGCGAGCTACAGAGCAAGCTCGCGTCGCGCGGCTTCTTGGACGAGGTTTTCGGCCCCGTGCTCGACGAGCTCGAGCAAGCGGGTACGCTGGCCGATGCGCGGTTCACGGACAGCTTCGTGCGGTCGCGCATCGCGAAGGGCCAAGGCCCGCAGCGCATCCGCGCCGAGCTCGCGCAGCGCGGCATCGACGGCGCCGAGGCCGAGGAGGGCCTGGCGGCGGCCGACGTCGACTGGCTCGCCACGATTCGCGCCGTCCGTGCCAAGCGCTTCGGCCCCGAGCTGCCGCGCGACTACGCGGAGCGCGCACGGCAGGCGCGATTCCTGCAATATCGGGGCTTCGACAGTGCGCAAATCCGGGCCGCACTGGAATTCGACGGCGATTCCGATTAGCGTGCCCATCCCTGGCCGCCAGCGGCCGGTTTTTTTCGAGCTTGATCAATGAGTCTCACGAGTAGCCAGCTCCGAAAGGCGTTTCTCGATTTCTTCGCCGAGCGCGGCCACGAGATCGTGCCGAGCTCGTCGCTCGTGCCCGTCAACGACGCGACGCTGCTCTTCACGAACGCCGGC
>JBBIJV010000285.1:0-2678 GCA_037445815.1 Rhodospirillaceae bacterium
GGCTACGGCGAGCGCTCGGCGCACGAAGCGCGCGTCGAGCGTACGGTCGGCGCCACGCCGGGCGCGGCCGGCACGGGCAGCTCGCGCACGCCGCTCGAAGCGCTCGAAGGCATCATCACGCCGAGCTCGCTGCACTTCGAGCGCCACCACAACGGCGTGCCCGACATCGATCCCGCCGAGCACCGGTTGCTGATTCACGGCCTCGTGGACCGACCGCTCATCTTCAGCATGGACGCGCTCGCGCGCTATCCGCTCGTGTCGCGCATCCAGTTCCTCGAGTGCTCGGGAAACAGCGGCGGCAATAACAACGCCGAGGCGCCGCAGCAAACGGCGGGCGGAATCCACGGCTTGGTCTCGTGCAGCGAGTGGACGGGCGTGCCGCTCGCGATCCTGCTCGAGGAGGCTGGCGCGAGACCCGAAGGCCGCTGGCTGCTCGCCGAAGGCGCCGACGCCGCGGCAATGAGCCGCAGCGTGCCGATGGCGAAGGCGATGGACGACGCGATCCTCGCGCTCTATCAGAACGGCGAGCGGCTGCGTCCCGAGCAGGGCTATCCCGTGCGGCTGTTCCTGCCGGGGTACGAAGGCAACATGAGCGTGAAATGGCTGCGCCGCATCAAGGTGACGGCCCAGCCGACGATGACGAAGGACGAGACGTCGAAGTACTCGGACTTGCAGCCGAACGGCCGGTCGCTCTTGTTCACGTTCCCGATGGAAGTGAAGTCCGTCATCACGTCGCCGTCCGGCATGCAGAAGATGCAGGGGCCCGGGCTCTACCAGATCTCGGGCCTCGCATGGTCGGGATTCGGCCGCATACGCCGCGTCGACGTCTCGGCCGACGGCGGCAAGAGCTGGGCGCAAGCGGCCCTCGACGGCCCCGTGCTGCCGATCTGCGCTACGCGCTTCCGTTTGCCGTGGCGCTGGAACGGCGGCCCGAGCGTGCTCATGAGCCGCGCCGTCGACGAGACGGGCGCCGTGCAGCCGACGCGCGCCGCGTTGATGGCCGCGCGCGGCGCGCAGTTCCGCTATCACTACAACGCGATTCAAAGCTGGAACGTCAGCGCGGCCGGCGACGTGAGCAACGTCTATGCGTAGCTCGAGTGCGGTGATCGTTGCAATCGCCGGCGCATGCGCGCTCGTCGCGGGCGCGCAGGAAGGGCCGGGGCTCGGCGTTCCGGCCACGCCGGAGCAGATCGCGGGCTGGGACGTGAGCATCGGCCCCGACGGCGCGGGTTTGCCGCCGGGCTCCGGCACGGCGGCCGCGGGGAGGGTGGTCTACGAGGCGAAGTGCCTCGCGTGCCATGGCGTCGAAGGCGCCGGTCAACCCAATGATCGGCTCGTCGGGGGACGGGGCACGATGCGCGACGCTGCGCCGATCCGCACGATCGGCAGCTACTGGCCGTACGCGACGACGGTCTTCGACTACGTTCGCCGCGCGATGCCGTACGTGACGCCGCACTCGCTGACGGCCGACGAGACGTACGCCGTCACGGCGTACCTGCTCGCGCTGAACGGCATCATCGAGCAGGACGACGTCATGGACGCAACGACCTTGCCGAAAGTCGTGATGCCGAACCGCGACAATTTCGATTCGGCGTACCGCGAGCCGCGGCGGCGCTGACTCGTCGGCTTCACACACCCCAGCGGCTGCGGAACACGAAGTACACGGCGCCGACCATGCAGAGCGCCGCCCACAGGTAGTCGAGCTTCAGCGGCTCCTTCAAATAATAGAGCGCGAACGGCACGAACACCGTGAGCGTGATGACCTCTTGCAGCAGCTTCAGCTGCCCCACGGCGAGCACCGTGTAGCCGATACGGTTCGCCGGCACCTGGAGCATGTACTCGAAGAATGCGATGCCCCAGCTCGCGAACGCCGCGACGATCCACGGCCGATTGTTCAATTCCTTGAGGTGGGCATACCAGGCGAATGTCATGAACACGTTGCTCAAGCCAAGGAGCAGGATCGTCAGTCCGATGGGGCGCATAGTGTGACTCGTCCCGGGAGGCGGCCGCGCGGAGTATGCCACGGTGCCCGCTCGGGTGACGCGCGCGGCCGGCACAATGGTGCGCTCGGTTGCCGTTGCCCGCGGTGGCCGGCGCGGCGGCGTGCTCGGTTGACGTGGCCGGGCCACCCGCTAGGCTGAACCAATGGCTCACGTTGCCCCCGACCGTCCGAAGGCGAAGTCGCTGAAGCCTCTGGGCGCCCTGCTGCCTTTCCTGCTGCCGTACTGGCGCGTGCTGGCGCTCGCCTTGGGCGCGCTGCTCGTGGCGGCCGGCGCGCAGCTCGCGCTGCCCGTTGCGCTGCGATATCTGATCGACGAGGGCTTGGCCGTGCGCGACGCGGCCACGATCAACCGCTATTTCACGCTGTTCCTCGCGGCGGCCGTCGTGTTCGGCGCGTTCGCGGCGCTGCGGTTCTACCTCGTGTCGTGGCTCGGCGAGCGCGTGGTTGCGGACGTGCGCAACGCCGTGTACGCGAAGGTCATCCGCATGGACCCGACGTTCTTCGAGGTGACGCGCACGGGCGAGGTGTTGTCGCGGCTCACCGCCGACACCACGCTCGTGCAGTCCATCTCGGGCGTCGGCATCTCGATCACGCTGCGCTCCGCCGTGACCTTGCTCGGCTCGCTCGTGATGCTCGTCGCGACGAGCCCGTGGCTGACCCTGATGATTCTCGCGCT
>JBBIJV010000286.1:0-2607 GCA_037445815.1 Rhodospirillaceae bacterium
TCGTCGGGCGGTTCGCCGTCGAGCGCACCGGCGGGCAGAACCTCGCCGTGACGGAGCGGAAGTCTACCGAAGTCGGCGACTACCTCTTCGCGCGCAACCCATTGGTCGATGTACGACCACCCGTCCGAGACTTCGATGACCTTGTAGTCGTCGTCGTTCGCCTCGGTATCCTCGTCGTCGTAGCTTCCGCACCTACCGTAGCTCGAGAGCTCGGCGACGCCGTACTCCTCAATGTGCACGATGCCGAGATGGACGGCGCAGCCGGCGCGCGCGGCCGCGCCCTGGAGCACGCTCGCGCGCGCGGTCGGCATTCTTCAACGCTGCGAACGACAGGCCGGCGGGGCTGTACTGATGCTCGAGTAGCCAGGCGATCTTCGTCGGTGCATCGCGGCGCGAGAAGGCTTCCTTCAGTAGATCGGCGGTCTCGACTACCTCCGCGTCGTAAACCGGTGCCGCGAGCGGCGATTTTCGCTTCCCCTTGTTCAAAGGCTGTAGCAAGTTGTAGATGAGGCAGATACGGTTGCCGCGCGTCACGGGCCGCACCTCGTGCTCGCAGTCCGCATAGAAGGCTGCGAACGCGATCTCGTCGACATCACCGCCGCTGAGATCGATCGTCACCTCCCGGCCGGCATGGCGAACGACGAGCTCACCGCCCGCGTGTGGCGATGGCAGTACGATCAGGAGCGTTCCGAACATGCCATCGGCCTTTTCAGTGTCGCGATGCGCTTTGAAGAATGCGCCCTCGTCATAGACGAGTAGCTTGTAGAGCTCGGCTGCGATTTCGACGTCTGCGCAGCCGAGCCCGTCGGCGACGGCCGACAGTATCTGCCGCAGCGTCTTCGGCCAGGACTTGCCGCCGATCTCGAGTTTGGACGGTGCGAGCTGCCAGACCTTGCGCACCGATGTGTCAAGGATCGTTTCGGATCCGCGGCCGTACGGCGCGAGCTCGCTACATGAGAGCACGGCCGCGACTTGCGATTCGGGCACAGGGAACGACAACAGGCCTACGTCATCGATCTCCAGACGCGGCATGGGCGCTTCGAGCGATCCGTGCACGAAAAAGTCGCCCGGGCGACGCACGCGTGCGAGCACCCTCTCCAGCGCTCCAAGGTCTTTGTTGTACGAAACTTCTATGCTGTCGTTCATGAGCAAGTGAATCTAAGAGGAACAGCTGCAAATCTCCGGCGCCGACGGGCATCATGCAGACAACAGGGCCCATGGGAAACTCGAATCACAAGTCAGACTCGACGCGCGAACCCAGGCGGCGCAAGGGTATTGGTGTTGCGCAGGTGGGCGCACGGAAAAGGCGGTCACAGAGCTTCGTCGATGTTCTGCGAAACTCACCTCTGATGGGCATCGAGCTCGACCTGACGAGAAACCAAGGATTGAATCCCGAAAGGAGCGCCCCGTTATCTCGTCGGGGCGGTTCGGCCCCGAGGAAGACGCCAAAAACGGCGGGGTAACTTTCTGGGTAACCGCAATTGTCCGAACCAGGATTCGATATGGAGATCAGCTGGTGACGCGCTGCCTTCGATTCCGTCCCTGGCCACCACCTAATCAAGTACTTGCGCTTTTTCATCGACAGCGTAAGGGCCCGAAGACACAGTGGAGGTACGGTGCCAAGTCCATCGGAGGGCACGCTAGCCTCTCTCGGCAGCGGCGTTTGTTCTCTCGCAACGCTACACGCCTCGGTAGGTAGATGGAGGCCGTCGTTCGCAAGATCGCAAGACCGGCTGGCCGATCGCGAGCAAGACGTTTCGCGTGAAGCGCGACGCCGAGGATTGGGCGCGCGACACCGAAGACAACATGGTGCGTGGTGTGTTCATCAATCGGGCGACGACGGCGAGCGTGAGCCAGACGCGCACGGCGTCGTTTTGGCGCGCTTGCGCAATGCTGCGCGAATCGCGAATCTCGGTGTTGTCGCCAGAAATCCGTCGTCCCTCATCGTGGCCCGTGGCGTAGCGTCGATGCTGCCACACGTCGCAAGGACGCGAAGCCATGGCGAGCGAGCGGGCTTCACGGCCGCGTGCTCCACCGTTTGTCGATCCCCCAGGGTACGCGCGCCACAAACCCGAGACGACGCTGCTCTATCAGCTTGTCGAGCGGTACTACCCCGAGCTCGTCGCCGTACGAGAAGCGGCGGGGAGAGCGCTGCCGCAATACGTACGGGAGGAGTTCGAGGCGTATCTGAAGTGCGGTCGGCTCGAGCACGGGTTTCTGCGCGTGCGCTGCGAGGACTGCCACGCGGAGAAGCTGGTCGCGTTCAGCTGCAAGCGCCGGGGCTTCTGTCCGTCCTGCGGCGCTCGGCGGATGACGGACAGCGCCGCGCTGCTCGCCGACGAGGTGCTGCCGGCGAAGCCGATACGCCAGTGGGTGCTGTCGCTACCGCTTGCACTCCGTTTCTTGCTCGCCACTGATCCTGCCGCACTGACACGGGTGCTTGGCATCGTCTACCGGACGATCTCGGGACACATTCTCAAGAAGGCTCGGCTGACGCGGGCGACCGGCGCGACGGGTGCCGTGACGCTGATCCAGAGATTTGGGTCTGCACTCAATCTCAACATCCATTTTCACGCGCTCGTGCTCGACGGCGCATATCTCGTCGGC
>JBBIJV010000287.1:0-2553 GCA_037445815.1 Rhodospirillaceae bacterium
CTGTTCGAGGGTGAGGAGGCCCTGGCGGCCGCGCGCGAGGCCGACGCCGCGGCCGGCCGCCCGCCCGGCAACACCGGCGAAGCGCCGCCCTACAAGCCCGAGGCGGAAGCGCGGCGGCAGTACTATCTCGAGCGCCAAGGCATCGACGACCCGATGGCTCGATGCCTGCTGACGGGCGTGCCGCGCATCAACTTCCGGCCGTTGCCGTTCGAGATCATCCAACTGCCGGATCGCGTGATCATGCTCTACGAGATCCATCACGCGTTTCGCATCATTCCGACCGACGGGCGCCCGCATCCCGAGGACGCGGAGCCGTCGTATCTCGGCGAGTCCGTCGGCCATTGGGATGGCGACACGCTCGTCGTCGACGTTCGGCATTTCAACGACAACACCTGGCTCACGGGCGTCGGCACCATCCACACGGAAGACTTGCGCGTCACGGAGCGCTACACGCGCGACTCGTACGACACGATCCGCTACGAGGTGACGATGGAGGACCCGGCCGTGCTCACGCGGCCGTGGACGATCCGCGAGACGCTCAGGCTGCGTCCCGACGAACGGATCCGCGAGTACGAGTGCATCGAGAGCAACGAGGACTTGCAGCGTTTCGAGCGGCTGCTCGAAGGTTCGGGCGAGTGAGCTACGCGAGCGGCTCGCGCGGCGGCTCTGCGTCGTAGCGCGGCCAGGCATCCGCGATCTCGTGCCAGGCGGCTTTCGATCCGACGTGTGCGTGCGTCGCGGGTAGGCGCTCGAGCGGCGTGTCGACGGCGCCCGCGGGCAGCAGGGCGGCCGGAGAGCCGGCCGGCGTGCTCGGCACGGGGCTGCCGCACCTCACGCAGAACTCCGCCGAGTAACTTCGCCCCGACACCGTGTAGCGCGCAATTTGCTCTGCGCCGCGCAGCCAGCGAAACGCGTCGTGCGACACGGGTAGCGTGGCGCTGAACGCGGCTCCGCGGCTCCGCCGGCACAGCGAGCAATGGCAGAGCAGGAGCCGCTGCGAAGGCATCGAAGCCGCGAACGCGACGGCGCCGCAGAGGCAGCTCCCGGCCACGGCCGCGTCCGGGTCCGGCGCCCGTCGCGTCGCGACGATCGGCAAATCGACGCCGGGCGGGTAAGCCGCATGCTTGGGCAACGCGTCCGCGATAGGGGTCAAGGGCGAGCGCGAGGCGAAGAAGATGTGCGAGCGCGGGCGGACGCCGGGATCGCCGGCGAGGAGCCCGGCCGGCACGTGCCAGTAGCGCTCGTCGTGCGACATCGCCGGCACCGTCGAGCCGCAGCGCGCGCAGAACGGCCGCTCGAACGCCTCCGTGGCGCGGTAATGCACGATCCGCTCTTCACCGGCAAGCCAGCGGAACGCCGCGCGCGCGACGCCGAGCCCCGAGCCGAACAACGTGCCGTGATGCTTGCGGCACATCGCGCAGTGGCAGTGCGCGAACCACCGATACGGCCCGGCGACGCTGAATGCGACGGAGCCGCAGAGGCACGCACCGCGGACGCTCGTGCTCACGCCGCGCGCGTCACTCGCGCAAGTACCGTTGCGCCGATTCGCAGATGCCCTGCCGCTCGGCCGGCACGAGCATGGTCTGCTGCCACGCCTCCTGTGCGCGCGCGGCGAGCGTTGGTACGGCGACGAAAGACCGTGCGCATGGTGGGAGTCCTCGGGATGGCGGTAATCGTTCTTGTAGCGCGGGCCGCGCGATTCTCGGCGGGCCGTTGGACTTCGGTCAAGGAGCTCTTCAGCCGGCGTTCAGGAAGTACCGCCTAGCATTGCTAGCAAGGCAGACCGTGCCCGAAGCTCGGAGACGATCGATGCGCACGTTGTTTCTCGCGGCCCTCGGCGCGGCGGCATTGTGGAGCCTGCCGGCCGAGGCAAGTCACTGGCACTATCACGGGCCCTATGTCGGCTTCGGCTACTACCCGTACTCATGGTATTCGCCGTGGTACTACGGGCCGGCTTTCGGTGTCGGTATCCACGTCGGCCCGCGCTACACGACCCGGCGCGCGCGCATATCGGAGCGTACCGAGCAGCGAGCGCTGAAGCTCTACGTGTATCCGGCTGCGGGGCAAAGCGAGGCGCAGACGTCGGAGGACCGCTATCAATGCCACGTTTGGGCGGCGGACCAGTCGGGCTACGATCCGACGCTCGGCACGGGTAGCCGCGACGAAGCGGAGAGCTATACGCGGGCGTTCTCGGCTTGCATGGAAGGGCGGAACTATGTCGTCAAGTAAGGCGCTGGTCGCGGGTCTTCTGCTTTCGCTCTCGTTGCCGGCAGCCGGGGCGGAGGATTTGCGGGCGCTCGAAGTGCAGGGTCGGCGCGGTCAGTCGCAGGAGCAGACGAGGCGCGACCGCTACGAGTGCCACAACTGGGCCGTCGAGCAAACCGGCGCGGCGCCGCCCGCGGTGTCCGGCGACGACGAGCTGCGCGACGGCGACCGCGAGCTGAAGCGCGAGCGCATCGATCGCGCGATCGTCGGTGCCGCGATCGGCGGCGCGATCGGCAGCCTGTTCGGCCACGGCCGGCGGCACCACCACGAAGGCGACCGCGTGCTCGC
>JBBIJV010000288.1:0-2519 GCA_037445815.1 Rhodospirillaceae bacterium
TACAGCCAATCGTCGACGTCACGAACTACGTGATGCTCGAGCTCGGCCAGCCGCTGCACGCGTACGACCTCGCGAAGCTCGACGGCCGCATCGAGGCCCGCCTCGCGGGCTCGAACGAGAAACTGACGCTGCTCGACGGCCGCGAGGTCGCGCTTGCCGACGACATGCTCGTGATCGCCGACGCGCGGGGACCGGTCGGCTTAGCCGGCGTCATGGGCGGCCAGTCGACTGCGGTCGGCGAATCGACGGATTCCGTGTTCCTCGAGAGCGCGTTCTTCGCGCCTGCGGCGATCGCCGGCCGGCCGCGCCGTCTCGGCTTGCACACCGACGCCTCGCTGCGCTTCGAGCGCGGCGTCGATCCATGCGGCCAGGTACGCGCGCTCGAGCGCGCGACGGAGCTGCTGCTATCGATCTGCGGCGGGCAGGCGGGCCCGATCGCGAACGTGGAGCACGCCGCGGAGCTCCCGGCTCGCCCGGCCGTAGCGCTGCGGCGCGATCGCTTGCGCGCGATTCTCGGCGCCGACGTGCCGAGCCAGCAGGTCGCCCAGATCTTCGAGCGCCTCGAGATGAAAGTGGACGAGACGGAAGACGGCTGGCGCGTGACGCCGCCGGCGTTCCGCTTCGACGTCACGATCGAGGAAGACTTGATCGAGGAGGTCGGGCGCATCTTCGGCTACGACGCGATCCCGGCCACGCCGGGCTCGGCCGTTGCGCGGCCCGGAACCGCCAGCGAGCGCGTAGTCGAGGCCGACCGCGTCGCGGACCTGCTCGCGGCCCGGGGCTACGCCGAGGCCATCACGTACAGCTTCACGGACCCCGAGCTCGAGGCGCTCGTGAAGCCCGGGGTCGCGCCCGTCGAGCTCGCGAATCCGATCTCGAGCGATCTCGCCGTGCTGCGGCAATCGCTGTGGCCGGGGCTCATCGACGCCGCGCGGCGCAACGTCAGCCACCAGCGCCAGCGATTGCGGCTGTTCGAGATCGGCCCACAGTTCGCGGCCGCGGGGCAGGGCGCTACGCAAGCCACCGTCGCGGCCGGCCTTGCGCTCGGCACGCGGGCCGCGGAGCATTGGGACGGTGCCGGCCCCGAAGTCGATTTCTACGACGTCAAGGGCGACGTCGAAGCCGTGCTGCGGCTCGCCGGGGCACCGGCCGAATTTCGTTTCGAGGCCGCCCGCCATCCGGCCCTGATTCCGGGGCGCACCGCGCGCGTGTTCCGCGGCGAGCGCGCGGCAGGCTGGCTCGGCGCCCTGCACCCGGAGCTTGCGAAGCGCATCGACAAGAGGCGCGGGGCCGTCGTGTTCGAGCTCGAGCTCGAAGCGCTGACGCCGGCCGCCGTGCCGGCCTTCAAGCCGTACTCGAAGTTCCCGTCGATCCGGCGGGATCTGGCGCTCGTCGTCGATACGGGGGTGAGCGCCGAGGCCTTGACGAAGGCTGCGCGCGCGGCCGTGGGCGAGGCGCTGCAGGACGTGCTCGTGTTCGACGTATACCGCGGCAAAGGGGTAGATTCAAGGCGAAAAAGCATTGGCTTAGGCTTGATTTTGCAGGACGCCTCGCGCACGCTTACCGACGAGGACGCCGATCAAAAAGTGCGCTCCGTGAGGCAGCAACTCGAGCGAGAGTTCGGGGCGACGATAAGAACGTCATAAGCATCGGACGCCGAACCACAGGTATGGCATTAACGAAAGCGAACATGGCCGAGTCGTTGTTCAACGAGCTCGGTTTGAACAAACGTGAAGCTCGCGAGCTCGTGGATTCCTTCTTCGAGGATCTGCGAGCCGCCTTGGCGGTAGGCGAACAAGTCAAGCTTTCCGGTTTCGGAAACTTCGATTTGCGTGACAAGAACAAGAGACCGGGCCGCAATCCTAAAACCGGCGAAGAGATCCCTATCACCGCTCGCCGCGTCGTGACGTTCCGTCCCGGGCAGAAACTCAAGGCGCGAGTCGAGGCATATGCTGGAACCAGGGAATAACGACGACCTTCCGCCGATTCCGGGCAAACGCTACTTCACGATCGGCGAGGTTAGCGAGCTCTGCGCCGTGAAGCCGCACGTACTGCGGTACTGGGAGCAGGAGTTCCCGCAGCTCAAGCCCGTGAAGCGCCGCGGCAACCGCCGCTACTATCAGCGCCAGGACGTGCTGATCATCCGCCAGATTCGCAGCCTCCTCTACGAGGAGGGCTTCACGATCGGCGGGGCGCGCCAGCGCCTCATGGGCGACGAGGCGCGCACCGATACTACCCAGAGCCAGCAGATCATCCGCCAGATCCGCGCCGAGCTCGAGGACGTTCTGAAGCTGCTGCGCCGCTAGCCGCAGCGCGCCGGGTATCCGCCCCGGCGGCTTACCGTTAAACTTGCCACCTCGGTCGGGGCGTGGCGCAGCCTGGTAGCGCACTTGCATGGGGTGCAAGGGGTCGCAGGTTCAAATCCTGTCGCCCCGACCAATTACGTTTAGGCCCTAGTTCGTCCCCGTCAGTGGGGGTATCTTGGCGCCTAAACCGATAAGAACTCGAAGCGGGCCTCG
>JBBIJV010000289.1:0-2511 GCA_037445815.1 Rhodospirillaceae bacterium
GTGGCGCCGGCGCCGATCGTCGCGAGCACGAACCCGACCAAGAAGAACATCACGGGCAGCACGCCCGCGTGACCGCGGCAGAGCCGCACGGCGCGCTCCGTGAACCGCGCGAGCGTGCCGTTCACCTCGGCGATCGCGAAGAGCAGCGTCACGCCGACGAGCGTGACGAGGAGATCGACGGGAAAGCCTTCGATGACCTCGCCGGGCGTCATCCCCGCAAGGCCGACGCCGACGAGCAGCGCCAGCGCGAGCGACAGCACGCCGACGTTGATCGTCGTGGTGCAGCTCAGAGTGACGGCGAGCACCAGCGCCGCGACGGAAACCCACGCGAGGCTCATCGCGCGGCGCCTATTTCCCGGCGGCCGTCGCCGTCAGGGCTCGCACGAGCAGCGTCACGTCGTCGACGCGCTCCAAGTTCTCGACGAGCTCGAACACCTCGTCGACGGCGGCCTTCGGCAGCACCAGCGACGCGCAGTCGCTCCACTTCTCGTAGAGCTCGTCGCGCGTGAAGGGCAGATCCGGCCCGCCGCGGTAGCGCTCGTCGGCGTGCTCGACGAGCGTGCGGCCGTCGTCGAGATCCACCTCGACCGTGCTCCGGATCTTCTCCCAGCCCTTCGCCTCGATCTCGGGATCGAGGATGCGCTCCACCTTGCGCATCAGCGCCTGCACCGGCGCGCTCTGCACGAACTCGTCGTTGAACTCGTGGATGCCGGCTTTGCGGCGCAGCGCGATGGCGCTGACCATGAACGCGGGACAGAACTTCGCCTCGAGCTCGTTCGTCGCGATCGGATAGCGAAGCGGATTCAAGATGTTCGAGCCCGCGCGCACGCGGACGCGCAAGATCTGCTCGGGCTGCACGTCGTGCGTTAGCACCAGGCGGCGCATCGCGTCCATCGTCGGATGGCCGAGCACGCCGCACGGGTACGGCTTGATCGACACGCCGGGCCACACGATCGTGTGCGGGTTGCCGAGCACGCCGACGATGCGCTCGGGGTCGTAGCCTTCGCCGTGGCTGAACGTTTGAAAAAAGCCCCACGGCGGGTCGAGCGCGTCCTTGCCGCCCGTGAAGCCGCGCGCCGCGAGCTCCGCGGCCGTGACGCCGTTCTGCGCCGCGCGGCCCACGTGCAGCGGCTTCGTCATGCTGCCGAAGCTCACGCGGATGCCGGAGGCCGAGCTCGCCGCGATCGCGAGCATGTGCCCCGTCTGCGCGGCGTTAAGCCCGAGCAGCTTGGCCGCCGCGACGGCCGCGCCGAACGTGCCGACGGTGCCCGACGAGTGGAAGCCTTTCTTGTAGTGATTCGGGTGGATCGCCTCGGCGATCTTGCACTCCACCTCGAAGCCCGTGAGGAACGCCTCGAGGAGCTGCGCGCCCGAGATCTTGCGCGGCTCGCCGACGGCGAGCGCGGCGACGAGCGGCGGCATCGTCGGATGCGTCAAAAGCCCGAAGATGCGGTCGGCGCTCGTCGCGAGCTGCGTGTCGTCGAAGTCGAGCGCGTGGCCGGCCGTGCCGTTCACGAGCGCGGCCGACGCCGAGCCCGTCTTGAACGGCCGCGGCCCGAAGACCGTGGCGACGCTGCGCGAGTCCGTGCCCTGCACGTGCTCGCGGAGGATGCGGCCGGCGTCCTGCGTGGTGCCCGCGAGCATGACCCCGAGGCCGTCGACGACGCAGCGCTTCGCGATCGTGACCGCTTCGGCGGGGAACTCGGCGTACCGGGCGCGTTCGATGAAATCGACGACCGCGCCGGTCGCCGTCTGGGTGGTCGTCATAGGGCGGCAAGCATAGCCGCCGTGCGCGGCGTGGGCCAGAAAGGGCCGACGAGCATTCAGCCGATGCGCCCGGCAAGCGCGTACAGCGGCTCGAGCACCCATTCGTAGAGGCGCCGCCGCTCGCCGAGCACGTCGGCCTCGACGGCCATGCCCGGAAGTAGGCGCCGCGGCTCGCCATACGCTTGCACGGTCTGCGACCGGAGCGCCACCGTGACGCGATAGAGAGGCTCACCGGCATGCGCCATGTCGCTCGCGACCGTCGCCGCGGACATGCCCGTCACGGTGCCGCGCGCGTGCCCGAACTTTTGATAGGGGAACGCAGCGTACCGAAGTCGCACCTCGTCGCCGACGGCGACGAAACCCACCGCGCGGCTCGGCGCGAACAGCTCTGCCACGAGCATGGGCTCGTCCGGCACGATGCGCGCGAGCACGGCGCCGGGGTCCACCGGCTGGCCGACCTCGGCCGCGAGCGCGGTCACCGTGCCCGGCTGCGGCGCCGTCACGACCGCCGCGCGCCGGGCGTCGTTCTCGACGAGCTCGCGCTGCGTCGCCGCCAACGCCCGCTCGAGCTCGGCAACGGCGTTCGCGTAGCGGGGCTCGAGCGTCGCTATGCGTTCGTCGACCTCGGCAGCCAGGCGCGCGACGTCGGAGGATGCGTTCGTCGCCATGGCTCCTCAGCTCCTGCGCCCCGGCTTGGGGGGCGGGATGGCCAGCACGATGCCGGGCGGGACCCGGCGCGGGTTG
>JBBIJV010000290.1:0-2502 GCA_037445815.1 Rhodospirillaceae bacterium
AGCTGCCAACATGCGGTTCGATCGGTACCGCCTCCAATTCGGTATCGAGAACTTGCTCGACGAGGATCCGCCGTGCCTCGGCGCGAACCCGGCGAACGTCGGCTTTCCGCTCGAGTGCACGCACTCCGGCAACGGCGCCACGTTCGATCCGCTCGGCCGGCGCTACTACGTCAGCTTGACGATGGATTTCTGATCCAACGCCAATCCTGAGACCTAGGCGGCGGGCTTCGGCCCGCCGCTTTTTTTTGTGCGAGGCGGTAGGGCGCACCAGGCCCCGGGTGGGTCCGGCCCGGGACCCTACCCGATCACACGGAGCGAAGCGCGGCCGGCTTCGGCTGGCGGGGGCCGGCGCCCTGCGTCGCCGGGAACTTCACGTGCAGCAGGAGCAGCAGGGCGAGAATCGTCGAGTGCCAGGACGACACGTCCGGATCGCCCAAGCCGACGTCGTCCGGCCTGCCCCAGCCGCCGTCGGGGTTCTGAATCGAGACCACGCGCTGCACGAAGCGCGGGTCGACGCGGGCGCTCTGGCGGGCGAGGCAGAGGAACGCGGCGGCCTCCAGCTTGAGGTCGTTGATCAGCGTCGGCTGGTCGTCGACGATTTTAGCCACGGCGCGGTACAGCTCCTCCTCGAACCCGGGCGGCACGGTGAGCGCGCAGCGGTTGTCGTTGATCCAGATCCACGCGAGCAGGGCATGCGTCGCGTGATAGCCGCCGGCTTTCACGGCTTTTTCCAGCGCTTCGCCGAACGAGGGCGGTAGTCCCAGCCGGTCGCAATAGAGAGCCGTGACGAGGATCCGGTCGGTATGGATCTGGACGTGATCCCAGTCGTCGGGCTGAAGCGGGTTATTCGCGTCCGCGATGCGCCGCAGCACGCGCAGCAGCGGCGCCTCCTTCGGCCGCTCGGCGAGCACCTCGTCGTAGCGCTTCAGTGCATCGGCGAACTGCGGAACCTTGAACTTCCGGTGCATGATGTCGAGAAACAGCAACGCGTACGGCTCGCGCGTGCGATCGATGAAGGCGATTGCCTTCGCGATGCAATTGCGAACGTTTTCCTCGGTCAGCATGGGGGCTCGTCCTCGCGTGGATGGGCGGAGTATAGCGGCCCGACGGCTGAATTCCGTGCCTGGAAAAGCTAGGATGTCCCCGCACTCTTGCACGCTGAGAAACGGAAATGGCATGGCCGACCGCAGGTCATCCGGGGGGCCGCAGGGGGACGTAGGCGCCGGGGCGCCGCAACTGACGGTGCTGAATCTCTTCGCGACGCCGCTCGTCATCGCTACGCTGCCGGACGCGGAACCGCTCAACGCCGAGCTCAAACGCATCATCCTCGCGCGCGAGGCCGCGGCGGGCGAATCCATGCAGCGCTCGAACCATGGCGGCTGGCAGTCGACCTGGGACCTGCACCAGTGGGGCGGAGCTCCGGTGCAAAGGGTGCTGACGTTCATCCGCGCCATCGTCGACTCCGTCACCGTTGATCGCGCGGGCAAGCACCACGCGATCGCCTGGCGCGTCAACTCATGGGCCAACGTGAATCGGCAAGGCCACGCGAACCAGTTCCACACGCATCCGGGCGCGCTGTGGTCCGCGAGCTATTACGTCGATGATGGCGGCGTCGGCTCGGACTCTTCGCTCGGCGGCGAATTCGAGATCCAGGACCCGCGCGGGGTGGCGCCCGTCATGTACGCACCGTACTTGACCTTCCCGGGCCCCGACGGGGCGGCGCTCGGCGAGGCGCAGCGGCTCACGCCGCAGCCCGGCATGTGCGTCGTCTTCCCGAGCTGGCTCTCGCACGGCGTGCGTCCGTATCGCGGCACGCGCGAGCGCATCTCGATCGCGATCAACTTCAGCTTAGGCGGATAGCGCTCGGGCCGTGTCGATCAACTTCTTTTTCTCCGTGCCGCTGCTCGTGGAGGACGTCGACCCGGCCGTGCGCGATGCGATCCATGCCAAGGTGACGGCTTATCTCGGCTCCGATCGGGCGAAGCGCGACATCGAGCCGGCCGCCGAGGAGTCCGTCACGACTTCGTACTACAAGCCGTGGGCGCAGGTGCTGGCCGATGCCGATCTCGGCGAGCTGGAGCAGTTCGTGATGGCCGCGGCGACGACCTTCCTCGAGAAGGCGTTGCGTTTGCCGCGCAGGCGCCTCGAGATCGAGCGCTCGTGGATCAACGTGTTTCAGCCCGGCGCGCAAGAGGCGCAGCACTCGCACGACGGGAGTCTGTTCTCGTGCAGCTATTACGTAGAGGCGCCGAAGAACTGCGGCTGCATCGTGATGCCGGACCCGATCGGCGCGCGGCGCAGCTACCGCGAGTTCACGAAGACCGCCGGCAACGAGCTGCCCACGCGCCGCGAAATCGCCGTCGAGCCGCAGCCGGGCCGGCTCGTGATGTTCGAGTCGTGGCTGCCGCACTACGTGCAGTGCAACAAGAGCGACCGCGTGCGAATCTCGATCGCCATGAATCTGCGCGAGGCGACGGCGCAGGTTTCGGTGCCGGCCGGCAT
>JBBIJV010000291.1:0-2484 GCA_037445815.1 Rhodospirillaceae bacterium
GCGCCCGCCTCCGCCGCCGTTCGTCTATCGCGACGCCGGCAACCTCGCGACGATCGGCCGCAGGCGCGCGATCATCGAGCTCCGCCGCATCACGCTGCGGGGTTTCGTCGCGTGGTGGCTCTGGGGCATCACGCACATCTACTTTCTGGTCGGCGTGCCGAGCCCCGTGCTCATATCGCTGCGCTGGCTCTGGGAGTACTGGACGTACGGGCGCGGCGCGCGCCTCATCACGGGTCAGGAGGACGCGGACTGAGACGACGGCGCGCGGTTCGCGGCCGCGAGCTCGTCGAGCTCGTCCGCGACGCGGTGCCGGCCGAGCTCGCGCGCGTACTTCGCGAGCTCGGCCGTGAAAGCGGCCGGCGGCACGAAGCTCGGCGACATTTGGCGGCAGCGCCGCGCGAGCTCCAGAGCATCGAACTTGCGGCCGGCCTCCCATAGCCGCGCGGCGAAGCGCTCGCCGAGCATCGCGGCGTGCTTTGGATCGTCCCACGCGAGCATGCCGTTGAACGTCCACTGATAGATCTCGAGGCTGTCGCCCTCGCTCGCGATGAGCTCTCTGACCGTGCGATACCCCTGCGTCGACAGGCCGCTGCGTACGGAGGCGTATGCGCGATCGAGCGCCTTCCGCCATTCCGCCTGACGGTCGCGCTGCTTGCGCTCCTCCGCATCGTCGAGACCCTCGAGCAAGTCGAATTGGAATCGATGAGCGCGAAGCGCCGCGCCGATGGCGAGAAAGAGCGCCAGCATCGTCCACACTCCGAACATCTCCCCCAGCAAGCCGAGCAGCCACGAGACTTGCCAGAGCCGGGCGGCCATGGAGCCGAGCGCCACGAGCAGCACGCAAACCGCGACGAGCTTCACGTAGTCAACCCCGAGTTCCCGCACCACTTGCGCGACGCTGGCAGGGCTCAACGCGGCGCCCAAGCTGTTCGTCATTCCCATGACGGCGGCGGACGCAGGAAAGACCAGCGCAACCACGGCGAGCGCCGCGACGCGCAACGGCGTGCCGATGAACGGCGTCGTCACGATCAGCGTCGTCAGCGCCGCGAAGAACACGTAGTGAAACACCACGGCCATCTGGCCGAAGGGGTTCATCGATTCCATGTCGGGCGGCGGGAAGTGCCTCCAACCCCGCGCAACATGGCGCAGCACCTCGTACGAGTATCGCCACAGCGACAGCAAGATGATCGCTGCCAGAAAGATCCCGTACAAACCTGCGAGGCTCGCGAGCGGCAGAAGCACGGCGTAGACGCTCGCAGTGACGATGACGGTCGGATTCGCGAGCGCGCTGAATCTGACCGCAGCCACGGCGTCAACGCGCCTCGGGATGCGCCCAGAGCGGAATCGCGTGCCAGGCGTCAGTCAAGCGCCGGTCGAGCGCTTCATAGTCGGGCTCGAACCGGGCAACGGCGGCCCAGAATTTCCGCGAATGATTCAGTGCGATCAAATGGCAGAGCTCGTGAACGAACAGATAGCGCACGACGGGCGGCTCCAGGAACAGCAGTGCGGCGTTCAAGCTGACCGTGCCGCTGTTCGAGCAGCTTCCCCAGCGCGTGCGTTGCAGTCGCACCTGCACGCTCGTCGGCCGGCGCCCGACCCTCTGCGACTCGCGGAGCAGCCACGGCGCGAGGTGATAGTCTGCCTCGTCGAGCAGCCACTGTCTGAGCGCCCTCTCCGCGCCGCGGCGCGTCGCGTCCGGCGTCGTCACCTCGAGGAACCCGCCGCGCGCTCTGCACCGGATCGGTGCTCGAGGGTCGTGGCGATACTCGACGCGCCACGTCGCGTCGATGGCACGCAGCTCGATCGACGCCGGCAGCCCCTCGGAACGCGACGGCACGCACGCGGCGAGCTCGCGGCGCGCGTCCTCGATCCACTGCTGATGCTCCTCGACGAACGCGGCGACCTCCGCCGCACGCGTGCCGCGCGGCACGACGAGCTCGAGCGTGTGCGGCGGCAGCAAGCGAAGCGTCAGGTAGCGTGCCCTACGGCTTTCGCGGACGCTGAGCGGCGCCCGGGCGAGCTCGGCCGGGCGAAGGGCACGGCGGGGGTCGAAGAGGCCGAGCTGTTCCGTCACAGCGCGTATCGAATACCACCGCGGCGCAGAACGCAACGGTACGGCGCTATGGAGGGCGCTCCCCGCCGCGCGCGCTTTGAAGGGCGACGCGCAGCTCGAGCGCTGCCAGATAGTCCGGCGCGAGCAGCAGCGAGCGCTCGATGAGATCGCGGGCTGTGCGCGCCTCCCCGAGCTCGAGCGCGCGCGCCGCGGCCGCCGTCAGCGCTTCGGCATGCCCCCAGTCGGGGTCGTCGATCGACGGCGACCAAGCGTCGAACGCCTCGAGGGTGGCAGCCAGCTGCGCATCGAGGGCCGCGCCGTGCGCCGGATCGCGGCTCGCCGCCCGCGCGAGACCCCACGCTTCGACGAGCGCGATGCGCGGATTGTCGTCGTCGTACTGCCGCGCCATCGCGAGAGCTTCGTCGCGGCGG
>JBBIJV010000292.1:0-2439 GCA_037445815.1 Rhodospirillaceae bacterium
CCAGCGTGTAGATCTCCGGTAGATAACCTCTCCTGCGGACGAACGGGTTGTCGTCGGGGACGGAGCCGTCGTCGTTCAAGCGCAGGATCTTGCCGAGATGCGACTGCGGGTCCTGGGCTTTCTCGCCCCAGTTGCGGTCGCCGGACGTGATGTAGAGTCGACCGTCTTTGCCGAACTCGAGACGCGCGCCGAAGCTGCCCGAGGCCGGCCCCTGCCCGCAGCAGCGGTTGTTCTTCTCGCTCATCGCCGTGCCGTACCAGTCCTTCGCCACGAAGATGTCCTCGACGTCGGCGAGCGACGCTCCGCCGTCCCAGCGCGCGCGAGCGACGGCGAGCGTCAATACGTCCCGGTCATCCGGTTGCGGCTTCGGATACGCGAAGTAGATCAGCCGATTGCTCGCGAAGTCGGGATGCAGCGCGATGCCGAACAGCCCGCTGATGCCGGTGCTGACGAGATCCGGCAGCCCCTCGATCGGGTTAGGATCGAGCTTGCCGGCGCGAATGACGCGCAGCCGCCCGGGCCGCTCGGTGACGAGCATGTCGCCGTCGGGCAGGAACACGAGACCCCACGGCGACTGAAGGTCCTTCGTCAGCACGGTCACGTGCACCATGCCTGTCTCGGTACGCAGATCCCAGGGCCCATCGCCGAGCGCCGGCGGCGCCGGCCGTGCCTGTTGCCCTTGCCCGGGCGCCCCCGCCGGTCGTCCTTGTTGCGCTTGCGCCGGGGCCAACGCTCCTAGGGCCAGAAGCGTGGCTGCGACGATGCCGATCGAGCGGAATGACGACTTCACTGGGCGCCTCTCCTTATTGATATTGGCGTTGCGCGATACTAGCGCCAACGGCACCGCAAGTTAACGACCGGCTGCAACATTGCCGTTGCCGGCGCTGACCGGAGGCGGCAGGACGTAGCGGTCCTTCAGCGTCTTGCGGAACTCCGGGTACATCGTCTCGGGGCCGCCGAGCACGGCTTCGAGCGGGATGTTGTACTTCTCGGTGACTTCGTTCATCGCCGGGTGCTTGCCGGGCAGATAGTGCGGCGCAATCGTCGGATCTTCGTGCAGCCGCGGCAGCTCCTCGATCGGCTCGCAGGCCGTCGGCGGAAAGCCGTTCGGGTTCGCCGTGAGGCGAAAGACTTCGGTGAGCACGTACGGCTCCGCGAGATATACGGGATCCTCAAGGATACCCGTGACGGTCAAGATGTCGCCGTGCCGGTTGAAGCGCATCGTGAACGTCGCGCGGTCGCTGCTGAACCCGCGATGGCGCTTGATGTCGCCGAGCTTGAAATGCGTCGTGACGGACGTCAGCGTGTCGCCCTCCCAGGTGCCCGTCGTGAACCCGCCGTGCGAGTGCGGCGCGTATTTCGACGGGTGCGCTCGCCCGTCCATCCAGATGATGGTCTCGTCGCGATCGCCCCAGCCCGCGATCTTCCACGCGAGCAGCTTCTGCGTAACGGGCTCGCGCACCGCCGAGATCTCGAGCGGGAACGGCCCCGAGATCGCGTAGAACGGCGGATACATCTGGCACTGCCGCTCGGTCGCCGAGAGCGCCGCGATGTCGTAGCTCAACGCCTTCGCGCGGCCGTCTTCGTTCAAAGGCATTCCGAGCAGGTCGACGGGCTCCACGGCGTAGACGTTGTCGGACTGCCCGCTGCGCGCCCACGTGCCCGTGAGATCGATCTGCCCCGCGGCAGGAACGGCCGGTAGAACGGCGAACGCGATCAGCGCGGCGACTCTCATGTAAGCTACCACGTCGACGAGCACGGCGTTGCGTCCCACTTCGCGCCGTTCGGCTCTTTCTTGAACACCGGGGCGACGAGCCGCGGCGTGCGCAGATACTGCGGGTCTTCGACGATCGTCGTGATCGTCAGCAGCTTCTCCCCGTTCGGCCGCTCGTACACGTCCCAGTACTCGGTGAGCACGGCGTTCTCGCTGTACGGCACGCCGTTCTTGCGGAGATACCCGGCTCGCAGCTTCGTCGTGACGACGCGCAGCGACCCGCCGGTCGGGACGACGGGCGGCGCGTCGGCCGTGCGTTCCGCGGGCCGCAAGAGCAGCGGCACGTTCGGGCGCGGCGTCTGCCACTCTGCGATCGAGAAGCCTTGCCAGGTCCGCGGCGTATCCGCGGGTGGAGCGGTCTCGCCGAAGCGCAACAGCCGAGTCTGCATGCCGGCGTCCGTCTCCACTTTCAGCGTGCGATCGTCCTGCCACGTGACGTGGATTCGCCCCGGAACGTACATCGACGCAGGCGCGCCGTAGGACCGGCACTGCTCGCCGGCGGCTTCGTCCCTCGCGGGATCCCAGGCGTCCGCGACAGCGCGGCCCTCGGGCGTCAGCGGGATGCCCTCGTAGTCGCCTTTCCTCGGCGTGACCATGCGCCAGCGCCAGTCCTGCGTGACGATCGATACCCAGTAGCCCGTGAGGTCGATCGGCGCCGCGGCGCG
>JBBIJV010000293.1:0-2408 GCA_037445815.1 Rhodospirillaceae bacterium
CGTGCCACCGCCGCGGCGTCGCGCACCGTCGGGCGCGACGCTCGGTTATGTCAACGCCGATTGACGCATCCGGTCAGAAATGGACGGCCCTGAACCGCGACACGGTCGGCGCGCAACCCACGGCTATCGGGACCCCGGTCACAGCCACAAGCGGTCGATTTTGCTGAAATTGCGGCTCTTCCTTTCTCGGCAAGATGCCTATGGGCGGCCCGTGACCGACGCTACCGAGGAATCGAGCACCGGCAAGAAGCGGAACCCGCGTATCCGGTTCATCGAGCAATTCTTGAAGCAAAAGCTCGAGAATCGGCTCGCCGGCTTGCTGCTCGGCCAGCTCGACGCCTTCAATCGCATCGCGACGACGTTCGGCCACGATCAATGCGAGGCGTTTTGCGCGGGCTACTCGGAGCGGCTGCGCGAGAGCTTGCCGCCGCGCACGCCGATCATTCGCCTCTCGGAGCGCCGGTTCGCCGTCTTGATCGATTGCGACTCGATGTCGAAGGTCATGGACATCGCCGTCGCGCTGACCGAGGACAACCCGCCGCAGCTCGAGGTCGGGGGCGACACGTTCCTCGTCGACGTGACGCTCGGCATCGCCGTGTATCCTTCGCACGCCGAAGACGCCGAGACGCTCTTCCGCCGCGCCGAGCTGGCGCTCGAGGAAGCGCGCGAGAAGGAAGTCGCGTTCGACATCTATCGCCCCGACGCGACGCAGCAGCAAGCGGCGCTCTGGAAGTTCGAGTCCGAGCTGCAGAACGCCGTCTCGCGCGGCCACCTCGAGGTGTACTACCAGCCGAAGGTGGAGCTCGCCACGAACCGCGTCTGCGGCCTCGAGGCCCTCGTGCGCTGGCGCACCGAGAGCGGCAAGTTCGTGCCGGCGAGCGACTTCATTCCGCTGGCCGAGACGAACGGCGCCATCGTGCCGCTCACGTGGCTCGTCTTCGACCGCATCGTTGCGCAGCTCCCCGATTGGGACGGCATGCCCGAGTCGTTCACGGTGGCCGTCAACGTCTCGCCGCAGATCCTCACGCACGCCGAGTTCACGACGCGCGTGAAGGCGCTGAAGACGGCGCTCGACGAGCGCAAGATGCAGCTCGTCATCGAGCTCACGGAGGACAGCTTGGTGCAGGGCGACGCATCGACGCTCGCGAGCATCGCGCGGCTGCGCAAGCTCGGCGTGGAGCTCGCCATCGACGACTTCGGCAAGGGCTATTCGTCGCTGACGTATTTGAAGCAGATCCCGGCCGCAGAGATCAAGATCGACAAACGCTTCGTCGGCACGGTTGCCGTCGATCAGACGGACAAGCAGATCGTGAGGACCGTGATCGCGCTCGCGCACGCGCTCGGCATGCGCGTGGTCGCCGAAGGCGTGGACAGCGCGGAGGCCATTTCCACAATCGGCGAGCTCGAGTGCGAGATGGCGCAGGGGTTTTACATCGCTCGCCCGATGCGCGGCGATCTCGTGCGCGAGTGGATGGAGCAGTACGCCGCAACGGCGGCGATGCGCCGCGGCGCGATCGCGCGCGAGTGGCCCGAGCCGGCTCGCGCTTGACGCGCGCCCTAAGCTTCGCATCGCGACTACGGTAAACTTCCGGCGCGTGCAACCGCGCCGCTGAAGTTGCCGAATGCGATTCCTGCTCGATCTCGTTTACCTCGCCGCGTGCGTCGCCTTGTCGCCGTGGCTCGCGTACCGGCTCTTCGCGCCGGGCCGTCGCGATTTCGCGCAGCGCTTCGGCGTCGGCCTTCCCGGCGGCTTGCCCGAAAGCATCTGGCTGCACGGTTCGTCGGCCGGCGAAGTCGCGGTTTTGAAGCCGCTCGTCGCGGCGCTCGAGCGCGATCACCCCGAACTGCCGCTCGTGATATCCGCTTTCACGGCGACGGGTCTCGCGACGGCGCGCAAGCTCTACGCGGCGCATTGCGTCGTGCCGTTGCCCGTCGACCTCTCGTTCGTCGTCGCGCGGTATCTGCGCCGATTCAATCCGCGCCTGCTCGTCGTTGCCGAGTCCGAGTTCTGGCCGAACCTGATCGGCGTCGCGCATCGCCGCGGCGTTCCGGCCGCGCTCGTCAACGGCAAGATGTCGGCGAAGTCGTTCCGCGTTCATCGGCGAACGCGCCTCGTGCCGCGCGTGCTCGAGAAGTTTGCGCTGCTCGCAGTGCAGACCGAGGAGCACGCCGAGCGGCTGCGCGCGCTCGGCGTCTCCCCCGACCGACTGCACGTGACGGGCAACATGAAGTACGACCTCACGCAGCCCGATACGGGCGTGGCGGCCGCCGCGGCGTTGCGCAAGGCGCTCGGCTACGCGCCGTCGGACGTCGTGATCATCGGCGGCAGCTTGCACGACGGCGAGGACGAGGCGCTGCTCGACGCCTACGCCGCCGCGCGCGCGCGGCACGAGGGCGCGGCGCTCGTC
>JBBIJV010000294.1:0-2404 GCA_037445815.1 Rhodospirillaceae bacterium
TTGAGCCAATAGTCCTCCTGCTTCGGTCGCTCGATGATCGAGTAGACGCGATACATCTTCGTCATGCCGTTGTCTCCTTCGGAGTTGTGACAGGTCACTGCGCACGCGAACGCGAGATACGCCGCGGCCACGCTCGTCTGCGTGCTGGTCAGGGCCAGGCCATACAGCGCGAGCGCGAGCAGCAAGCGATGTCGTGGGCGTCGGCGCATGACGCGTTCCTCCTGCTCGAACCGGATTCGCCGTGCATGATGCCAGACCCGCACGCTGGCGACCCACTGTAGGCTCCACTACCATACGGGCCGCCGCCTTCGGAGCACCTATGTCCGCGCAGCATCATCGCCTCATCATCCTGGGCTCCGGCCCGGCCGGTTACACGGCTGCCGTTTACGCGGCGCGCGCTGCGCTATCGCCCGTCATCATCACGGGCGTCGAAGTGGGCGGTCAGATGACGACGACGACCGACGTCGACAACTGGCCCGGCGACGACCAGGGCGTGCAGGGCCCCGAGCTCATGGAGCGCATGAAGCGCCACGCCGAGCGATTCGGCACGAAGCTCATCGTGAATCACGTCGACCGCGTGGAGCTCGGCGCGCGGCCGTTCAAGTTGTTCTGCGGCAAGGACGAGTACACCTGCGATGCGCTGATCGTCGCCACGGGCGCCTCGGCGAAATACCTCGGCCTGCCGACGGAGCAGGCGTACAAGGGGCGCGGCGTATCGGCGTGCGCGACGTGCGACGGGTTCTTCTTCCGCAACCAACCCGTCGCCGTCGTCGGCGGCGGCAACACGGCCGTCGAGGAGGCCTTGTACCTGTCGAACATCGCGTCGCGCGTCACGGTCGTGCATCGCCGCGACCGGTTCCGGGCCGAGCAGATCATGATCGACAAGCTCATCGAGCGCAGCCGCTCCGGCAACGTCGACATCCTCTACGACCACGTGCTCGACGAGGTGCAGGGCGACGACCGCGGCGTCACGGGCGTCAAGCTCAAGCACACGAAGAGCGGCACGACGCGCACCGTCGAGGTGCAAGGCGTGTTCATTGCGATCGGCCACACACCGAATACAAGTATTTTTCGGGGCCAGCTCGAGATGGACGGCGGCTACATCGTCACGCGCGCGGGGCAACGCGGCTTCGCCACCGCGACGAGCGTCGAAGGCGTCTTTGCCGCCGGGGACGTGGCCGATCCGATCTACCGGCAGGCGGTCACATCCGCCGGCTCGGGCTGTATGGCGGCCCTCGACGCCGAGCGGTTTTTGACGGAAGGCATGCCGCGTCCATGACCCATAATGAGAAC
This sequence comes from Rhodospirillaceae bacterium, assembly GCA_037445815.1. Taxonomy (GTDB): domain Bacteria; phylum Pseudomonadota; class Gammaproteobacteria; order Steroidobacterales; family Rariloculaceae; genus FEN-1219. The sequence goes on from JBBIJV010000294.1 coordinate 1,294, forward strand.
CGGTACGCGGGCCGGACGAGGCTTACTTTGCGATCATCTTGAGACGCTTCTGCGGGGAGGCTCCATGCTCTTGGGACGACGCCGCTTCTTGATCGGATCGCTCGGCGCAGCCGCGACGCTCACGAGCGCGGGCCGAGCACTCGCCGCCACCGAAGCGCCGGCCCATCGGCTCAAGTTCTATCACATCCACACGGGCGAGAAGCTGCATATCACCTACCGCGAGCACGGCGAGCTGATTCCCGGCGTGCTCGCCGAGATCAACCACTACTTGCGCGACTTCCGCACGGAGCAGGAGCACGACATCGACGTCGCGCTGCTCGACACGCTGCACACGCTCTATACGAAGTTCGATTCCCGCGGCAACTTCGAGGTCATCTCCGGCTACCGTTCGCCGCGCACGAACGCCGCCTTGCGCCACGCGACGACGGGCGTCGCGGAAAACAGCCTACACATCAAGGGCCGTGCCATCGACGTGCGGCTCACGAGCGCGAGAACGACGGCACTGCGCGACGCCGCCGTCGCGCTTCGTACCGGCGGCGTCGGCTACTACGCCGAGTCGAACTTCGTCCACCTCGACACGGGTAGCTTCCGCACCTGGTAGGCGCCGCTCGCCGCGATCCGCTAGACTGCGGATCGTTCTCCATCCGAAGAGGCCATGAAGCGCACCGCCATCATCGCGGCGCTAATCATCGTGCTGCTCGCCGCGGTGTGGCTTTTCATGCGGCCGCAGCCGATCGCGGTCGCGCTCGTCACGGTAGAGCGCGGCCCGGTAGCCGCAACCGTCGCCAACACGCGGGCCGGAACCGTCGACGCGTGCCGCCGTGCGGGCCTGGCGCCGGCACTCGGCGGCCAGATCTCGAGCTTGCCGGTCAAAGACGGCGACCGCGTCGAGGCCGGCGACCTGCTCCTCGAGCTCTGGAACGACGACATCAAGGCGGAGCTGACGCTTGCCGAACGCGACGCGCGCGCGGCGCGCTCGCGTGCGCGCGAAGCGTGCGTCACGGCCGACGTCGCCAAGCGCGATTCGCAGCGGTTGACGGCGCTGCGAGCCGATCGGCTCGCGTCCGAGGAGGCGGCCGATCAGGCGCGGGGCCGCGCGGAGTCGACGGCC
>JBBIJV010000295.1:0-2393 GCA_037445815.1 Rhodospirillaceae bacterium
CCGTGCCCGCGCCGCCGCAGAGCGTGCGCGTGCCGCCGCTTGCCGCGAGCGCCGTGCCCACGGGCGCTCCATACGACGCGCTCTACTTCGACGCGGGCGGCACGCTGCCCGTGCACTCCGTTACGCTCGCGTTCGGCGCGCGCGACGGCTGGCTTCGCGCCGACGTCGCAGCGGCACGCTCTCTCGACGGGCCGTGGACGACGCTGGAGTACGGCGCGCTGTTCTACGCGTTGTCTTTCGAAGGGCAAGAGCTCGCGAGCGAGCCGCTCGTCGTGGGCCGGCGCGAGATGCGCTACTGGCGTCTCACGCCCGCGGCGCCGCCGCGCGGCACTGTCGAGCTCGTGCTCGCGTTTCCCGAAGAGCGGCTGCGCGTTGCGCCGACGGGGGCCGCACCGTACCTGCTCGCTGCCGGCACTCTGGCCGAGGAAGCGGGGCCCGACGCGACGCTCGCGGCGGTGTGGTCGAGCCTCTCCCAGCCGGCCGAGACCGTCGCGCTGGCCTCTCTCGGCGTGCGGCGCGAGCTCGGCGGCCCAGCCGCGCTCGTTCCGGAGTGGCCCTTCCCGTGGCGCACCGCGGCGCTCTGGACGGCGTTGATCGTCGCCGTGCTTGTCGCGCTCGCGATGGCGGTTAGACTCGCTCGGGATATGAGTCGCCAACCGTCCTGAGGCAAGTGCTGGCCACGTCGAAGCCGCGGCGCCGTTCGTTTTCGGCCAAGCTCGCGCGCGGGCTCGCGCTCGTTTTGCTCGCGTGGCTCGTGCTGTCGGTCGGCGCCGTGCTCGCGCTGCGCTCCGTGGATCCGCCGTTCACGTCGGTCATGCTGCTTCAGCCCGGCGCGCTCAGCGAGATCAAGTACGCGTGGGTCGACCGCGACGCGATCGCGTTCGACGCGGCGCGCGCCGTGATGGCAGCCGAAGATCAGCGGTTCGTCGCGCATCACGGCATCGATTTCGTGCAGCTCGACGTGGCGCTCGCCGAGTATCGCGACGGCGACGGCTTGCGGGGCGCCTCGACGATCACGCAGCAAGTCGCGAAGAACCTGTTTCTCTGGCAAGAGCGCAGCTTCGTGCGCAAGGGGCTCGAGGCGTACTTCGCCGTGCTGCTCGAGCTCTGTCTTCCGAAGGAACGGATCCTCGAGATCTATTTGAACGTGGCCGAGCTCGGCCCCGGTGTGTTCGGCGTGGAGGCGGCCGCGCGCGAGTACTTCGGCAAGAGCGCGGCGTCGTTGCGCGCGCCGGAAGCCGCGTTGCTCGCGGCCGTGCTGCCGAACCCGCAGCGCCTGCTCGCGGCTCGGCCGAGCGCTTACGTGCGCGAGCGTCAGGCCTGGATCGAGGGGCAGATGCGCCTGCTCGAGTCGCGCGGCCACTACCGCGGCATCGACTGGTGAGCGCCCTGCGCCTGCCGCTGTCCGTCGGCTTTGCGCCGATCGGCGACGCGCGGGCGCGCGTGCTCGTGCTCGGCAGCCTGCCGGGGCGCAAGTCTCTCGAGATGCAGGAGTACTACGCGCAGCCGTACAACGCGTTCTGGCGGATCATGGGCGAGCTCGTCGGCGCGGGCCTCGATTTGCCGTATCGCGAACGCGTTGCGCGATTGCGCGCCAAGCGCATCGCCGTCTGGGACGTGCTCGCGGCCGGCGAGCGCGAGGGCAGCCTCGATTCGGCGATCGTGCCCGCGAGCATCGTCGTCAACGACTTCAAGACGTTCTTCGAGCGGCACCAGAAGATCGAGCTGATCTGCTTCAACGGCAACACGGCGGCGAATCTCTTCAGGCGCAAGGTGTTGCCGACGCTCGCGCCGTCATGGGCCGCGATCGAACGGCGTGTGCTGCCCTCGACGAGCCCGGCCTACGCTTCGTTGCGCTTCAAAGACAAGCTCGAGCGGTGGGAGGCGGGGCTCGCCTCGATCGTCGGTTCGCCCTGAGCGGCAGGGCAGCTCGCGCTCGACGGGAGAGCTAGCGAAACCAGATGTTGTAGATGGCTGTCGCAATGGCCGCAGCGAGCCCGGCTGCCGTCAGGAGCCACTTGAAAGTCTCGAACGGAACCTTGGCGATCTCGACGCGCAGGGCGCCGTTCAGAGCCTGCATGTCCTTGCGCAACTCACCGAACCCGACGTGCATCTCGTCGCGCAATGCCAGATTCTGCGTCTGCATCTCCTTGCGCACATCACCAATCTGGTCGCGCAAGGCGTTGTCGGCCTTGCGTAGCTCGTCGAACCCGGCGTGCATCTCGTCGCGCAAGGCGTTGTCGGCCTTGCGTAGCTCGTCGAACCCGGCGTGCATCTCGTCGCGCAAGGCGTTGTCGGCCTTGCATAGCTCGTCGAAACCCGCGTGCATCTCGTCGTGCAAACCATCGCGGAAGCCGCGCATTTCGTCTCGCAAGCGGTCGAAGCCGCTGCGC
>JBBIJV010000296.1:0-2379 GCA_037445815.1 Rhodospirillaceae bacterium
GACGCCGACTTCGTCGGCGGCGGCGACCGGGTGCGATACCGCGTCGCGCTGGCGGATGACGCCACGGCACCGTTCCGTGTCGAAGCCGAGCTCATGTATCAGCCGATCGGCTACCGCTGGGCCGAGAACCTGCGCGGCTATGCAACCGAGGAATCCCAGCGGTTCGCGCGTTACTACACGGAGGCCGCGGCCGCATCGGCGACGTTGATCGCACGGACGACGGCCACCGTGGCGGCTCGCTGACACGCCGGCGACCGATTCTCGGCGCGCCGCCCGTCCAACCGCCGGTCCCTTTCGAACGAGGGAATGGAGGAGTCATGAGCCGCAGCATTGCGAAGGCGCTTGCGGTCGCCGCTCTTGCGGTCGGGGCGGGAGTGGCGTCGGCCGCGCCGCCGCCCGCCCTCGAGCCCGTGGAAGGCCAAGTGATCTGGGTCGACTTCTGGGCTTCATGGTGCGTGCCGTGCCGCCGCTCGTTCCCGTGGCTCAACGAGATGCAGCGCAAGCACGGCGCCGCCGGCCTGCAAGTCATCGGCGTGAACCTCGACAAGGACCGCGCGCTCGCGGACGCGTTTCTCGCCGAAATCCCGGCCGAGTTCGCGCTGCGGTTCGATCCGGCCGGCGCGCTCGCGAAGCAGTTCGGCGTTCAGGCGATGCCGAGCTCTTTCCTCATCGATCGCGACGGCAACGTGCTCGCGACGCATTTCGGCTTCAGGACCGCGGAGACGGCGGACTACGAGCGCGCCATCGAGGCCGCGCTCGCGAAAACCGGCGCTGCGCAGTAGTCATGCGAGGAGGGCAGTAGTCATGCGAGGAGGTAGGGACGTGAAGCTCGAGACGAAGAGGATGGTGAGTGTCGTGGCGCTGTCGGCCGCCGGCCTCGCGGGCTGTGCCGGCGTCGAGCCGTGGGACCGCGACGTGCTCGCGCGGCCCGAGATGCAGATCGTCAGCGATCCGATCGAAGCGGCCGCCGACGAGCACATCTACTTCAGCAAGGAAGCGTCGAGCGGCGGCCAAGGCTTCGGCGGGGGCGGCTGCGGATGCAACTGAGGAACCGTCAGCGCATCGCGCGCGACATCGGCACGCCGCTTGCGGCGGCGACCTGCGCGTTGCTCGGCCATGGAACGCCCGCCGTCGTGCAGGCGCAAGAAATGGCGCCGTGGGAGGTCGATACGTCGCTCCTGATCTACAGCGAGTCCGACGGCCGCGTTCGCGACACGAGCTTGAACGCTCGCGCGCGCAAGGAGCTGCGCGAGGAGAAATTCCTCGACCTCACGCTTGCCATCGATTCGCTGACGGGCGCGTCGCCGAGCGGCGCGGTTCCGGCCAACGTGGTTCAGACGTTCACGACGCCGTCCGGCGAGTCGGAGTTCACCGTGCCCCCGGGCGCGCAGGCGCTCGATACGTCATTCCTCGACACGCGCACGGCGCTCTCGGCGACCTGGACGATGCCGGCCACGCGGCTCGCGCTGCTCTCCGTCGGCGCCACGTTGTCCGACGAATACGACTACACGCACACGGGCGTGAACGCGCGGCTCGCGCGCGACTTCAACAACCGCAACACGACGCTGTCGTTCGGCATCGCGCTCGCGAACGATACGATCGACCCCGTCGGCGGCAGCCCCGATCCGCTGACCCCGATGCTGGGCTTGGCTCCGACGAGCAAGCTTGGCGATCAATCGAAGGACGTCACCGACTGGCTGATCGGCGTCACGCAGGTGGTCTCCCGCCACACCATCGTTCAGCTCAATTACTCGCTGAGCCAGTCCGACGGCTACCTGACGGATCCCTACAAGGTCCTGTCCGTCGTCGATCCCGTCACGGGCAATCCCGTGGCCGGGCCGCCCGGCAGCGGCCGGTTCCGCTATCTCTACGAGCGCCGGCCCGACACGCGCGACAAGCAAAGCGTTTACGCGCTCTTGAAGCACGATGTCGGCGGCGACGTGCTGGAAACGTCGTATCGCTACATGACGGACGACTGGGGCGTCGACTCGCACACGCTCGACGTGCACTACCGGTGGAGCTTCGGCGGCGCTCGCTATCTGCAGCCGCACGTGCGCTTCTATCGGCAAACGGCGGCGGACTTCTACCGCACCGTGCTCTTCGACGGCGCGCCGCTGCCGGCTTTCGCCTCGGCGGATCACCGGCTCGGCGAGTTCGACGGGCTCACGCTCGGACTCAAGTACGGCCAGCCGACCGCGCGCGGCGGGGAGTGGTCGGCGCGCATCGAGTACTACACGCAGTCCGGCAACGCTTCGCCCGGCAGCGCCGTCGGCTCGCTCGCGACTTTCGATCTCTACCCCGACTTGAACGCGTTGATTGCGCAGTTCAGCTACAAGTTCGGCCGGCGCTGATTCCCCCTTGGCGCCCGGGCACGCGGCG
>JBBIJV010000297.1:0-2359 GCA_037445815.1 Rhodospirillaceae bacterium
CGATTCTCGGTCGCGTGGCGACCGAATTCGATCAGGCGGGTCTTCTCGGGATGCAGCTCCAGGGCGAACTTCTTGAACCTCTCGCGAAGCTCACTGAGGAACCGCTCGGCATCGGCTTGGTGTTCAACACCTGCCTCTGCGCATGACTCGGGGCTGTCGTGGCTCGCTACACCTTCGACACTGATGACTTTCACATCTAACACCTTGCCGGTTTAACCGGCGCACAGAGGCTCGCATGAGCTGGGCGCGGCGGCTCAAGCGCGTGTTCGGGATCGAGATCGAGCAGTGCGTGCGCTGCGGCGGGCGGCTCACGGTCATCGCGAGCATCGAGGAGCCGGAGCTGATCGAACGCATTCTCGCGCACCGGCGGGAGCAGGGCGGGGAGGAGACACTGACAGTCGCGCTCGGCGCCCGTGCCCCGCCGCAGGCGCCGCTGTTTTGATTCGTGATCGTCGACAGGATCGCGTCGAACCGGCTTAACCCTGCGCGCGCGGCGGCAACTTTGACAGAACTCGCGTTGAGCGCCTCTGCCACCGGGGCAGACGGGCGGTTTAAAATGACTATCCGCCTATTCGCCCGCGGGACGTGCCTGTCCATAGCAGCTTCGTTAGTATTCGACCATGCAATCCAAGCTCGCGAGCGCCGCCAAGAAGGCCGTCCTGTCCGAGAGCCGGCGTCTGACACCCGAAGTCCGGCTAGAGGCCTTCTTGGTGCATTCGCGATTGATGGCCGAGTTACATCAGGCGGGGAAGGAGCGCCGCGCTCGCTCGCCGAAGTCACGCCGATGAGGGCGCAGCGGCCCGGCGAGTCGGCGCTTCTTTTGCTCGATGCGATCGACTCGCTCGCGCGGTCGAACGTAGCCTACGCAGTCGTTGGTGCGATGGCGGCGTCGGTGCACGGTGCCGTGCGAGCGAGCATGGACGCGGACGCGATTCTCGCTGTTCATTCTGACGAGCTCGCCGCGCTCGAGCGTCGTTTTCGCGACGACGGGTTTACCACGGAGCTGCGTTATGGCGATGCGGCCGATCCTATCGGCGCCGTCTTGGCCATCACGGACGAGCACGGCAATCGCGTCGATTTCATCGTTGGCCTCAAAGGACTAGACGCGGGCGCTTACTCGCGCACCATCGAGATTCCGTTTCACGGCGAACCGCTCCGTATCATCGGCGTCGAGGACTTCATCGCGATGAAGCTGTTCGCGCATGGCCCGCAAGATCTCGCTGATGCTCGTTCGGCGCTCGATGCCGCCGGCGACAACCTCGACCTGCCGCTCTTGCGGAGACTAGCGGAGCGCTTCGGACAAGAAACGGCCAGAGCGCTCGATGCCGCGTTGCGCGCACGCTGACAATCATGCGAAACCCGAAATCGATCGAGCGCATAGGTTCGGCCTTGGCCTGTCTGACCGGGCTATTGGCCGCGCTGCTGCAAGCGCCTGTCGGCGGTCAGGAAGCGCCGGCGACGGTGGTCCACGGTCTCTACAACTGGGTGCACTCGACTGCAGATGCCGAGTGCGCGTTCTCGTTCTATCGCGAAGTGCTCGGAATAGAGCTCGCGCCGTCGCCCTTCTTTCCGGGTGCCGCGGTGCCCGAAGGCATCGGGGCTTGGTCTGCCGTCAGGCCCGACGAGATCATTTGGGATCTCACCGACACGAAAGGCTCGCGAGCACGAACCGTCTTCATGCGCGCACTGAACACCCCGTTCGGGCTCGAGCTGTCGGAGTTCATCGAGATTCCGCGTGAGTCGCGGGCGGCGAATCCGTGGGATCCCGGCGCTTCGCGGCTGATCTTCCGCGTTCGCGATCTGCAATCCGTTCTCGCGAAACTGGCGGCGGGCGGCGCACCGGCGGTGACGTTGGGCGCCGGCCCCGTCAGAGCGCGCGGCGAACGCGCCGTGTTAGTTCGCGACCCGGACGGCTATCTGGTCGAGCTGCGTCAAGCGACGCCCGCCGAAGTCGCGGCCGCCGCCGACGGCGTCATCGTCGGCACGGCGATCGGATTGACCGTCGAAAGCACGCCGGTCGCTCTGCGGCTCTATCGCGATTTGCTCGGCTTCGAGGTGCGCGAGACGTGGCCGGCGTCGAGCGCCGAGCTCGCTCTGAACGGCCTCGACCGCGGCCGCCTCGAGCAGACGCTCACCGTCATTCCCGGTACCGCGATCACGGTGCTCTTCGCCGACTACGACTTGTCCGGCACGAGCGTCGCGGCGGAGCCTTTTCACTGGCGTATCCAAGACGTCGGCTCGCCGCAGTTTCAGCTTCAAGTGCGCGGGCTCGACGCCTTGCTCGAGCGGACGCGCTCAGCCGGCTATCGCTTCTTGAGCGTCGGCGGTCGGCCGATTCAACGGCCGTTCGGCCGTTTCG
>JBBIJV010000298.1:0-2354 GCA_037445815.1 Rhodospirillaceae bacterium
GCGAGGCCGCTCTGCGCGGTGCGGCCGTCGCGCCGCTCGGCGGTCTGCTCGACGAGCCCACGCCCGGCCCGCGTGCGCTCGCGCTCGGCCGTATCGACGTCTTCGCCTGACCGCCCTCGAGGCGGCGGTTCGCCGTCGCGGCAGCGCCGATGCGCCAATTTTCCGGCGCTTCGGCATCTGCAGCTAAAAACATAACTGACTGTATTAATTAGAGAAATCGCTTGCGCCGCGGCGTGGCATGGTTCTTGGACTGGGCGCTGCGAGTCCCTTCCAGCAGGAGTTCGCAATGGAAGACGAGAAGGCGCCGGCCCCGCCGTCCGCCGCGAAAAGCCCGAGCCAGATGAAGCTCATCATCGTGGGCGCCTTGGCGCTCTTCGTCGCGCTGGTCGCGGCGCAGGTCGCGGTCCCGCTCATCAACGGCTTCATCGCGGGCCGCGCGCAGGGTGGCCCGACCGCCGCCACGGACGGCGCGGCGCTCGCCGAGGGCGAGGCGCTCGAGACGGACGAGCCGCCCAAGCCGGCGCTCTACACCGCCCTCGATCCGCCGTTCGTCGTGAGCTACGACTCCGAAGCCGGGCCGCGTTATCTCCAGCTCACGCTGCAAGCCATGGCGCGCGACGAGAAGACGATCAATGCCGTCAAGCAGCACTCGCCGGCGATCCGCAACGCGGTGCTGTTCAAGCTCTCGGGCTACGAGATCGACGTCTTGGGCACGCAGGCCGGCAAGGAGCAATTGCGCAAGGACCTGCTCGGCGCCGCGAACGAGATCCTCGCCAAGAACGGCGCTAAGCAGCCGATCGAAGAGCTCTACTTCACGAGCATCGTGATTCAGTAACCCGCAGATGGCCGAATCCACCGCGAGCGCTCCGGCATCGAGCGCCCACTTGAGCGGCGACGAGGTCGACGCGTTGCTCGTGAAGAACGCGGCGGCCGCGCCGGCCGGCGTTCCGCAGCCGTACGATCTCATCGCGCGCGACCGCATCGTGCGCGGCCGCATGCCGGTGCTCGATCGGTTGAACGAGCGCTGGGTCACGGACTTCGAGCGCAAGCTCGGCGATCTGATCCGCCAGCCGCTCGACGTGACGCTGCAAGAAGTGCAGCTCGCGCCGTACGGCAACTGGCTCGCCGCGCAGCCCGTTCCGACGAGCTTCAACCTCTACACCGTGAAGCCGTGGCCGCGCAACGCGCTCGTCGCCGTCGACGGCAAGCTCCTCTTCGCGCTCGTCAACGCCTACTACGGCGGCACGCGTGCGACGCCGAAGGCGGCGCGCGAGCAGCTCACGCCGACGGAGCAGCGCCTCAACAAGATCGTCATCGAGATGCTCGTAGAGCTGTTCAAGCGCGCGCTCTCGCCCGTCGCGTCGCTCGAATTCCAGCACGTGCAGAGCGAGATCAACTCCAGCTACCTGAACATGGCCACGCCGAGCGAGACCGTGGTAGTCACGCGCGTCGAGGTGACGCTGAAGGAGCAGGGCGGATCGATCTGCCTGCTGCTGCCGCTGTCGTCGTTCGATCCCGTGCGCGACAAGCTCGCCGAGGGCCTGAAGACCGTGTCGCCTGAGACGCGCAAGCGGTGGCGCGACAGCCTCACGGCGCAGCTCGAGCACACCGAGCTCGCGCTGACGGGCGTGTTCCTCGAAACCGAGGTCACGATGCGCGAGCTCCTGTCGATGAAGCCGGGCGACATCCTGCCGATCGAAATGCCGAAGACCGCAATTCTGCGAGCCGGATCGCGGCCGCTGCTGCGCGGCAAGTTCGGCCTCTCACGCGGCTACAACGCCGTCAGCGTGCTGGAGGCCGTGAAGACCCTGGATTCGAAACTCGAGGAGAAAAATCGATGAGCGCTGAGCAAGGGAGCGTCGCCGCGGCGGAGTTCGCGGAGCTGCCGCGCAACTCGCAAGCGGGCGCGGGGCAACTGAACCTCGACCTGATCATGGACGTGCGCCTGATGCTGACGCTCGAAGTCGGCCGCACGCGCTTGAGCGTCCGCAATTTGCTCGCGTTGACGCAAGGCTCCGTCGTCGAGCTGGACAAGCTCGCCGGCGAGCCGCTCGACGTGCTCGTGAACGGCACGCTCGTCGCGCACGGCGAGGTCGTCGTCGTCAACGACAAGTTCGGCATCCGACTGCTCGACGTCGTGAGCCGCGAGAAGCGCGTGGAGTCGCTGAAAGAATGATTCGCCGCGCCGCCGCGCTCGCGTCTGCCCCGTTCGCCGCGAAGCCGGCGCTCGCCGCGCCGACGGTCGCCATGGCGGACTTGTCGGGCGTGGCGTTGAGCCTGCTGCTCGTCGTGGGCTTCATCCTGGCCGCGGCGTGGGTCGTGCGGCGCATGCCGCTCGGCGTCGGCCGCGGCAA
>JBBIJV010000299.1:0-2353 GCA_037445815.1 Rhodospirillaceae bacterium
GCGCTTTCTCGAGGAGCGACCGTTGGAGCCCGCCCAAGCGCGCGCGGGCCGGTCGCGAGGCGAAGCCTCTCTAGCGTAGGTGTAGAGATATGTGCGGATTGGTCGGAATCGTCGGGCACGAGCCCGTCAATCAAGCGCTCTACGACGCGCTGACGGTGCTGCAGCACCGCGGGCAGGATGCCGCGGGCATCATGACGGACGACGGCGGGCGGCTGCGCGTGCGCAAGAGCAACGGCTTGGTCCGCGACGTCTTCCAAGAGCGGCACATGCTGAAGCTCGCCGGCAACGTCGGGCTGGGCCACGTCCGCTATCCGACGGCCGGCAGCGCCAGCGCGTCCGAGGCGCAGCCGTTCTACGTCAACTCACCCTACGGCATCTGCCTCGCGCACAACGGCAACCTCGTGAACGCCGACGAGCTGAAGCGCCTCGTCGAGCAGCAGGATCACCGCCACTTGAACACGAGCTCGGACTCCGAGGTGCTGCTGAACGTGTTCGCGCACGAGCTCAGCAAGCACGCCACGAACGGGCTCAAGCCGCAGCAGATTCTCGACGCCGTCGAAGCGCTGTACAAACGCTGCTCGGGCGGCTACGCCGTCGTCGCGATGATCATCGGCTACGGCATCGTGGCGTTCCGCGACCCGCACGGTATCCGGCCGCTCGTGCTCGGCATCCGCGAGACGCCGAACGGCGTCGAGCACATGGTCGCGTCCGAGAGCGTGGCGCTCGACGCCGTGGGCTTCGAGCTCGAGCGCGACGTGCAGCCCGGCGAGGCCGTGTTCATCGACAAGCGCGGCTACTTGCACAGCCGCCAGACCTCCGCGCGGCGCGCCTACACGCCGTGCATCTTCGAGTTCGTCTACTTCGCGCGCCCCGACTCCATCATCGACAAGCTGTCCGTGTACAAGGCGCGCTTGCGCATGGGCGAGGCGCTCGCGGCGAAGATCTTGCGCGAGCGCCCCGATCACGACATCGACGTCGTCATCCCGATTCCTGACACGTCGCGCACGGCCGCGATGCAGCTCGCGCAGGGCTTGGGCGTGAAGTACCGCGAGGGCTTCGTCAAGAACCGGTACATCGGCCGCACGTTCATCATGCCGGAGCAATCGGCGCGCAAGGCGTCGGTGCGGCGCAAGCTGAACGCGATCGGCCTCGAGTTCGCGGGCAAGAACGTGCTGCTCGTCGACGACTCCGTCGTCCGCGGCACGACGTCGCAGCAGATCATCGACATGGCGCGCGAGGCCGGCGCCAAGAAAGTCTACTTCGCATCGGCCGCGCCGCCCGTGCGCTATCCGAACGTCTACGGCATCGACATGCCGGCCGCCGGCGAGCTCGTCGCCGCGGGCCGCACCGTCGAGCAGGTGCAGCGCAAGATCGGCGCCGATTGGCTCGTCTATCAGGACTTGGACGACCTCGTCGAAGCCGTCAACCACGAGAAGTCCGACGTCGACGGCTTCGACACCTCGTGCTTCTCGGGCGAGTACGTGACGGGCGACGTCAGCCGCGCTTATCTCGACGCGCTCGAAGTGCTTCGCTCGAACTCCGCGAAAGCACGGCGCGACGCGAAGATCCGTGCCGAGGAATCCGACGACGACACGATCCAGATCGCGAGCGGCCTCTAGTCGCTTGCGCTTCCTGATCATCGACGACGACGCCGATTACCGGCAGCTCTTGCGCTATCACCTCGAGGTCGAGTGGCCGGATGCCGTGGTCGACGAGCACCAGCCGAGCTCGGCTGCCCTTGGCTCGGGCGTGCTGACGGGCGTGGACCTCGTGCTGCTCGCGCATCCGCTCGCCGCGCACGACGGGCTCGAGGTGCTGCGGGAGCTCCGGCGCCGCGAGCCGTGCCCGCCGATCCTCGTCTTCGCGGCGCCGAGCGACGAGTTCGTCGCCGTCGACGCGCTGAAGGCCGGGGCGGCAAACTTCTTTCCGAAGGATCGCGTCAAGCATCAGCGGCTCATCGACGTCGTGCGGGGCGAGCTCAACGTGGTGCATTTGGACAACACGGGCGAGCTGCTCGCGAACCACAAGGCGCTGAACGGAACGCAGAAACGGCGGCTCGTCGCGAAGCTTTATGCCGGCGACTTGTCGTCCGTGTATCTCGCCGAGTCCGAGGACGGCCGCGAGCGCATCGCGCTCAAGGTGCTGCGGCACGTGCCCGACGCCGGCGGCGGCCGCCTGTTCGATCGCTTTCTCCAGGAGTACGAGGTGATCGCGCGCGTGCGCCACCCGAACGTCGTGCGCATCTTCGATCTCGGCGTGGCGGACGATCACGCGTACCTCGCGATGGAGTATCTAGGCGCCGGCAACCTCGCCGAACGATTGCGCCGCCCGCTCGAGCCCTGGACGGCCGTCG
>JBBIJV010000300.1:0-2244 GCA_037445815.1 Rhodospirillaceae bacterium
GCGCGGCCAACCGCGCTCGGGCGACGACGACTTCGCCGGCTTGCGCTCGGCGGCAGCCGGCGATCCGCTGCACCGTATCGCCTGGAAAGCGTACGCGCGCAACGACGTGCTGCTGCTCAAGGAGTTCGCGAGCGGCACGGAGCAAGCCTGCCGCCTCGACTGGGACATGCTGCCGGAGCTCGGCGCCGAAGAGCGGCTATCGCAGCTCACACGCTGGTGCCTCGACGCCGACGCGATGGGCCTCAGCCTCGCGCTCTCGCTGCCCGGCAACGACATTCCGCTCGGCGCCGGCCCGAAGCACCTCGCGCACTGCCTCGAGGCGCTGGCGTTGTTCGTTCCTGCGGCGAGCCCGAGGGGCGCCGCCCGTGCCGAGACGAAGCGCGGCGAGGGGGCACGATGAGCATTGCCGCCACCGCGCGACGCGCCGAGCTGCCGCTCGAAACGAAGCGCTTGCTCTGGACCGCAGCCATCGTAGTCGGCACGAGCCTCCTGCATTGGCCGGCGCTGAGCGCGTGGACGGCGGTGCTGCTCCTCGCCGCCATTGCGTGGCGGTTCGCCATCGCGCTGCTCGGCTGGCCGGTGCCGCCGCGGCTCGTGCACCGCTTGCTCGCGGTCGCAGCGTTGCTCGGAGTGCTTGTCGAGTATCGAACGCTGAACGGCGTCGAGGCCGGCAGCGCGCTGCTGATCGTCATGGTCGCGCTGAAATTCCTCGAGGCGCACAACCAGCGCGATCAGCTCGTGCTGATCATGATTTCGTATTTCCTGCTGTTCGCGAGCTTACTGACCGATCGCGGGCCGCTCGCCGCGGCGTACGTTCTGGCGCTCGTCTGGCTCGCGACCGTGGCGCTGATCCAGATCGGCCGGCGCGGCGAGCTACTGCCGTACCGCGCGACGGGGCTCTTGGGCGGGCGCCTTCTTCTGCAGGCGCTGCCGGCCATGATCGCGCTGTTCGTGCTCTTCCCGCGTCTGCCCGGGCCGCTCTGGGCACTCCCGGGCAGCACGAGCAGCGGCGCGACGGGCTTGAACGACACGATGAGCCCCGGCGACATCACGAACCTCGGTCTTTCGGACGAGATCGCGTTCCGCGTCGAGTTCGAATCGAACGTTCCGCGCGCCAACAATCTCTACTGGCGCGGCCCATCGCTGACGAATTTCAACGGTAGGACGTGGTCGATGCTCGACGGCTCGCGCCGCGGCGAGCGCGTCGCGGAAACGGTCGAGTACCTAGGCGAGCCGACGACCTACCGCGTCATGCTCGAGCCGAACGGCCGCAACTGGGCATTTGCGCTCGACATGCCGCGGCAGTGGAGCGGCGACAGCGCGCTGCGCATGGGCAGCGATTATCAGCTCGGATACTTCTTCGGCGGCCCGCGCAGTCGCCGCCTCGACTACCGCGTCACGTCGCACGTCGACTATCGAGCGCGCGAGCCGCTCACGGCGCGCGAGATCGCGCTGTTCCGAGCGCTGCCGCCTGGCAGCAATCCGCGCGCACGTGCGCTCGCCGAAAGCTGGGTGGCCGACGGGCCGAGCGGCCCGGCGATCGTCGAGCGCGCAATGGAGTATCTGCGCTCGCAGCCGTTTCAGTACACGTTGACGCCGCCCGCCTTGGGCGCGAATCCCGTCGATGAGTTCTTGTTCGAGACGCGCGAAGGGTTTTGCGAGCATTACGCGTCCGCGCTGACGTTCCTGCTGCGCGCGGCCGGCCTGCCGGCTCGCGTCGTCATGGGCTACCAAGGCGGCGAGCTGAATGGCCTCGGCGGCTACTACATCATCCGGCAGTCCGACGCGCACGCGTGGACCGAGGTGTGGCTCGAGCACCAAGGGTGGACGCGCGTCGACGGGGTCGCCGCCGTGGCGCCGGAGCGCGTCGCGCTCGGCATCGGCCGCTTCGCCGCTGAGGGCTCGGCAGCCTTGGCCGTGGCGCGTCGCTCCGGACTGCGGCGCCAAGCCGCGTTGCTGTGGGACGCCGTCAACACGCGCTGGGAGGCGTGGATCGTCGGCTACGGCCCGGAGCTGCAACGCGCCCTGCTCTCGACGCTCGGCTTCGAGAATCTGCGCCGCGCCGAGCGCTACGCGGTGCTGTTCGGGCTCGCGGTCGCCGCGACGGTCGTGCTCGCGGCCGCATTGAGCTGTTACCTCGCCTGGCGCCGCCGGCAGCGCACACCGCTCGACGAAGCGGCGCGCTGCTTCGCCAAGTTCGCGCGCAAGCTCGAGCGCCTCGGCGTGCCGCGGCGCTCGCCGGCC
>JBBIJV010000301.1:0-2218 GCA_037445815.1 Rhodospirillaceae bacterium
GCAGCCGTCGTCGTCGGGACGCATGCTCTGTTCCAGGAGAGCGTCGAGTTCAAGAGCCTCGCGCTCGTGGTCGTCGACGAGCAGCACCGCTTCGGTGTCGAGCAGCGGCGCAAGCTCAAGCAGAAAGGCGCCGACGAAGCGTGCGTGCCTCATCAGCTCATCATGACGGCGACGCCGATTCCGCGCACGCTCGCGATGACGGCGTACGCGGATCTCGACTGCTCCGTGATCGGCGAGCTGCCGCCGGGCCGCCAACCGGTGCAGACGGTCGTGTTGCCCGAGCAGCGCCGCGCCGAGCTCATCGAGCGCGTCGGCGCGCACTGTTCCGCGAAGCAGCAGGCTTACTGGGTTTGCCCGCTCATCGAAGAGTCGGAGCTCGTCGACTCGCGCGCTGCCAGCGCGCTTGCGCGCGAGCTCGGCGACGCGTTGCCGAAAGCGCGCATCGGCTTGATCCACGGCCGGATGAAGTCGGGCGAGAAGGACGCCGTCATGCGCGCGTTCAAGACTGCGGAGCTCGATCTGCTCGTGGCGACGACGGTGATCGAGGTCGGCGTGGACGTGCCGAACGCGACGCTGATGGTGATCGAGAACGCCGAGCGAATGGGGCTCGCTCAGCTGCATCAGCTGCGCGGGCGCGTCGGCCGTGGCGCGAAGGCCTCGACGTGCGTGCTGCTGTACCGCCCGCCGCTCACGGACGTCGCGCGCGAGCGTCTGCGCGTGCTGCGCGCCACGAGCGACGGCTTCGCCGTCGCGCAGAAGGATCTCGAGCTGCGAGGCCCCGGCGAGGTGCTCGGCACGCGGCAGACCGGCGTGATGCAGCTGCGCGTCGCCGATCTGCTGCGCGACGCGGACCTGCTGCCGCTCGTGGTCGAGATCTCCGAGCAGCTGTCGGCGACGGCGCCCCACGCCGTCGAGCCGCTGATTCGCCGTTGGGTCCGTGGCGACGCCGACTATGCGAGGGTGTGACTCGAGACCGGAAATTGCGTTGCCCGCCATGGACGGCGGCCCATAGAATCGCGACCGATGCGCTGCCGGAATCCTGACCGTTGAACACGCGGCCGCCCAGCGTCGCCGCCGCGAGCGTGCCGTGGTGGCGCCACGCCCGCGCGGTGCTCGCGCACTACTCGCGATATTGGCGGCTCATGCGGCTCAATCGGCCGATCGGGATCTGGCTGCTCCTGTGGCCCACGTTGTGGGCGCTTTGGATCGCGTCTGCCGGCCGGCCCCATCCCAAGGTGTTCCTGATCCTGGTGCTCGGCACGATCGTCGTCCGCTCGGCCGGCTGCGTCATCAACGACTTCGTCGACCGAGATCGGAAGAGCACACGCGCGCGCACGGCAGACCGGCCGCTCGCGACGGGCGAGGTGGCGCCGATCGAGGCGCTGCTGCTCTTCGCGGCGCTGATGCTGATCGCTCTGGGCCTCGTGTTGAACCTGAACCGGTTGACCGTGACGTATGCGCTCGCGGGCGCTTTCTTCACGATCGTCTATCCGTTCACGAAGCGGTTCTTGTCCACTCCGCAGTTCGTGCTCGGCGTCGCGTTCTCGTGGGGCGTGCCGATGGCGTTCGCGGCGACGAGCGGCGACGTGCCGCGCGTCGGTTGGCTGTTGTTCCTCGCGACGATGATCTGGGTCGTCGTCTACGACACGCAATACGCGATGACGGATCGGCCCGACGACGTGAAGATCGGCGTCCGGTCGACCGCGATCCTGTTCGGCGAGCTCGACCGCGTGTTCATCGCCGGTCTTCAAGCGCTGCTGCTCGCGAGCCTCGTGCTCGTCGGCCGCAGCGCTGCGCTCGGCGTCTGGTACTACGGCGGCCTCGCCGCGGCGGCGGCGTTCTGCGCCTACCAGGCGTGGCTGATCAAGGAGCGCGACGTCGTGCAGTCGTTCCGCGCGTTCTTGAACAACGCCTGGCTCGGCGGCGCCGTGTTTGCGGGAATCCTCCTCGACTATACGTTTCGCGGCTGAGCCGGCTCCGGCGTGCGCGCCACGGCGAACACGACCACGCGCGCGGCGCCCGCCGCGCGCAGCTCGGCCGCGAGCGCATTGACGGTCGCTCCCGTCGTGACGACGTCGTCGACGATCGCCACGGAGAGCTCCGTGAGGTCGCGCGCCACGCGGAACAGACCCGGGACGCCGGCGCGCCGCGCGCGGGCGCCCTGTCCCGTTTGAGGCGGGCCCGCCGCTTGCCGCGCGATGCCGCGCTCGAGCGCCGG
>JBBIJV010000302.1:0-2211 GCA_037445815.1 Rhodospirillaceae bacterium
CGAGGCCCTCGCGCGCGGCGCCGCGGTGGTCTTGCCCGAGCTCATGCCTTCGGCTCCTGACTTGCTGCCGCAGGCGAAGCGCGACCTCGCGGCGGGGCGCGTCACGGCGCCGGCCGCCGCGCTTCCCGTCTATCTGCGCGAGCACACGGCTTGGAGACGGAGCTCTTAACCTGTCTGTAATATTTCGGCGATCCAATGTCGCGACTCACAGTGGCCGCGGGCTGCCGATGACGCAACGGAGAATTCTCGTAGTGGAGGACGAGGGGGCGATCAGGGAGATGATCTGCTTCAATCTCGCGCGTGCCGGCTTCGAGATTGCGCAGGCGGCCGATGCGCGGGCGGCGCGCGCGGCGATCGCCGACCGACGGCCCGACCTCGTGCTCATGGATTGGATGCTGCCCGACGTGAGCGGTCTGGAGCTCACGCGGCAGCTGAAGCGCGACCCGCAGACGAAGGAGATTCCCGTCATCATGCTGACGGCGCGCGGCGAAGAGGACGATCGTGTCGCGGGGCTCGACGGCGGCGCCGACGACTATGTGGTGAAGCCGTTCGCGCCGCGCGAGCTGCTCGCGCGCGTGCGCGCCGTGCTGCGCCGGCACGGCGCTGCCGACGGCGAGGTGGTGACGGCGGGCACGCTGGTGCTCGACTCGGCGAGCCATCGGGTGAGCGCGGGCGGAGTGGAGGTTGCGCTCGGTCCCACGGAGTATCGCCTGCTCGAATTCTTCATGCGCCACCCGGACCGCGTCTACAGCCGGGCGCAGTTGCTCGACCGGGTCTGGGGCGGGAACGTGTACGTCGAGGAGCGCACCGTCGACGTGCACATCCGCAGGTTACGCAAGGCACTCGAGCCGCAGGGGCACGATCGGCTGATCAGAACCGTGCGGGGTGCGGGTTATCGGTTCTCTGCCGGAGCGTCGTGAGGCTACCGAGCCGATGGGTTTCACAGATTGCCGCGCTCGCTGCGCTGCTCGCGGCGGCAGTGTTCTTGGGGTGGTGGTTCGGCGCGCCGGGGTGGTGGCTCGCGGGGGCGGCGCTGCTGTATCTCGCCTACACGCTGCATCATCTTTATTGGCTCGACCGGGCGCTCGACGGGCATCGGCGCGTGCCGGTGTTCGAGACGCGGGGGCTGTGGGCCGAGATCTTCGCGCGGGTCGAGAAGCTGCGCGCGAAGGCGCGCAACCGTAAGAAGAAGTATCACCGGCTGCTGCGCGAGGTGCGCGAGAGCACGGGGGCGCTGTCGGACGGCGGGATCATTCTCAATGCCGAGCACGAGATCCTGTGGTTCAATCCTGCGGCCGCGCGGCTGCTCGGCTTGAGCCAGGCGGCGGACTTGGGGCAAAGACTCGACAACCTGCTGCGCCAGCCCGACTTCGTGGCCTACTTGCGGGAGCCGGCCGGCGAGGGGATCACGGTGGCCTCGCCGCGGCGCGAGGCGGGCTGGCTGCACGTGCAGATCATTCCGTACGGCACGGATCAGCGGCTGGCGATCGTGCGCGACGTGACGAGCGAGAAGAACCTCGAGCGCACGCGCCGCGACTTCGTCGCGAACGCTTCCCACGAGCTGCGCTCGCCGCTCACCGTCATCAGCGGCTACTTGGACGCGCTGCTCGAGACGGGCGAAGTGCCGGAGGCGTGGCGCACGCCCGTCGCCGAGATGCGCCGGCAAGCCGAGCGCATGACGGGAATTCTGCGCGACTTGCTCGAGCTGTCGCGCCTCGAGTCGGCCGAGCCGGTCGCCGGGCGCGACTTCGTCGACGTTGCCGGCATGCTGCAACGTATAGCAGAGGAGTTTCGGGCGCGGCCGGGGCCGAAAGTGGAGCTCGTTCTGGCGACGGACGCGGCCCTGCTCGGCAAGGATTCCGAGCTCCACTCGATCTTCCACAATCTCGTCGGCAACGCCGTGCGCTTCACGCCGCCGAGCGGCGAGGTGAAGATCGTGTGGCGCGCGGCCGGCGACGGCGCGGTGTTCGAGGTCATCGACACCGGCATCGGGATTGCGGCGGAGCAGATTCCGCGCATCACGGAGCGTTTCTATCGAGTCGATCCGGGCCGCTCGCGCGCGAGCGGCGGCACGGGGCTCGGGCTGGCGATCGTCAAGCACGCGCTGCAGCGTCACGAGGGCGAGCTCGCGATTGCGAGCCAGGAAGGGGCGGGCAGCACGTTCAGCTGCCGGTTTCCGAGGGATCGCGTGGTGTTTCGTGGCGACGCCGG
>JBBIJV010000303.1:0-2189 GCA_037445815.1 Rhodospirillaceae bacterium
GCTGCGATGTGCCGCTCGACGTCCGCGGGCTGAGCGGCGGCCGCGCCGGCGGCGGCCCAAGCGAGCGCTGCAAGAACGCGATGGGAAGCGCGCATGAGTCTTCTCCTCGTTTCGCTGCGGAAAGCTACGGACCTTGCGCGAGCGCCGCGCCAACGGCATCGGCCTTGGCGGCGCCAGCGAGCCCGTCCGCTACGGCAACGCGAACACCACGATCTGCGCAGGCGGCGACTCGCCCGTGAGCTCCGGCGTCACGCGCCGCGCGGCGCCGGCGACGAGCGACTGGCCCGTCGAGACCGCCACGTACTGCTTGCCGCCGACGGCGAACGAGACGGGATAACCGCTGACGGGCGCGCCGATGTTCGTCTCCCACAGCACCTCGCCCGTCTCGTCGTCGAGCGCGCGGAAGTTGCCGGCGACGTCGCCGCCGAACACGAGGCCGCCGCCCGTCGCCGCCAGCGACAGCACGCCGACGCGCTGTTCGTGCTTCCACTCGGTCCTGCCCGTCTCGGCCGAAACGGCCCAGACGACGCCGATGTTCTCGGCGCCGGGCGCCGCGATGTACTCGCTCTGGAAGCCGTACACGAGCCGCGGATCGCGCTCGCCGCTCTGCACCGTCGCGTTCATGCACATGTTCTGGAGCGGCATGTACATCGCGTTCGTTCGCGGGCTGTACGCGCCCGCGGGCCAGTTCTTGCCGCCGTTCGTGCCCGGACAAACCATCAGCGAGTGGCCCTTCTCTCGGAAAATTCGCGCCGGGTCGACCTCGACCTCGCCCGTCAATCCGTCGATGCTCTTGACGACGTTCTGGAAGACGGTTGGGCGCGCCCAGAGGAACTCGCCCGTCGCGCGATCGAGCGTGTAGACGATGCCCGTCTTTCCGGGAATGCCGGTCATGACCTGGCGACGCTGCTCGGGATTCAACAGCACGCGCGGATTGATCCAAGACACTTCGCGCGGATCGGGTGCGACGACCGTGTCGACGAGCAACCGCTCGAACGGATGGTCGAGATCCCAGTGGTCGTTCAGATGCTGGTAGTACCAGACTATGTGGCCGTCGGCCGGATCGAGCGCGAGCGTCGAGTTGTGATAGAGGTGCGTCAGCTCGGCGCCGCCCAAGATGAACTTCGGCGCCGGGATCGTCACGGACGTGCCGATATAGATTCGGTCGAGCTCGGGGTCGTAGCTAGGCACCATCCACGTGCCGACGTGCCAGCGCTGCTCCATCGGCACGTCGCCCCACGTCTCGTCGCCGGGCTCGCCCTTGCGCGGAATCGTCCGCGTGCGCCAGAGCTCCTTGCCCGTCGCCGCATCGTGCGCCGTGATGATGCACGACTCGTGCGTCGCGCCGGGCTGGCACTGCCGGCCCGTGATGACCTTGCCGTTCGCGACGATGGGGCCCGAGCTCGCGCGCGCCGGCAGCGTCGGCTCGAGCACCTGAGTCTCCCAAACGAGCTCGCCCGTGCGCGCGTCGATCGCGTACATCGAGTTGTCGGCGCCGGCGTCGATCAACGTCGTTCCCCAAATCGCGAGGTTGCGGTTCGTGCCACCGCGCACGCCTTCGGGATACGCTCGCTTGTATTCCCAGAGCAGCTCGCCCGACTTCGCATCGAAAGCTTGGATATGGTCGCCGCTGCCGGGCACGTACATGACGCCGTCGTGAACGAGCGGCGTGGATTCCTGAATGCCGGTGCCCATCGGGTGCGCCCACACCTGCGTGAGCTTCGCGACGTTCTCCTTGTTGATCTCCGTGAGCGGGCTGTAGCCCCAGCCGTTCAACGTGCGGCGCCACATGAGCCAGTCGCCGGGCGGCGGATTCTTCAACATCTCGTCCGTGACGGGAACGAGCTCGCGCTCGCCCGTCTGCGCTTGCGCGCTCGTGGCCGCCGCAATCGCGAGAGCCATCGCCGCAAAGGAAAGAGTGTGTCGTCGCATCGCGTTTCCCCGTGGTGACTGCACCACTTTTCTTTCGAAGTCCGCTGCCGTCCGAAGCGCGACACCGACGTCCTGTCGGCCACCGCGGCTCCACTTCCGTTTCCTGCTGCCGCGCCGGCGGGACGCACCGACTCGCGGCGCGCCCGCTAGGGCGTCGGTGTCAGTCGAACCAGTTCCAGAACTCCCACCACGCAGCCTTCTTTTCTTCCGCTTCCCCCGCGGGCCCGGCACTCGCTGCGGGAGGCGCGGGGGCGGCC
>JBBIJV010000304.1:0-2153 GCA_037445815.1 Rhodospirillaceae bacterium
ATGCCGCTCGGCGTCGGCCGCGGCAACGGCCCGTTGAAGGTTCTCGCGGCGCTGCCGCTCGGGCCGCGCGAGCGCCTCGTGCTCGTCGAGGCGCGCGGCGAGGAGCTCCTGATTGCCGTGAGCCCGGCCGGTGTTTTCAACGTCGGGCCCGCGAAGCGCCGCGCGGCGAATGCCGCTCGCGGCGCGGAGCCCGCCTTCGTGCTGCCGGACCCGTCATGATCGCTCGTCTCCTCTCCGCGGCGCTGCTCGTGCTCGTGCTGCCGCACTTGGGCCTAGCTCAATCGTTGCCGGCCGTCACGGTCGATCGGCTCGCCGACGGCCAGCAGCAGTACTCGCTCTCCATCCAAGTGCTGGCGCTGATGACGGCGCTGACGGTGCTGCCGGCGCTCGTCCTTTCGATGACTGCGTTCACGCGCATCGTGATCGTGCTCGCGATCCTGCGTCAGGCGCTCGGCACGCCGCAGACGCCGCCGAACCAGGTGCTGGTCGGCCTCGCGCTGTTCCTGACGCTGTTCGTGATGACGCCCGTGATGTCGCGCGCCTACGACGAGGCAGTCGTGCCGTACATGGCCGGCGAGCAGGACGCCAGGACCGCGGCAACGAACGCGCTCGTCCCGCTGCGCGAGTTCATGCTCGATCAAACGCGCGAGCACGATCTCGCCGTGTTCACCGAGCTGTCCGGCAACGAGCCGTTCTTCGGTCCCGAGGACGTGCCGCTGTCCGTGCTGATTCCGAGCTTCATCACGAGCGAGCTCAAGACGGCGTTCCAGATCGGCTTCCTGATCTTCATCCCGTTCCTGGTCATCGACCTCGTCGTCGCGAGCGTGCTGATGTCGATGGGCATGATGATGCTCTCGCCGATGCTGATCTCGCTGCCGTTCAAGATCATGTTGTTCGTGCTCGTCGACGGCTGGACGCTGCTCGTCGGTACGCTCGCCGCAAGCTTCTTCGCTTGAGCGCCCATGACACCCGATTCCGTCATCGTCATCGGTCAGCAAGCGCTCGTCGTCACGGCGATGCTCGCCGCGCCGATGCTGCTCGCGGCGCTCGCCGCCGGCCTCGTCATCGGCATGTTCCAGGCCGCGACGCAAATCAACGAGGTCACGCTGAGCTTCATCCCGAAGCTGCTGGTGCTCGCCGCCGCGCTGTACTTGGGCGGCGGCTGGATGTTGAAGGTGATCCTGGGCTACTCGGAATCGCTGATCCGCAGCATTCCGTCGCTGATCGGCTGAACATGGAGATACAGATACCGCTCGAGGCTCTGGAAGCGCTGCTCGGCGACGTGCTCGGTACGAGCGTCTGGCCGTTCTTCCGCATCGCCGGCGTCGTGATGGTCGCGCCCGTGTTCGGCGCGCGACTCGTGCCCGTGCGCGTGCGCATCGCTCTGTCCGTGGCCGCGACGGCCGTGCTGGCCCCCCTGATCTCCGTGACGCCGCCGTTCGAGCTCTCGCTCGCCACGGGCTTCATCGTGCTCCAGGAAGTGTCGATCGGCGTCGCGATCGGTTTCTGCCTCCAGATGATCTTCGACGCGCTCATCATCGCGGGCCAGACGATCGCGATGAGCATGGGCTTGGGGCTGGCGACGATGGTCGACCCGCAGCGCGGCATCTCGGTGCCGGTCGTGAGCCAGTTCTTCGTGATCATGGGGCTCCTGATCTTCCTGGCGCTCGGCGGTCACTTGGCCACCGTGCGGCTCATCGCCGACAGCTTCGAGATGCTGCCCGTGGGCGAGCCGCTCGGCGCAGAAGGCGCGTGGACGATCGCGGCGTGGGGCAGCCAGATGTTCGCCGGCGCGCTGCGCATCGCGTTGCCGGCCGCGACGGCGCTCTTGATCGCAAACATCGCGTTCGGGGTCATGAGCCGCGCCGCGCCCACGTTGAATCTCTTCGCCGTGGGTTTGCCGGCGGGCCTCTTGATCGGCTTCCTGCTCTTGCTCCTCAACATCGGGCACTTGAGCACGCTGCTCGCGCAGTTTCTCGACGCGACGCTCGCGATGCTCGCCCAAACGCTTTCCGCCTGACGCTCGAAGCCATGGCCGAGAACGACACGCCGCAACACGACCGCACCGAGCAGCCGAGCGCCAAGCGCCTCGACGACGCGCGCGAGCGCGGCGAGGTGCCGCGCTCGCGCGAGCTCGCGATGACGGCCGTCGT
>JBBIJV010000305.1:0-2001 GCA_037445815.1 Rhodospirillaceae bacterium
GGTTCAAGTTCGCGTGGCTGCCGTAGTAGTGGCGCTTGATGACGTCGATGTGCACGGTGTCGGCGATGCCCGGCATCTGATAGACGTCGCGCACGAATCCCCACAGATTCGGATAGTCGACGACGCGCCGCAGGTTGCACTTGAAATGACCGTGATAGACGGGATCGAAGCGGATCAGCGTCGTGAATAGCCGGATGTCGGCTTCCGTGAACCGATCGCCTGTGAGATACCGGCGCGTCGCGAGCCGGCCTTCGAGCTTGTCGAGCGCTGCGAAGACGGCCGTCGCGGCTTCCTCGTACGCCTCCTGCGTCGTCGCGAACCCCGCGCGGTACACGCCGTTGTTCAAGTTCGGGTAGATGTATTCGTTGAGCTCGTCGATTTCGGCGCGCAAGTCCTCGGGGTAGAAATCGTGGTGGCTCGCGCCGACGCCGTCGAACGCGCTGTTCAGCATGCGCAGGATCTCGGCCGACTCGTTCGACACGATCGTGCGCTGCACCTTGTCCCAGAGCACGGGCACCGTCGCGCGGCCCGAGTAATTCGGGTCCGCGATCGTGTAGAGCTCGTAGAGGCGCTCGACGCGGTTCACGGAGTCCGGGATCGTCTCCGGCCCCGGCGCGAACGTCCAGCCTTCGGCTCCCATATAGCAGTTGACGGCCGAGATACCGATCATCGACTCGAGCCCTTTGAGCTTGCGCACGATCAGCGTGCGGTGCGCCCACGGGCATGCGAACGAGACGTAGAGGTGGTAACGGCCCGGCTCGGCGCGAAAGCCGCCGCGGCCCGATGGCCCCGGCGATCCGTCGGGCGTCACCCAATTGCGGAACTGCGACTCGCTGCGCACGAACCGGCCCTTCGAAGCCTTTGTGTCGTACCAGACGTCGTGCCACTTGCCGTCGACGAGCATTCCCATCGTCTACCTCCGTGTGAAGGCTCCATGATACCGTTGCCGCACTTCATGAGGACCGAGGTCCACAAACGTAAGTTCCTCGGCGCGGCCTTGGCTTTGTTGCTGGCGCTCGCGGGCGGCGCGCGCGCCGGCGACGACACGACGATCCGCCTCACGGTCGCCTCGAGCCAAGGCACGACGCTCGCGTGGGTCGGCGCGCTGCACACGCTCGTCGTCCCCGAGCTCGATCGCCGCCTCGCGGCGCGCGGCAGCCCTTATCGGATTCGCTGGACGGAAGCCTACGGCGGCTCGCTCTACAAATACGGCGAGACGCTCGAGGGCGTGTCGATCGGGCTCGCGGACATCGGCTGGGTCGGCACGCTGTGGGAGCTCTCCAAGCTGCCGCTACAGAACTTGACGTACTATGCGCCGTTCGCGAGCGACGACTTCCGCCTGGTCGTCGACATCGTCAACGAGATGCACCGCACCGTGCCGGCGATGGCCGACGCATGGACGGCGCAGAACGTGAAGTTCTTGGGCGCGAGCGCGCTCGATACGTATCACTTGCTCACGACGTTTCCCGTCGATAGTGTCGACGATTTGCGCGGGCGCAAGATCCTTGCGCCGGGGCCGTCGGCCGCGTGGCTCGAAGGCACGGGTGCCGTCGCCGTCGACGGCAGCCTCACGACGTACTACCAGCAGATTCAAACCGGCGTCGCCGACGGCGTCTTCACGATCCTCACCGGTGCAGCGCCGAACCGGCTGCACGAGGTGGCCCCGTACATCACGCTCTTGGGTCTGGGCAGCCAAGTGACGGGTGCGCTCGCGATCAATCTCGATACATGGAAGCGCCTACCCGACGACGTGCGCGAGATCCTCGAGGAGCTCGGGCCGGAGTACAGCCGCGGCGTGGCCGACGATCTTGCGAAGCGCTACGAAGCAAGCATCGCGCGCATGCAGAGCGAAGGCGCGATCGTGTCCGACTTTCCGCTCGCCGAGAAGCAGAAATGGCTCGCCGCGATGCCGGACATCGCGGGCCGTTGGATCGAGGCGACGGAGCGCCGCGGACATCCGGCCGGCGAGGCGCTGCGAGCGTACATGAGCGCGCTGCGCGC
>JBBIJV010000306.1:0-1988 GCA_037445815.1 Rhodospirillaceae bacterium
GCGGCAACTTCATTCACTCGAATTTCCTGGGCACGGGGCGCACAGTGGCACTCGACATTCGCGGCGGCGAATTCCAGAAGGTGTTCGATGCGCGGTATACGGATCCGTATCGCAACATCGACGGCGTCACGCGCACCGTCTCGCTCACCTACCAGGACTACAAGCAGTTCACGTACTCCGCGTCCGACTTCTCGACGACGACGATCTCGGCCGGCATGAACTGGCGCTACCCGATCGCGAACCTCCAGCGCGTGACGCTCGGCTTCGCGTATCAAGATGCCGAGCTCCTCACGAGCGACCTGAGCTCGCGCGAAGCGCTCGAGTGGGTCACGAGCAACGGCGAGCCGTTCCAGCAGCCGGGCGGAGTCTTCGGCACGTTCTTCGGCACGAAGGTGCGCAGCCTCGACCTCGTCGCGGGCTGGGACTACAGCTCGCTGAACGCCGCGATGTTCCCGACGCGCGGTGCGCGGTTGTCGGCGGCCCTGAACGCGTCGGTGCCGGGCAGCGACGTCGAGTACTACACGACGAACTTCAATTTTGTTAAGTACGTCCCGCTCGGGCGCCGCTGGTTGTTCCGCATGAACAGCGAGCTCTCGTACGGCGACGGGTACGGCGAGACGACGGCGATTCCGCCGTTCCGCAACCGTTACGGCGGCGGGCCGGGCTCCGTGCGCGGCTTCAAGGAAAGCTACTTGGGTCCGCGCGACAGTCTCGGCAATCCGTACGGCGGCAATATGTTGTTCGCCAATCAGTTCGAGCTCGTCATTCCGACGCCGGAGAAGATCGCGGGCTCCACGCGCATGTCGCTGTTCTACGATGTCGGCGGCGTGTTCTCGACGGGCGGCGTGAGCTTCACCGACAAGCTCGGCGACCCTATCGATTACGACTTCGACTATGATAAGTTGAAGAAGTCCGTGGGCCTCGGCGTCGAATGGTTGGCCCCACTCGGCCTCTTGCGCTTCAGCTACGCGATGCCGCTGAACGAGGACGACCCAACGGATCGTTTTTATGGCGACGAGGTAGAGCGCTTCCAGTTCTCCATCGGCAACGCCTTCCAATAACGTCGAGGGAAGTGATTCATGCTTGGATCGAAAGTTTGGCTGGTCGCAGCTGCCGTCGTCGCGGGCACCATCGGCGACGCGGCCGTTGCGCAAAACAATCTGAAGATCGGCGTCGTGAACCTCGCCGCGTTGATCGAGCAGTCGCCACAGGCGGAGGCCGTCAACAAGAAGCTCCAGGACGAATTCGGCCCTCGGCAGCGCGAGCTCGCCGCGTTGCAGCAGAGCCTTCGCACGAAGCAGGAAACGTTCCAGCGCGACGCGCAGGTCATGGGGGAGCAGGAGCGAATCAATCTCGAGCGGCAGATCCGCGACGGTGAGCGCGAGTTTCAACGCTCGCAGAACGAATTTCTCGAGGACCTCAACCTGCGCCGCAACGAAGAGCTCGGCGCGCTGAATCGCGAAGTGATGCAAAAGGCGCAGGAATACGCCCGCGCGCAGAACTTCGACGTGATCCTCGCCGACCAAACGCTCGTGTTCCACAGCACGGCCGTCGACATCACCGACGAAGTGCTCGCGCTGCTGAAGCCGTCGGGCGGCGGCCGTAACTAGCGCCGCGGCGGCCGGGCGCTCATCGATGCCCGCGACCCTAGGGCAGCTCGCGGCACAGTTCGGATGTGAGCTCCACGGCGATCCCGCCGTCATCGTCAGCCGTGTCGGCACGCTGTCCGGCGCGGCGCCGGACGCCGTCACGTTTCTCGCGAACCCGCTGTACCGCGCGCAGCTCGAGCACACGCGCGCGGCCGCCGTCATCGTCGCGCCGCGCGACGCGGAGGCTTGCCCCGTTGCGCGCCTCGTGCATCCCGAGCCGTATCTGACCTACGCGCGCGTGGCGTCGCTGCTGCACCCGCCGGTGTCCGTCGTGCCCGGCGTGCACGCGACCGCCGTCGTCGCGGCCAGCGCGCGCGTCGCGGCCAGCGCGCAAGTGGA
>JBBIJV010000307.1:0-1878 GCA_037445815.1 Rhodospirillaceae bacterium
CGCGGTGCCCTCGTCGCCGAGTTCGTCGCGGGCGAGGACGCCGCCGAGCGCTACGCGGCGCGCGCCGTGCGCCACGGGCACGAGTTCGGTCCGTTCAACCTGCTCGTCTACGACGGCCGCGAGCTGCATTTCGCGAGCAATCGCGCCGCAGCGGCGCCGCTCGGCGCCGCGCTGCACGCCTTCAGCAACGCTCCGGCCGGAACCGAGTGGCCGAAGACCGCGACCGCACGCGCCGGCGTCCGGCGGTTGCTCGAGGCGCCGCTCGGCGACGAGCCGCTCATCGCCTCGCTATTCGCGCTGCTCGCCGAGCGCGACGAATCGGGCCCTGCGGACCAGCGCTACCGACACGCGCACTTCGTGGTGAACCCTGTCTACGGCACCCGCTGCTCGACGGTGCTGCTCGTCGACGACCGAGGCCGCCTCACGTTCGCCGAGCGCTCGTTCGACGCGGCCGGCGAGCGCGCCGGCGAGGTGCGCGAAACGTTCGAGGTCGCGCGTTAGCCGCTCTTCGGCAGCGCGGCGAGCCACGCGCCGATCGCGCCGACCTCTTCGAGACAGACGGAGTGCGCCATCGGATAGACGTGCCACTCGACGGCGTAGCCCAGCGCCTCCAGCGCGCGCCGCGACGACTCCGCGAGTGCGAGCGGCAGCACGGGGTCGGCCGTGCCGTGCGCCATGAAGATTGGCACGCGCGCGTTCGCGGCGTGACGCTCGGCAGGGAGCGTCGAGGCGAGCGGCAGGTACGTCGAAAGCGCCAGCACGCCGGCCAGCGGCCGCGGCTCGCGCAGCGCCGTGTGCAGCGCGATGGCGCCGCCTTGCGAGAATCCCGCGAGCACGATGCGCTCCGACGTCATGCCTCGCTCGATCTCGCGATCGACGAGCGCCGTGACGGCCATTGCGCTCGCGCGGATGCCGGCCGCATCTTCTTGGGCGCCGGGCTCGAACCCCAGAATGTCGTACCACGCCCGCATCGGCATTCCGCCGTTGATCGTCACGGGGCGCACCGGCGCGTGCGGGAAGACGAAGCGCACCGGAAAGCGCAGCCCGAGCTCGGGCACGATCGGCTCGAAGTCGTGGCCGTCGGCGCCGAGACCGTGCAGCCAGAGAATCGCGAGCTCCGGCGACTCGCCCGTCGCTATTTCGACGCATTCGAGCACGTTCTGCCTCTTGCGGATTTGCGCATAGGGCCTATTATATGCGCAACTTTATTCAGCCCCCTTCCCCATGCCGAGCGCTACCCTCGAACAAACCGAGCGGCGTCGGGCCATTGCCCGACTCCTCGCAGAGCACGTGGTGAACCGCCAAGCGGAGCTCGTGGAGCTGTTGCGCGCGGAAGGTTACCTCGCAACACAGTCGAGTGTCAGCCGCGATCTGCGCGACCTCGGCGCGACGAAGCTCCGCAACGGCTACGCGCTGCCGAAGCGCGCGGAATCCGACGAGGACGACGCGGAAGCGCTCCAGGTCGTCACCGAGTTCGTGCGCGACATCCGCTCGGCCGGGCCGAACCTGCTCGTCGTCATGACGGCCGTCGGCGCGGCGCAGCGCGTGGCCGTCATGCTCGACAGAAGCGGCTGGCCCGAAATCGTCGGCACGGTGTCCGGCGACGACACGATCTTCGTGGCGACGCTCGGCGCGAGCGAGCAGCGCCGATTGAAGGCGCGGTTGCGGCAACACTTGAAGAAGGCACGGACATGACCTCGGTTACGAACCCCATCGTTCTCGCGTTCTCGGGCGGACTCGACACCTCGTTCTGCGTGCCGTGGCTGAAGGAGACGTACGGGCGCCCCGTGGTGACGGTGACCGTGAATTGCGGCGGCATCGACGCGGCCGCGGCGCGCGCCCTCGAGGAGCGCGCGCGCGCGCTCGGCGCGGCCGACC
>JBBIJV010000308.1:0-1833 GCA_037445815.1 Rhodospirillaceae bacterium
GTGCGCTATTCGGATGCCGAGTCGTTCGACCAAAGCGCGCTGCGCGTCGCGTTGCTTGCGGAGCAACGCGTCGGTGCTTGGCGGCTCGACGTGGGCCCCACCGCCGCGAGCACGATGCTCGACGGCAACGTATTCGAAAAGCTCGTCGGCTTCGACCTGCGCGTTCGCCGCGGCATCGGCGAGCGGCTCGCGTTCGAGACGCGCGTCGTGTTCGACGACGTGGATGCGCCTGACGTGGAGCTCGCTTATCTCGAAGGCTCGCGCCGGCAGGTACGCTTCGCGGTGGAGCACGCCGCGGCGGCGCGTTTGCGCGTCGGCCTGGATCTCGAGCGTCAAGATCGCGCCGATCCCGCGGTGTCGCCGTCGCGCGAGCGATTCACCGTCTCTTATCAAAAGCGCTTCGGCAGCCGGTGGACGGGCGACGCCCGGCTCTTGCGTCGCGACAGCAGCTACGGCGATGCCGAGGTGCCGCGCGACGAGCGTTTGCTCGAGGTGTCGATCGGCGCACGCCGCGACTTCGACACGAACTGGACGCTCGGCGCCGAGTATCGCTGGTCGGACAACGATTCGACCGTGCCGCTGTACTCGTACGACGCGCAGCGCCTGTCATTCTCGATCGGCCGCACCTTCTGAGCACGCGCGGCGCGCTCTCGTGAGCGGCGCTCAGGCGTCGCGGCGGCGCGTGGCCCGGTACGCTTGAATGCGCGGGGCGATGGCTCGGTAGCGCTCGAGACTCGGTTGCGGCCAGTACTGCGCGCGCTCGTAGTATTCGGCCACGGCGGGCACGCCGTCGGGAATGACGACCCACGGCTGCTTCGACGCCGTGAAGATATGGATGTTGGGCGGCGCGAGGTCCGGGTCGTCCAGCGTGCCTACGCGAACGAACTTGAGGACGGGCCCGGCGCCGGCGTAGTGGCTCCAGACGGCGATTCGACAGTGCGGGCAGCGGGCAATGAGCTGGCCGTTGCCGCTCGCCGACGGCGTTCGGACGAGCTCGGGCGCATCGCCGAGCTCCGTGACGCGGTCGGCCTCGATCATCGCGTTCAGCGCGAACGACGCCCCGGTCTCGCGCTGGCACCACCGGCAATGGCAGCAATGGACGAACAGCGGCTCGCTCTCCATGCGGTAGCGCACGGTGCGGCAATCGCAGCCGCCTTCGATCGGAAACCTTGCGGTCTTCATTCCCACGTGCGGGCCTCCGAGGCAAACGACGGGCGCTTCGCCCTGACGACGGAAAACTGTCGCCCCGTTGGTGCTTCCATGATGCACCGGGCGTCGATCCCAGTATTGCAAGCGATGACGAACCCGGCGAGGCGACTCTTTCGCATGCGCCCATGCTCGATGCCGGTGGGCCGGGCGTCAACACCACGGCCTTGTGAGTAGGCGCACTCTAGGCGCCGGCGGATGCGGCGATCGCGCGCGGGCGGCCGACGAACGGTTGCAGCGACACGGCGGCGATGATCACCGCCACGCCGGCGTAGAACTGCACGGTGAGCTCGCGCTGCTCGCCGAGCAGCAGGGCCGCGAGCACGATCGCGTAGATCGGCTCGAGATTGATCGCGAGCTGCGCCGAGAACGCGCTGATGTGCCGCAGCGCGACGAACGAGAGCGAGAACGGCAGCAGCGTGCAGGCGAGCGCAAGCGTCACGAGCAGCGCGGCGTCGCGCGGTGTAGGCCATTCGAACAGCGTGCCCGCGAGCGCGGGCACGACCGCCGGTAACAGCGGCGCGAGCGCCGTGAGCACGATGACTCCCGAGCCGAGCTCGAGCGCCGTTGCGGTCAGCGCCTCGCCGCGCGCCGCGAGGCGCTTGTTCAGCGAGCCGAACACGGCGA
>JBBIJV010000309.1:0-1807 GCA_037445815.1 Rhodospirillaceae bacterium
CCTTTGTAGAGCGCCGGCATGATCTTGCCCGTTTTCGTGCTGACGAAGAACGTGCCGACGATCGATGCGACGATCGACACGGCGCCGAGCACGATCGGGTACAGCGCTGCGCTCGTGGTGTCGAGGCTAACGTGGGCGCGACGGCTCAAGCGGGTGTTCGCGATCGAGATCGAGACCTGTCGGCGCTGTGGTGGGAAGCTCAAGGTGATCGCGAGCATCGAGGACGCGGTGCTCATCGAGCGCATCCTGGCGCGCCTCGAGCGTCCCGCGACCGCTGATGACACGCGCTCGCCCGTCGCCCCACGCGCTCCGCCTCAGCCGTCGCTGCTCTGATCGCCTGCGTGCTGCGCGCGCCCGTGGCTGATCCCGCGACGCCGTTCGCCCCGGCGCCGACGAATCGTCGGGTTGTTGCCCTGCCAGCTGAACTCGCCGGCGCCGAGCGTGATGCCCGGCGAGTTGCGCAGCGCGTCGTTCAACGACGTGGCACCGCGGTCGTCGAGCAGCTCCTTCGAGATCGTCGCAATCGATTGCGGCGTATCGCGAATGCTTTCGCTCAGTTTCGTCAGCGCGCTGTTTTCGACTCGGTAGCGCTCGAGCGCCTGCTCGCGGACGACGACCTCGTCGATGTCACGGTTTTCCGGAACCGATTGCGCCGAGGCGGGCGGTGCAAACAACCCTGCGCCGGCCCCCGCGAGGATCGCGCGTACTGCCGTTGCAAGCGGTGCCGGGGCCATATGTAAACTCAAATTACAACCCCTCTTGGCGGAGCCACCCCGCCGAACCTGGCCGGTAGTCTAAAGGACGCGCCAGACCGTCCCCAAGCTAAGCACCAACTCGAGATTCCCACTTACGAGTGTTCGGGATCGAGATCGAGCAGTGCGCCCGCTGCGGTGGGAAGCAGAGAGTCCTAGAGCGTTTCCTCGGTGACGCCGAGCGCGCGGAGCTGCTCGATCAGCGCTTCGGCTTCGGCGCCGAGCCGCCGCGTGCCGCCAATCGGCGCCGCGCCGTTCGTCGCCTGCCGCGGCGCGAGCAGCGTCTTCAGCGCCATGTCGTATTGATGCCGCGCGAAGTACAGCTTCGCGAGCGGTACATAGGGAGGCGACGTCGGATACGGCGAGCGAAGCGCGATGCCGACCGCGGTCTCGTAGGCGTCGATGGCGCGCGCGTAGTTGCCCTGGACGGTGTAGAGGTAGCCGTAGAAGCTCCATAAGTCGACGTGCTCGCTGCCGAACAACGCTTGCATCTCGTCGAGCTGGAGCTCCACGCCGCGCAAATCGTCGGCGGCGAGCCGGTCGAGCGCCGTCACGAGCCCGGCCGCGTACGACTCGTACTCGCGCTGAGCTTTCCGCAACTCCTCGTCGCGCTGCGGGCTTGGCGGTGGCCGCGCGGCGCCGTCCTCCAAGGCGAAGCGGAGGATCGTGTGAACGCCCTCGTGGCGGACGCGCTTCCCGGCCACGATGCGCGGCAGATATCGCCACTGCGCGACAGCGTCGGTGGCCGGCTGTTCGAACTCCGCGTCGCTCGACTCGACGACGCTGATGTTCTCCACGGTGCCGGCCGCCGTGATGTCGAACTTGAGCTGCACGTGCCCGTCGCGTTTCTCTGCGAGGGCCTTCGGCGGATAAGTCGGATTCGCTCGAACGAGCGGGATCACGTCGGCCGGCGTCTCGACGAGCTCCACGGCCGTCGGCAGCTCGCTCGTTGCCGCAGTGGAAGCGGCTTCGGCCTGCGCGGGCGGCGCTTCGGGCGCCGCCGCGGATTGCGGCGCCTGAGGCTCGTCGGGCTCGCCGGCCGGTGCCGAAGCGGG
>JBBIJV010000310.1:0-1760 GCA_037445815.1 Rhodospirillaceae bacterium
GCCCGCGGCGTGCTCCGGGCTCTCGCTTCTCGCGCGCTTGCGCCCGGCCGCGCCCGGCTCGGCGTCCGGCTCGGTTTCGGGAGCCGCCTCGGGCGCGCTCGTAACGGCCTCGACGCTCTCCATGAATTTCGCGAGGCGCGAGCCGCCGAGGAACACCTCGGTCTCGCCGCCGTCGAGCACGCCGGCAAACAGCGAGCGCTTGAACGCGAGCACGGACAGCATCCCTTCCTCGATCGTCCGCTCGGCGACGAAATTCACCACCTGCACGCCGCGCGTCTGACCGAGCCGGTGCACGCGGCCGATGCGCTGCTCGAGCACGGCCGGATTCCACGGCAGGTCCATGTTCACGACCGTCGACGCGGCGTGTTGGAGGTTCAGGCCCACGCCGCCCGCGTCGGTAGAGAGGAACACGCGGCACTCGGGATCGCCGCTGAACCGCTCGATCAGCGCGCCGCGCTGCTCGCCGGGCACGCGGCCGTTGAACAGCACGTAGCCCAAGCGGCGCGCCTCGAGTCGACGCACGATGAGCTCGTGCGTGCGCACCCACTGGCTGAACACCACGGCCTTCGCATCCGGCCGCTCGAAGAGCTCGTCGAGCAGCGTGGCAAGCTCGTCGGCTTTCGTGCAGTCGTCGGTCTTCTGGTCGAGCAAGTACGTGCTGTTGCACGCCATCCGCATGTTCTGTAGCGCGCAGGTGAGGCGCCGCTGATCGGCGTCGGAGAGGTAGCCCGTCCTGCGCCAGCGGGCGACGATGCGCGCCACGACCTCGCGGTTTTCCTCGTGGTGCCGCCGCTGCTCGTCCGACATCGGCACGAACACCGTGTTGTCGACGCGCTCCGGGAGCTGCTCGAGCACCTCGGCCTTGCGGCGGCGCAGCAGCACCGGCGCCAGCGTCGCGCCGAGCCGGTCGAGCGCGCGATAGCCGATCACGCGGCCCGCGTCGTCGCGCACCTGGTGCTCGTGCTGGAGCTTCCAGGTGGGGCCGAGCCGATGCTGGTCGACGAACTGGACGATCGAGATCAGCTCCTCGAGACGGTTCTCGAGCGGCGTGCCCGTCAGCACGATGGCGTACGGGCTCGAGATGCGTTTGAGCGCCCGCGCCGCGCGCGTGTTCCAGTTCTTGATCCGCTGCGCTTCGTCCACGATCACGACGTCGGGCGACCACGCCGAGATGAGCTCGACGTCCTTCGCCACCGACTCGTAGCTCGCGATCTTGCAGAACGCGGCCTCGCGATAGCGCTCGGCACGGGCGGCCCGCAGCCCGCCCACGACTTGCGCGTCGCGCCCCGTGAAGCGGCGAATCTCTCGCTGCCACTGGTGCTTCAGCGACGTGGGGCACACCACCAGCACGCGCTCCGCGCCGAAGTGGCGCGCGAAGATCTCGGCCGCGGCGATCGCCTGAACCGTCTTGCCAAGCCCCATCTCGTCGCCGATCAGGCAGCGCCCCGCGCGCGCGGCGAACAGCGCGCCCTCGGCTTGGTAGGGATAAAGCGCCGTCCGGAGCAGCGTGGCGAGCGCCGGGCTTCGCGCGCCCTGTGGATAGGCCGCGTCGAGAATCCGCCGGCGCGCTTCGGCATCCCGCACCTGCGCCACGAGCGCAAGCGCGTCCTCGTAGCAGCGCACCTCGTGGCGCGCCTCCTGCGCAGCCGCGAGGAAGGCGTCGAGCTCCGCAAACCGCTCGGCCGGCAGCGCGCCGCCCGGCTCGGCGAACAGCGAGCGCGCCTTCGCGGCGAGCGGCGCGGGGCACTCCGTTCCGCGCC
>JBBIJV010000311.1:0-1726 GCA_037445815.1 Rhodospirillaceae bacterium
CTCGCACCAAGCGCCGACGAGGCCGGCGCCCCGCGCAGCCGCGGCGCTCGTGTGGCTCGCGACCTTCGGGTGTGGTCGCTGCGCGGCGATCACTTTATCATCGGGGGTCGGTTGTTGCCCGAGGTTTTCCAATGAACCGTCTCACTGCCGGCGCTTCGATTCTCGCTGCGGCCACGGTCGTTTTCGGGCCGGCGTCGGCCCACCACAGCCAGTCGATGTTCGACACGTCGCAGGAGATCGTGCTCGAAGGCAAGGTGGCGCGATTCGACTGGGTGAACCCGCACATGTACCTGACGATCGAGACCAAAGGCCCGGACGGCAAAACCGCGCTCATCGAAGGCGAAGGCGTCGCCATCACGCAAGCGCTCGTCGACGGCCTCGATCGCGATGCGCTCCCGCCCGGCACGCAGATCGTCATGCGCGCGAATCCGAATCGCGGCGGTTGGGGCAAGCAGGTGCGCATCCTCGACGTCACGACCGAGGACGGCGAGATTCATCCGTTCTATGCCGCGAATCGCCGTACGCGCACGCTGACGCCGGCCGAGAGTATCGAAGGCCACTGGGCGCCGAATCGCGCCTCTCTCGGCGCGGCTTTCGGCGCGATGGCGCGCTTTCCCGTGACGCCGGAAGCCCGCGCCGCTCGGGCGGAGCTCACGGCCGACGGCCTCTGCTTCGTCGAGCCGATTCCGTTCCTCGCCGTCCTCGACGAGCTGCGCACGATCGAGCTCGGCGAGCACGAAGCTCTGATGCGGTTCGATAACTCCGGCGACCACGTGCTGCGCACGATCCATATGAACGCGGCGCACCCGGCGGGCGTGCAACCGTCGCTTCACGGTCACTCTGTCGGCCGGTGGGACGGCGACACGCTGGTGATCGACACGATCGCCTTCGAGCCGAACCCATCCGGCCTCGGGGCGAACACCCCATCGAGCGCCGGCAAGCATACGGTGGAGCGGCTCACGCTGAGCGACGACCGCACGCGCTTGCGCTACGAGATCACGGTCGAGGACCCGATCTATCTCACGGAACCGGCCACGCTGACGCAGCAGTGGGATCACCGGCCCGATCTCGAGTTCTCGCAGGACGTGGCGGCGTGCGACCCGGAAGTCGCGGCCAGGTACAAGGAGCACGCGCCGCAGTAAGCGATGCGACGAGGCTGCCGCACGCGGCGGCGGACTTTCAGGCCTGAGGCGTGCCTCGTGCCGGGGCGCTCGCTGCCGCGCCGAATTTGGTCGGATCGGCGAGGACTGCCCAAATCTCGGCGCGCGACCGGTCGATGTCGCGCGCGAGCGGCGGATCGGCATCCTCGAGCAGCGAGTACAGCTTCCGAAACAGCGAGTCGTACGAGCGCCGCAGCTCGGCCAGCGTCGCCGTGCTGTGCTCGGCATGGTAAGCGCGGAACTGCTCGAGCAGCTCTTCGGACTCTCTCTTCACGGCGAGCTTCGTCCGCAGGCTGATCGCCTTCGTTTTTCGCAACCGCGTCTGCAACGACGCGAGATCCAAGCTGCCGTTGGCGAGCGGCGCGTCGGCCGACAAGGCGAGGTCGGGCGCGGGCTCCGGTTGCTGCGGGGGAGGTGCGGCCGGCCCGACGGGCGCCTGCGCGGGTGCCTGCGGCGACAGCTTCTTCTTTGGTAATCTTAAAAGTCCCCAAAATCCCGGTATTTGAGACGTGAGGGCCGCCGCAGAATTCTTTTGACCAAGCTTCCTCGAGGGAATCTCCGATGTA
>JBBIJV010000312.1:0-1668 GCA_037445815.1 Rhodospirillaceae bacterium
GGCGGCCGCGCCCGGCCTGCGTCATGTCGCGCAGCGGTGGCGGAGACTCCGGCAGCTTCATCGCCGGGACGTCCTCGCCGGGCGGCGAGAGCCCCTGGTCGAGCCCGAGCGCCGCGCGATCGGCGTCGGAGAGCCCGTACTTCGCGACGCGCGCGGGATCCGTGGCTCGCACGTCCGACGCGATCTCGGCGTCGGAACGGCCCGGGGGCGGCGGCGCCTCGACGGGCGCCTCTTCCTCGCCCGCGCCCTGCTGCGCCAAGCGCATGAAGCGCGCGACTTGGTCCTTCGAGTAGCCGGCGGCGTAGAGCCGCTGGTCGGCCGGCATGTCCTTGTAGCGCGGGTCGCCCATCTCGTAGAGCCGGTCGACCAAGCGGCTGCGGATCGAGAGCTTCTGCTCCTCGGCCTCGGCGATTTGCCGCTCGACCTCCCCCTCCGAGCCGAGCACCTCGCCCTTCAGGAGCATGTCTTGCAACTCCTGAATGCGCGCGTCGAGCGCCGTCAGCTGCTCCGTCGCTTGCTCCTCGATGGCGCGGCGATCCTCGCGGGCGAACCGCCGCGTCATCAGCTCGCGCTCCTCCCCGGCGAGGGCGCTTTGGTGCGCCATCTGCTCGCGCGAGAGCCCCAGCTGGAAGTCGCGATCTTCCTTGCGCTCCTGGGCCCGGCGCTGCGCCTCGCGCTCCTCGCGCGCCTCGGCGAGCGCCTGCTCGCGCTCGAAGCGAAGATCCTCCCGTTTCTCCTGCCGCGCGAGCAGCTCGTTCTGCCGCGCTTCCTCGCGCGTGAGCAATTCGTTTTCGCGGCGAATCTCGGCGCGGCGGACGAGTCCTTGCCCGAGTCCCATCAACGCGCCCCCGACTGCGGCCCGTCGTGCCATCGCTACGCCCTCGGCATGAGTTCAGGAACGGCCGGCGGTGCGGTCGTGGCGGCCGGCGGGGCGGGGGAAGCCGCTGGCGAACCGCCCCGCGCTTGCTTGACGCCCGCGACCATGTGGCCCGCGATCATGCGCAGCTCCTCTTGGCTGTAGCGGTGCCCACCCGATTGCGCAGAGTAGTCCGCGAGCTGCTCCAAGAGTTCGCCAGCGCCGTAGAGCGCCGCGGTCGGGTCCATCGGCCGGCCGGCTTTCTTCGCGCTTTCGGTGAGCCGCAGCGTGAGTGCGGTCACGGTGTTGGCGAGCCCCGCGACGGGGTCGCCGTCCCCATCGAGCGCGGGCACGAGCCGCTTGGCTGCGCCCTTGCGGTATATGAGCCGCATCCCGTTCTTCACGAACGTGTCGTACGCCAGTTGCTGCTCGGCGCTCGCCTGTTTCATGCTCGTGCTCCCGGCATCAGTTCCCGCGCCATCCTGCCGGCGAGCGTCTCGCCGGCGACGCTCGACGGGCCGAAGCGCTCGCTCGGGCTCAGCCGCTGCGTGTTCGGTGTGAACGGCCGGTAGCCGCGCCCCGGATTCGCCGAGCCGTAGTTCGCCGAG
The DNA here is from genome assembly GCA_037445815.1 of Rhodospirillaceae bacterium. Classification (GTDB taxonomy): domain Bacteria; phylum Pseudomonadota; class Gammaproteobacteria; order Steroidobacterales; family Rariloculaceae; genus FEN-1219. The sequence goes on from JBBIJV010000312.1 coordinate 1,465, forward strand.
ACGAGTTCCTGGCGCTTGCGCAGGAAATCGCTTTGCATCTGCGCCTCGCCGATCCCGGCGAGCACGCTACCGATCAGGTCGCTGTGCTGCTGCAAGAAATCCCCGACCCGGCGGAAAAACGTCTGCTCGACCGCGTCCGTCGGGACGTTCGGGCCGCTCGGCACGTTCGGCGTAGCGGGCCCGGCCGCGGCCGCCGGCGCGGCC
>JBBIJV010000313.1:0-1528 GCA_037445815.1 Rhodospirillaceae bacterium
AATCGACCGTCACCAGTTCGTCGGCGTGCTGCTCGTCGTCGGCTGGCGTTTGCGCGCGCGGCAGCGCACGTATGCGCTGTCGGTGCAAGGCGGCGGTATCGGCGTTCTCTACCTCACGGTCTACGCATCGTTCGCGAACTTCGGCCTCTTGCCCGGCGCGCTCGCGTTCGCCCTGCTCGTCGGCGTGACGGCCGCGGCCGGCGTGCTCGCCGTCGCGCAGGACGCGCGGGCGCTCGCCGTGCTCGGCACGCTCGGCGGCTTCCTCGCGCCCGTGCTCGCGTCGACGGGCTCGGGGAATCACGTGGCGCTGTTCAGCTACTACGCGCTGCTCGACCTCGCGATTTTCGGCATCGCGTGGTTCAAGGCCTGGCGCGTGCTGAACGTGCTCGGATTCGTGTTCACGTTCGGCATCGGGACGCTGTGGGGCATCGACGCCTACGAGCCCGAGCTGTTCGCGACGACCGAGCCGTTCCTCGTGCTGTTCACGCTGATCTATCTCGTGATTCCGGCGCTGTTCGCGACGCGCACGGAGCCCAAGCTCCGTGGGTTCGTCGACGGAACGCTGACGTTCGGCACGCCGGTGGTCGCTTTCACGCTGCAAAGCCGGCTCGTCGCCGACATGGAATACGGCCTCGCCGTGAGCGCCGTCGCACTCGCGCTCGCCTACGTCGGCATGGCGACGTTCCTCTATCGTACGCAGCGCGAGGCGCTGCGCGTGCTCGTGGAGGCGCAGCTCGCGCTTGGGTGTGCGTTCGTGACCGTGGCCGTGCCGCTCGCGCTCGATGCGCGCTGGACGTCGGCCGCGTGGGCGCTGCAAGGGGCGGCGCTCGTCTGGCTCGCGTTTCGGCAGCAGCGCAAGCTCGCGCTCGCCGCCGGTCTCGCGCTGCAAGCGCTGTCCGGTGTCGCGTACGTCGAGCAGCCGTGGGCCGCGGTCGATTGGCCGGTCGTGAACGGCTATGCGCTCGGCGCGCTGCTGCTCGCGCTGGCCGGCTTCTTCTCGGCAAGGTCCGTCGATCCCGCGCGGTCGGAGCCGGCCGACGAGCCGTTGCTGCGCGACTGGCTCGCGAAGACGCTCGCGATCCTGCTGCTCGCGTGGGGCGCCGGCTGGTGGTTCTTCGGCGGCTTCGCCGAGATCGTGCGCAGCGTCGGCTCGGAAGCGCAGTTCGCATCGATGCTCGGTTTCGTCGCCGCCACGACGGTGCTTGCCGTCGCAATCGCGCCGAAGGTTGCTTGGCCGCGGCTCAATTGGCTCGGTCTCGCGGCGTGGCCGCTGGCGGCGCTTTTCGGCGCCGTCGCCGTGCTCGCGTACGGGCATCCGGCCCGCGAATTCGGCTGGCTCGGTTGGCCCGCCGTCTTCGCCGCAATGCTCTTTTTCTTGCGCGCGCGTGAGGCGCAGTTCGGCCGGCTCGCGCACGCGTTGCACGTCACGGCCTATTGGTTGGCCGCGGCTCTCGCCGTGTGGGAGGCGCAGTGGCTCGTCGACCGCGCCGCGGACGGGGTGTGGCCGGCGGCCGCGGCGCTCGCGCTC